>DASQOO010000150.1:0-34804 GCA_035644435.1 Steroidobacteraceae bacterium | reverse complement strand
CCCTCCACGCCGCGGGCGGACAATGCGCGCGGCTTGAAGGGGCTGATCGGCGAGCGGATCGCCGAAGGCGCCACGGCCAGTGGGTGATACGCGTAACGGCCGGTATGCAGTATCTGCATGCAGACATGGCCGCCTGCGTCGTGCACGGCGTCCGCGATCCGTCGGTGACGTGGCACCTCGCCATGCCAGCTGAGCTTGCCCGCGAAGGGCTTGGCCCAGCCGACGATGTTGGGCGCGATGCCACCCGTGACGATGAGTCCCACCTGCCCGCGCGCACGCTCGGCAAAGTAGGCGGCGAGCCTGGGAAAATCGCGTGCGCGATCCTCCAGGCCCGTGTGCATCGAGCCCATGAGGACGCGGTTTCTCAGCGTGAGGAATCCCAGGTCGAGTGGCGCGAGCAGGTTCGGGTAACGGCCGTCCATTGCGGTCCAGCGTCGTTCAGTGCGCGCGATCATACCAGTGAACCGCGGCCGTCGATCTCGCCGCCCCGGTGTCGATCGGGTAGCATCGCTCGCCCCTGCTTGCCACCACGGATCCTCATGCCCGCAATACTCGAAGCCCGCAATCTCGTGAAACATTACGGCGCGATCGTCGCCGTCGATGGCGTCTCTTTCGGCGTCGACGCCGGCACTTGCTTCGGGCTCCTCGGCCCCAATGGGGCAGGCAAGACCACCACGGTCGAAATGATCGAGGGGATCCTGCCCGCCACCAGTGGCGAGGTGTTCTATCGCGGGGAACCCGCCGGCGATCGCTTTCGCGCCGAGGCCGGCATCCAGTTCCAGAAGACGGCGCTGCAGGAATTTCTCACGGTGCGCGAATGCCTGACCCTGTTTCGCAACCTCTATCCACGCGGACTTTCGGTCGACGAGGTGATCCGCATCTGCGCGCTGGAGAAGCTCGAGGACCGTGACAACCGCAAGCTCTCCGGCGGCCAGCAGCAGCGGCTCCTGCTCGCCATTGCGCTGGTCAACGATCCGGAAATTCTATTCCTCGATGAGCCCACCACCGGTCTCGACCCGCAGGCCCGGCACAACTTCTGGGACCTGGTCCGCGCCGTAAAGGCGAGCAACAAGACAGTGATTCTCACCACGCACTACATGGAAGAGGCCTATTTTCTCTGCGACCGCATCGCGATCATGGATCACGGCCGCATCATCGCCATGGGCTCGCCCCTGCAGCTGCTGCAGGAGCACTTCGAGGACGTGATCCTGGAGATGCCGCGCGAAGATTTCACCCTCGATCCGAGCTCGGTGCCCTTCCAGTTGCTGGCCGGCAGCGAGCAGATCGAGATCTCCACCGCCAGCGTCGATGCAACGCTCAGGTACCTCATGGACGCGGGCGTGTCGCTCAAGCATTTGCGCATCCGGCCGCGCAATCTCGAAGACCTGTTCCTGGAACTGACCGGAAAGGAATTACGCGCATGATCCGCCGAATGCTCGCGGTCTGGCACGCCCGCAACGTGGAATTCCTGCGCGACCGCGCGACTCTGGGGTGGAACATTCTGGTACCCATCGGCTTGGTGGTGGCCCTCGCCCTGATCTTCGGCGGCCCCGAGCGACCGCTGTTCAAGGTCGGCGTGCTGCACTCGGGAGCATCGATCCAGACCGCGATGCATCCTTTTCTCGCCACCCACTACATCGAGTTCTTCACGGTGAGTGACGAGACCGACGCGATTCGCAAGGTCGGCCGCCACCAGATCGACCTGCTGCTGGATCTGCGCACCACACCACGCTACTGGGTGAATACCGATTCGCCGAAGGGCTACGTGGTCGAAAAGCTCCTGTTGCAGTCCGATCCTGGCCTGAAGCGGGAGGCCGTCTCTGGCCAGGCAGTGCGCTACGTCGACTGGCTGCTGCCCGGCATCCTCGGCATGAACATGATGTTCAGTTGTCTGTTCGGCGTCGGCTGGGTGGTGGTGCGATATCGCAAATCGGGCTTCCTCAAGCGCCTGCGCGCCACGCCGTTGCGTGCGATCGAGTTCATCTCGGCGCAGGTGCTGTCGCGACTGATCATCATCATGATCGTCATGGTGTTCGTGTTCTGGGCGCTGAGCCTGGTAGTGCACTTCCGGATGGAGGGAAGTCCCCTGCTTCTGTTCCTGGTCGCGCTCATGGGGGCGATCTCGATGATCGCGATCGGTTTGTTCATTGCGGCGCGCTTCAGCAGCGAGGAGCTTGCGAGTGGCATTCTCAATGCCATCACCTGGCCGATGATGCTGCTCTCGGGCGTCTGGTTTTCGCTGGAGGGCTCCGCCAACTGGCTGCAGTGGCTGGCCAAGATCTTCCCCCTCACGCAGATGCTCGATGCCGCGCGCGCCATCATGCTCGATGGCGCGGGCTTCGCGCAGATCGCCCCGCAACTCCTTTATCTCGCAATCAGCGGCGTGTTGTTCATGCTGCTGGGGGCGGCCCTCTTCAGGTGGCGCGCGGATTGAGATCCATCAGCGGCGGCAAAGGGCAGTGAATCGAAGCGCACACGACGCGCAGCAGCTCTGATTCCCCGACGGTGAGCTGTTCGTCGAGCGCGATGGTCTTCACGAGCGCCTCCACCAGCTGCTCCTTGCCGGCGGGCGCCAGGCGATCGAGGCATTGGAGCGCGCGGTCGAGTGCCGGCGCCCAGCCCGGCACGGGTTGGTACGGCGGCCGGATCTCAGGCAACAGGTGGTGCATGCCGATTTCGTAGGCGCGTCGGGCCCGTGCCGGGTCGGTGGTGCCGTGCTCGGAGAGCGTAGAGAAGACAGTCTGCAGCTCGGTCGTGACCTGGTTGAGCTTCAGCACGCTCGTCGAGCCGGTGGGCCGCAATTCATCCTGCAGGTAGATTCGCGCCAGGGTGCCCAGGGCATACTCGAAAATCTCGATCCGGCCGTCGACTCGGATCAGGCGCTCGAGACCTTCCAAGATTCGCAGCCGCGATTCGCGCGTGAGACGCCTCAGGCTCGGAAACAAGCTCTGCAGCAGCGGCAGGCGTTGAAAGGGCTCGAGCTGGGCCGCAGCCGACTCGGCCTGCGCGATCAAGCCAAGTGCGCTTTCGCCGAGCCTCTCCTTGACGATCGTGAGTTGCCGCGCGCGCACCTCCGCCTTCGGGTCGAGAACCAACGCCAGCAACATGCCGAGCGCCCGGCCGGGCGCCTCGAGATTCGTCAGCAGTTCCGGCGGCAGCGATTGCTTCAAGGCCTGCGCGACCTTCACGTGCGGCGTTCCCGGGTTGCCCACCAGCCGCGCAATCGTCTTCGACTGTGCCGCAACCAGGCCACTCGCGAGGTTGCCGAAATCGGCATCCAGCGACGGCAATGACTCACTGGTCAAGTGCTCGCCCGCTGCGGCGTCGAGCTGCGGCCCGGAATCGACTCTCGAGAACTCGGACTCCTTGAACGATGGATCGAGCGCGCGAATGCGTTCGACGAGCGGCGGGTGGGTCGCAAACAGGCGTGTCATGCCGGACGCGAACAGCATGTGCGCGACTTCATCGACGCCCACGTTCTGCAGCTTCGAGCCCATGTCGTAGCCGCCGATCTTGACCAGCGCGCCCTTGAGTCCCTCCGGCTCGCGTGTGAACTGCACGGCGGATGCGTCTGCGAGTTCCTCGCGGCGGCGTGACACCGCGGCCTGGATGAGCCGGCCGAAAAAGACGCCGATGTAACCCAGCAGCATCACCGCGACGGCGGCCAGGGCAACGACAGCGACGCCACCCTTGCGATCGCCCGAACTGCGCGAACTGAATCGCAGCACGGTGCGTCCGATCAGCGCGATCACCAGCAGGCCGAACAGCAGTCCCATCAGCCGCAAGCTGATCCGCATGTCGCCATTCAGGACATGGCTGAACTCGTGCGCAATGACGCCCTGCAGTTGCGAGCGGTTCAGGTGCTCCAGCGCACCTCGCGTCACTGCTATGGCGGCATTCGAAGCCGTATGCCCGGCGGCGAACGCATTGATGGCGGCTTCGTGCTCGAGCACATAGACCTCGGGCATTGGAACGCCCGAGGCGATTGCCATTTCCTCGACGACGTTGTGCAGCCGGCGCCGCAACGGATCGGACGTACCGCGATCGACTCGATCGCCCCCGAGCGACTTTGCGACCACGCCGCCACCCGAACGCAGCACCATGGTCTTGTAGAGGCTCGCGAGTCCCACCACGGCCAGCACGAGGATCGAGGTGAGCGTCACCGTGCCGGGCCGGTGGCCGATCCACGCACTATTGGGCAGGCCTGGCGCTTCGGAGTCCGAGACCGCGAGCATGGTCAGCACGACGAAATTCACGGCGACCAGGATTGCGACCACCGCGAGCACGAACAGCACGACCAGGAGACGCGTCTGGCGGTGCGCATCGGCCTGGCGCGCGTAGAAGTTCACCCGTTCACCCCGGATGCGATGCGCGGAGTCGGTCTGGGCTCAGGTGAAGCTGACCTTCGGCACCGCGCGCTTCTCGGGACTCTCGATCTCGAGCAGCTGCGCCGGCTGAAAGCCGCAGGCGCCCGCCACGAAGTTGTTGGGAAACACTTCGCGTGTCGTGTTGTAGGACATCACCGCGTCATTGAAGGCCTGGCGCGCGAACGCGACCTTGTTCTCGGTCGAGGTGAGCTCCTCGGACAGCTGCATCATGTTCTGGTTGGCCTTGAGATCCGGATACGCCTCGGCGACCGCGAACAGGCGCCCCAATGCGCCGGTCAGGGTGTTCTCGGCACCCGCCAGTTGTTGCAGGGCAGCCGGGTCACCGGGGCTTGCAGCGGCCGCCTTCAGGCCGCTCACTGCCGAATTACGCGCGCGGATCACCGCCTCGAGTGTCTCGCGCTCGTGCTTGATGTAGCCCTTCGCCGTCTCCACCAGGTTCGGAATCAGGTCGTAACGACGGGTGAGCTGCACATCGATCTGCGCGAACGCGTTCTTGTAGGCGTTGCGGGCCGAGACCAGCCGGTTGTAGGTCCCGACCAGGAACAACACCAGCAGCACGAGCAACGCAAGGATGACCCAGCTCATCGGTTCTTCTCCTCTGTCAGGGCCGGAGCGCGCGCAGTATTGCACATCCGGACGCGCAGCTACGCAGCGCGCGCGGCGGCCAGGTCGCTAGACGCTGTTGCGCCGGTGTTCCTTGAGGATGCGAACCTGCTGGGTCGGAGTCTCGGCAGTGCCGAGCTTGGAGTTGAGGGCGCGCACCCAGTTGACGATCTGCGGGCCGGGGAGTGGCGCACTGATGAAATAGCCCTGCGCGAGGTCGCAACCCATCTGTCGCAGCATCTCCCAGCCGTCGGCAGTCTCGACGCCTTCGGCGACCACCTTCACGCCGAGGCTGTGACCCAACTCGATGGTCGAGCGTACGATCACTTCGTCGTCGGTCTGGCGCTTAAGATCGATGATGAAGGACTTGTCGATCTTGATCTCATCCACCGGCAGGCGCTTGAGCTGTGCCAGCGAGGAATAGCCGGTCCCGAAGTCATCGATCGAGAAGCGCACACCGTCATGGCGCAACTCCTCCATGACGCGGATCGCGTTCGCGGTCTCACGCATCACCGCGCTCTCGGTGATCTCGAGCACCAGCCGATTGGCCAGTGGCGTTGTCTTGGTCAAGCGCTTGCGCACCAGTTCCGGCAGCTCCGGGTCGCTCAGGTCGGCGGCCGACAGATTCACGGAGACGTCGATGTCGAATCCATCATGGTGCCAGGCGTGCATCTGCTCCTGCGCGCTTTTCAGTACCCAGCTGGTCAGCAGGATGATGCTGCCGGCGCGTTCGGCCAGCGGCACGAATTCGCCGGGCGGAATCGCGCCATGCCGCGGGTGATTCCAGCGGACCAGCGCCTCCAGGGCCTGCACCTGCTTGGTCAGCATGTCGACCTTGGGCTGGTAGTGCAGTGACAGTTCGCCATTCGCGATGGCACGCCGCAAATCGCCCAGAATCGCCAACTGGCGGCGGTGTCCCTCTTCACGTCCCGGCTGGTACACCATCACGGACGTGGCGGCGGCACGCGCGTCACACAATGCCGAATCCAGGCGGCGCAACAGTACGTCGGCATCCTTGCCGTGTGCGGGGCTCACGCACAGCGCGACGAACGCGTCGAGGCTGATCGGCACGTCCTCGCGAATCAGGCCGGCGCGAATCGACTCGATGATCTGGGCCGCGAGGTGGCGTGCGTTGCCTTCGTCGGCCCCGACCGCGAGCACCATGAATTGCGCCGCCTCGCTGCGAGCGACGCGATCTGCTTCGCCCACGCGACCGGTCACGCGACGCGCGACCTCGCGGACCACCTCTTCGCCAAAAGCGTGACCGAAGGAGGCGTTGATCTGGTCCAGGTCGCGAACTTCGACTGTCAGCAGCGCCAGCGGGCCTGGCTGCGCCAATTGCGCGACCAGGCGCTCGCGGAACAACGCCCGGTTCGGCAGGCCAGTCAGTTCGTCGTGGGAGGCCTGGAAACGGATGTGCTGCTCGCGCTCCGCGATGCGCGACTGCATCGAGTTCAGCGTGCAAGCGAGCGTGGTGAACTCCTGCGTGGCCATCAGATCCACTGGCTGCGAATAATTGCCGCCCTCGATGCGTTGCGCAGCGGCGACGAGCTGATCGACCGGCCGACTGGCGCTGTGCGCGAGCATCGTGGCAAGGGGCACAGCAAGCAGTACCGCCAGCAGCGCTACGCCAAGGATCGTGGCGCGCAGGCTGTCGAAAGGCTTGAGGATCTCGGCGAGCGATGTCTGCAGCACCGCGTAGAGTTGCCCGTCAGCACCTTCGAGCGGTTGCACCAGCAGCACGTAATCCTCGCCATCTAGAGCGACCTGCTGTGCCTGGCCGCTCGCGTTGAGCCGACTATTCAGTTCAGCCCGCAGGGCTGCCTGCTTGGACTGCTCGAGCGAGGACACCAGCGTGGCCGCACCCTGGCTGCCGTCGAGATAGGAGACGTCCACGCCAAGGAGCGAACGCATCTGTGCTGCCAGCGTCGCATCGATGCCGAAGCCGATCGCCGCCCATCCCACTGCCACCGGCGCACGCACCGGCGCGATCACCAGCAGATAGGGCTTGTTGTTGATGCTGCGATAGATGACGCCCGAGTCGTGCGCGGCGGCACCCAGTGAAGGCCAACGCATGCTCTTCGCATCGGGCAGATTGGGCAACGTGGTGGCGACGACCTTGCCGTCCGGGTCGAAGAACGCCGCCAGGTCGGCGTCGATGCGCGCGGCACTGTTGTCCAGCGCGGAAAGAATCGTTTCCTGGTCCGATGAGGTGACGGCTTCCTTGAAGCCGTAGTCGGCCACCAGCACGTGCACGGCATCGCGCAGCTGCTCGGCCCGCGAATGCATGATGCTGGCAAGCACGCGCCCGCCGGAACTCAGTTGCTGCTGGGCACGCGACTGCGCCTCGCGGTGGGTCTGCACCACCAGCGCAATCATGGTCGCGAGCTGCGTCGTGACTACGATCGCGAGCAGCAGCCCGAGAATCCGCGTACGAAAACTCTGCATGTGCGGCGCAGTGGCGAGCCAGTGAAACGGTTAAAAAACGCTACGCATTCCGCAATCTAGAGAGGTTCGAGCGCCCCGGCCACCGGGCTATTGTCAAAATGGGACGCAGGTCAAACTTGACCTCACCCCGCACGTGATTCAGTCCGCCACAGGCTTCAGGGACGGCTGCGGGTGTGCGTCACACTCACTTGAACATTCTGTATTCAGTAGCTGGTGCGCTCTACATCTGGGCGTCATCGGCTGCGGCCGCCGCGTTGCATGTCGACGTTCTGGACCGTGACGGCAAACCGGTGAGCGACGTCGTGATCGTCGCCAGCCTGCGGACGCCGCCGCAGACTCTCGGGCCCTTGCTACCGTCCTCGCACGCGATCATGGACCAGATCGACCGCCAGTTCGTGCCGCGGATCCTCGTGATCCGCACCGGAACCGCGGTCGACTTTCCCAACAGCGACACCGTGGCGCACCAGGTGTATTCGTTCTCGCCGGCCAAGCGCTTCCAGCTCTCGCTCTATCGCGGCCACGTCTATCCGCCATTGATCTTCGATCAGCCCGGGCTGGTGGTGGTGGGCTGCAACATCCACGACAACATGCTGGGCTACATCTACGTGACACCGTCGCCCTACTTCGGCAAGACCGACACTGGCGGGACGTTGCAGCTGGAGGGACTCCCGGGCGGCGAGTACGAGATCAGTGCCTGGAATCCGCGCTTCAACGAAGCCAGCGACGAGATCACGCGCGCTCTGCGGCTCGCGTCGGATGCGCGCCAACCCGTGACGCTGCGATTGACGCGACCACTCTCGCCCGAGCCGCGCGTGCGACCGACGAAGGCGAACCGCAGTGATTACTGAAGGGACCCGTTGCGGAGGTCTCTGTCGAGCGCTGTTCCTCGTCGCGCTGGGCTGTCCCGTTGCTGTTCCTGCGGCCGACTGGGGGGAGCAGAGTCTCGAGGTGCAGGTGGATGTGCGCTATGCGAGTACCGACGTCGAGCGCTCTTTCACCCAGGGCGGCCTGGGACTCGGACGGTTCGACGAGGATCACGATGGCCCGCAGCTCGGACGCCTGTCGCTCGAGTATCGTGGTGCGCTCACCGAAACGCTGGGCGCGCACGTGACCGCCGACACCTATGCCGACCACGACAAGAACCCCATCGACCTTACCGAAGCGTTCCTCGAGTGGCGTCCGTACCCGTCCTCCGCGTGGCGTTGGCGGACGAAGCTCGGCGCCTTCTACCCGCCCATCTCGCTCGAGAACCGCGATACCGGCTGGCGGAGCTCCTACTCACTCAGCCCCGGCGCCATCAACACCTGGCTCGGTGAAGAGCTCAGGACCATCGGCGCGGAGAGCAGTTTCACCTGGCTCGGCTCGCGCACCGACAAGGGTGTCGATCTCAGCCTGATCGGCGCGCTATATGGCTGGAACGATCCGCTGGGCGTGGAGATCTTCGAGCGCGGCTGGGCGATCCATGATCGCCAGACGGGGTTGTTCGGCGGGCTGCCGAAGATCTTCGCCGACAGCACTTCGCGTCACCAGGTCGAGTTCTTTCATGAGATCGACAATCGGCCCGGTTACTACCTCGGCGCACAGGCGAGCTGGCCGGAGCGACTGGTGCTGCGGGTCCTTCACTACGACAACCGCGGCGATCCCCGGGCGAGCAATGGCTACGAGAAGGCGTGGCTCACGCGTTTCGACAGTGCCGGACTGCGCTTCGAGTGGCAACCCGATTGGACTCTGATCGCGCAGTGGATGAACGGCGATACTGCGGTCGGCGCGAGCGCCGACGGACTGGGGTTCCTGCGCACAGCCTTCGAATCGTACTTCGGCCTGGTCAGCGGCGTCTTCGGTCCACATCGCCTGACCGTCCGTTACGATCGCCTGACGACCAACACGTTGCGTGGCGAGGCTTACTTCGACGGCTACCAGGATGCGAACGGCTGGACCTTCGGCTACGGCTTCGATTTCGGCAACGGCTGGCAGCTCTGGATCGAAGGCTTGCAGGTGAAAGGCGAGCTCGAGCAGCGCTCGCTCCTCGGCCTCGATCCTGACTTCCGCGAACGCACGCTGCAGTGTGCGTTCCGCTTCCGTTACTGACGGTCAGGAACCTGCGACCACGCGCCGCAGCTCGTCGCGGGCCGCTGCAAAATCCGGCGCGATGATCAGTGCGCGTTCCAGCGCGTTGCGCGCGCCGAGAACGTCGCCGCTTTCCCGCAGGCACCGTCCCACGTGCAAGTAGGTATCCGCTGCGCCCCAGCCCGGCGTGCGAGAGGCATCGTTCGCCACGGCTTCGAACAGTTTTGCTGCGTGCGCGAACTTCGTGCAGGCCTGCGTGCGATCGCCACCGAAGGCTCGGGGCCGATCGTAGTCGTTGAGCGCATCGATGAGCGCGACGCGCGGGTTCGAAGGCGCAAGCTTGAGCGCCTTGTCGAGACGTGAGCCTCCCAGGGGAAGATCGACCACCCCTTTCCACGCGTTGATCTGCGCCCGACTCGTATAACAGGCCGATTGCAGTGCATACGCTTCGGCAAACTGCTTGTCGGCATCGATCGACTTGCCAAGCGCGTCGCTACAATTCGCGAACGCTGCCGCCGCCCCGCTATCCGCCGCGGTTGCCAGGACCTGGCCAAGTCGATATTGCGCCAGCCCGCGCTCGTAGTGCGCGAGCGGACTGCTGTCCCCCTTGGCGAGCGAGTTCTGCATCGTGCTCACAAGGTTGCGCAGTGCGTTGGCGTCAGCCGTGAAATACGCATACTCGATGCGTCCCTCGAGGTCTGCGGTATCCATCTCCTGCGCATGGACACCCACTGCGGCCATCAGCAGCAACAACAGCATCCCGGCTTTGAACATGCTCCCGCTCATAGGATTCCCTGCATGCGCAGGGCGCGCCAAGATAACATGCCAAGCGCTCCCCACGGCCAGGGAGTCCCGCACAGTTTCATGACGCGCGCCACACTTGTCGACATCGGGATCAACCTCGCGCACGACAGCTATGACGCTGATCGCGTGCAGGTGATCGAGCGGGCCCGCGCCGCCGGTGTACCGCACCTGATCGTCACCGGCTCGAGTATCGCCAGCACGCGTCGCGCCATCGAGCTGGTGCGAGAGCATCCGGCCGCGCTGCGCGCGACCGCCGGTGTGCACCCGCATCACGCGCATGAATTCAGCGCTGAACAGCGCACGGAGCTGCAGGCCTTGATGCAGGCCGAGGAAGTCTGCGCGGCTGGTGAGTGTGGCCTTGACTACTTCCGAGATTTCTCGCCCCGCATGGATCAGCAGCGCGTGTTTCGCGCCCAGCTCGAGCTCGCAGTCGCTACGCGTCGTCCCGTGTTCCTGCACCAGCGCGACGGGCATGCCGATTTCATCTCCATCCTGCGTGACTACCTGCCACGCCTTCCCGCGGCCGTCGCGCACTGCTTTACCGGCACTCGAGCCGAACTGGATGAGTGCCTGGCCCTCGGGCTCTACATCGGCATTACCGGATGGATCAACGATGAGCGCCGCGGCCAGCTGCTCCAGGAACTCGTCGTGAGCATTCCGGCCGAACTCATCATGCTCGAGACCGACGGACCGTATCTGCTGCCGCGCGACCTCACACCACGACCAGCGAGCCGGCGCAACGAGCCGATGTTCCTGCCCCATATACTCGCTACCGTGGCGCGACTACGAGGCGTCGCGGCCGATACGCTGGCGGCACAAACCACCGCCAACGTGCGGCGCTTCTTCGGCTGGCCGGCAACCAGCTAGGTGTGACATTAACTATAACTCCTAAGGTACTGATTGATCATGGCACAAAGACTTGACAAGAGCGCGCTGCGCGAGCGCCTCGAAAGCGAGTGGATGCAATCCATCCTGCCGCAGCTGTGCGACTACGTGCGTATCCCCAACAAGTCGCCGCTCTTCGATCCGGATTGGGAGCAGCACGGCCACATGGAGGCCGCCATCCAGTTGATGGCGCGCTGGTGTCGCGCGCAGCCGATCTCTGGCATGTCCGTCAAAATCATGCGGATCAAAGGGCGAACGCCGCTCCTCTTCATCGAGATCCCCGGACAGGTTGACGATTGCGTGCTGCTCTACGGGCATCTGGACAAGCAACCGGAGTTCACGGGCTGGCACGAGGGGCTCGGACCATGGGAGCCGGTGATCCGTGATGGAAAGCTCTACGGGCGCGGCGGCGCGGACGACGGCTACGCGGTGTTTGCTTCTCTCGCTGCCATTGCCGCCCTCGATGCCCAGGGTATCGCGCGCGCGCGCTGCGTAGTGCTCATCGAAGCATGCGAGGAAAGCGGCAGCACTGACCTCGCGGCGCACGTCGAAGCACTGGCTCCCCGCCTGGGCACGCCGAGCCTGGTGGTGTGTCTCGATGCCGAGTGCTCGAACTACGAACAGCTCTGGTGCACCACTTCCCTGCGCGGCAACCTCATCGGTACGCTTGAAGTGCAGGTGCTCGAAGAAGGCGTGCACTCCGGAATGGGCAGTGGCATCGCGCCTTCCTGCGTGCGTATCGTGCGCCAGCTCCTGTCACGCATCGAGGACGAGGTGACGGGCGATCTGCTGGTCGAGCCCCTGCATGCTTCGATTCCGCCGGAGCGACGCCGACAGATCGCCGCCGCTGCGAGTGTGCTGGGCGAACAGGTGCGAGGGCGCTTGCCGTTCGCCGCCGGAGTCAGGCCGCTGTCCACCGACCCGGTGGAACTGCTCGTGAACACCACTTGGAAACCCAGCCTCACGGTCATTGGCATGGATGGACTCCCGGCACTGCAGAACGCGGGCAACGTCCTGGTACCGCGGCTGAGCGTGAAACTGTCGTTCCGGCTGCCGCCGACCAGTGACCCTGCCCCCATCGGGCAACTGCTCAAGAAAACGCTGGAGGAGGACCCACCCTACAACGCACGCGTGCGCTTCGTTGCGGGTCCGGCGATGGGCGGCTGGGACGCGCCCGCGCTCGCGCCCTGGCTGGAGCAATCGCTGGCGCGCGCCTCGCGCGACTATTTCGGCCAGGATGCGATGTATCTCGGCGCGGGCGGCAGCATCCCGTTCATGGGCATGCTCGGTGAACGGTTTCCACGCACGCAGTTCCTGGTGACAGGCGTGCTCGGGCCGCTTTCGAACGCGCACGGTCCGAATGAATTCCTGCACATCGCCACCGGCATCAAGGTGACGCAGTGCGTCTCGCAAGTGCTGGCTGACCACGCGGTACGGCAGATCACAAAGGCAAGCTGAGCTCCACCTGCAGGCCGCCGCCGGGCGCATTCATTGCCCTGGTGCTTCCGCCATGCGCCGCGAGCACGCGGGCTGTGATCGCGAGGCCGATGCCATCTCCGCCACTGTCGCGGCTGCGTGATTCCGCCACGCGAAAGAAGGGCTCGAACAGGCGTAACAGGTCCGCCTCGGGCACGCCCCGTCCGTGATCGCGCACCTGAAGCAGCCCCTCGCCAGCGCCGGTCTGCAATGCAAGCTCGATCGCGCCACCTGAGGGGCTATAACGCAACGCGTTGCGCACGACATTCTCTATCGCGCTCGCCAGCAGCTCCGCGTCGGCACGCGCTATTACCGGGTTCTCAGGCGGATGCCATTCGACGCGTACATCCCGCCCCTGCCCTTCGAAGCTGGCATCGCGCGCTACCTGGTCGATGATTGCCACCAGGTCGATCGACTCCAGGCGCAGTGCCGCCGCGCCCGCATCGAGACGCGAGAGCTTCAAGACCTGGTCGATGAGCGCGTCCAGCCGTCCTGCTTCGGCTTCGATGCGTTGTAGTGACTGGCTCACGTCTCCGCCGGGTTGTCGGCCGAGGGCCACGGCCACCTGCATGCGCGCCAGTGGCGAGCGCAGTTCGTGCGAAACATCGCGCAGCAGGCGTTCGCGACCACGTACCAGTTGCCGCAAGCGCCGCGCCATGTCCTCGAAGTCGCGCGCCAGGACGCCGAACTCGTCCCGTCGGCGGCTGACGCGCGGGGGCAAGCGGACATCGAGATCACCTCCGGCGAGCGCGCGCGTGGCAGACGTCAAAGCGCGCACCGGCCGGGTGACCGATCGCGCCAGCCACCAGCTGAGCAGCGCCGTGACGAGTATCGACAGCAGCAGGATCGTGCCCCGTACCTGCGGCACTTCCAGGGTGCCGAAGAAGCCCGGGCGACGCGGTATCAGCGCCAGGCGATACACCGTGCCGTCGCCCGCGATGATCAGGGGCAATGGCTGCGGTGGGCGATAGCGCGCGGCGCGGTCGGGAGCGGTTGGTGGCGGGTGTTGGTGTCCCGGCTCTGGCAGGTCGCCTGCGAAACGTCGTGCCATGAAGTGCGGGATCGGGCGGCCGAGCAGATCCTCGCCGGTCGGGCCGACCACGATCAGGCGCGAGTCGAGCTGCCTGCGCTCGAGTCCCGTGAGCCAGCGTTTGAGCCCGGCCTCGCCTTCGGATTGCAGGGCAGCGGCCGCCTTTTCAGCGAGCGCGGCAGGATCGCGCTGCCCGCCGTCGGGTTGCTCTGCGAGGATGTAGAGGGTTACCCCGATTGCGCCCGCGACGATCAGCACCATCGCCACCCAGAAGGAAGCGAAGATGCGCGCGAGGAGACTGGTCACACGCAGTCCTCACCCGGCGCCGTCAGCATGTACCCCGCGCCGCGGATACCGCGGATCTCCGGATCGCGCCCGGGGCTGAGCGCGAGCTTGCGCCGCAGATTGCTCACGTGGGTGTCGATGCTGCGATCGTAGAGCTCGAGTTTGCGGCCGAGTGCGCTTTCCGTCAGTTGCTCGCGCGAGATCACCTTGCCCGCGTGCCGGATGAGTTGCTCCAGCACGCGCAATTCCGCGCCGGTGAGCGCAATGACGGCGCCCCGGACTTCCGCGCGGTGGCGAGACGGGTCGAGTGTGATCGGACCGAGCAGCAGCGGCGCGCCGGGTGCAAGCAGCGGCTCGCGCGCACGGCGCAGCACTGCGCGCAGGCGCGCCGCCAGCTCACGCGGGTTGAAAGGCTTTGGCAGGTAGTCGTCCGCACCGAGCTCGAGGCCCACGATGCGATCCACGTCATCGCCGCGCGCCGTCAGCATCAGCACCGGCGGAGTCTGCGTCCGGCGGCGCACGTCCTGCAGCACATCGAGACCACTGCGACCCGGCAGCATGATGTCGAGCACGATGAGATCGACCCCGCCTGCCGCCAGCCGTTCCAGTATCGCCGATCCGTCATGCACGGCCTCGACGGCGAATCCTTCCTGGGCGAGGTACTGGGCCAGCATCGAGGTGAGCTCGCGATCGTCATCGACCAGGAGCACTCGTGCGGCGGCTGAAGCCGTGTTCATGTCACGGATGTTGCGGGCAGAGCGCGGGTTTGTCATCGCTCCGCCGCTCGCTTGACCGATCTTTGCAGGGACTTTGCCCGATCTAATACCACCCGGCGCCACGATCTCCGTAAGCTGTTGCCCATCGAAGCTCCGCGGCAGGAGCAGGCGTGGAAGGAGAATACAGTGTCGAGAGCACACATAGTTTCATTGACCGGATGGCTGGCGGCGGCGTTCCTCGCCTGCGCCGGTATTGCAGCCGCTGGCGACCAGCCGGCGAACGGGTGGTCGGGACACGGCCACGGACCGGGAGGCGATCACCTTTTCGGATTCTACGGTCCCGACTCGATCAACCAGATGGCCGATCAGCTCGGGCTGAGCTCCGAGCAGCGCCAGTCCATCAAGGGAATCCTCGATGCGGCGCGTCCGCAGATGCAGACCATGCACGAAAGCATGCGCACCGATGCGGAGAAGCTGCGCGCCATCCAGCCCGATGACCCGAACTACGCCACTGTCGTGGCGCAGGTCAGTCAGGCGGCGGGTGATCTGGCCTCCAGGATGGTCACGGAAGGCAGCCAGCTTCGCTCCCAGGTCTACGGTCTGCTCACCAAGGAACAGAAGGCCAGGCTTCCCCAAATCCAGGCGCAGATGAAGGAGCAAGCACGGGAGCGGTTCCAGCGCCATCGCTCGCAGCCCGCGGCGCCTTCGGGCGATTCCTCACCGTCCACCTAGGGTCACCGCCGGGCCAGATCGCTGGGAGTCAGGCATGACTTGACTGACTCCCAGCCAGGTCTGAAGCGGGCGACTATCGACTGCATTGCGCCCTTGTCCACCGGCGCGTATTCGAGTTTCAACGAGTCCAGCATCAGCACCGACTTGGGACGGCCCTTCGGAAAGCGGGCGCGGGCTGTGAACAAGACCCGTCCTTCGACCGGCGTGTCGCCGGCCATCTGCCTCACGGCCGCGACACGATCGAGCAACGGTCCCTGGGGGTTGCTGAAGGAGTAGCGGCGCCGGCGGGTCATCACCGCCCACTCGTTCATCTGATCGCCGCCGAAGACCATTCCCGGAACTTCACGCAGGTCCAGCACCAGGATTCCACGCTGCGTCAGCAGCAGGAAGTCGAGGTGCAGGCGGCCATCCATTCCATCCGGGATGAGCACATCGTGGATCACGTCGTAGGAGGCATCCTTGAGGGCCGCCAGCAGCGCACGGCGTTCCGCGATGCGACGCAGGCGGCGGTAGCTCCAGAATACGACGGCCCCCAGCGCGAGGACGGCGACTATCCAGGCCAGGACCCGCGGGTCCATGCGCTCGAGTTCGATCATCGTTGCAGAAGCTTTTCCTTCAGAGTGGCGAATTCCGCCTCGATCTCGTTGACCTGGCGTGGCAGTGCGAGCAACGCAGCCAGCGGGGCGGGCACTGCCACCTCGCTCCCGATCAGCGGCTCTACGATCTCGCTGAACTTGGCCGGATGGGCAGTCGCCACCAGCACCCAATGATGCTCGCGACGCAATTCTACCGGCAGCTGCATGTACGCCTCGGCGCCAACCGCCGTGTGCGGACACCAGACACGTCCATAGCCCGAATAGTCGCTGCGGATGCGCGCGCGGATCTGCTCGTCGCTGATCGACACCGCAGCCAGGCGCTCCCAGTGGTCCGCATCCGGCAAGAGGGCACGCAAGCGCTCCATGTTGCTCGGATCGCCGACGTCCATCGCGGAAGCCAGCGTCGCGACGCTCGGCCGCGGTGACCAGGTGCCACTCTCGACGAAATCGGGCACGGTGCGATTGGCATTGTGAGCCAGCACGATCTCCGCGATCGGCAAGCCCATCTCCCGCGCCCACACGCAGGCAACCGCGTTACCGAGATTGCCGCTCGGTACGATGAATGATGCCGGCCCCTCTGTGCGTCGCGCGACATCCAGGCTGGCCGCGGCGTAATACACGATCTGCGGCAGCAGCCGTCCGATGTTGATGCTATTCGCGGAAGACAGCTCACGCGCGCGCCGTATTTCCGGATCTGCGAACGCCGCCTTTGCCAGGCGCTGACAATCATCGAAGGAGCCGTGCACGGCGAAGCTGCGCACGTTGTCGCCCCAGCAGGCGAGTTGCTGCTCCTGGCGGGGCGACACGCGTCCGTGCGGAAACAGAATCACGACCTCGAAGCCAGCACGACGGTGAAAGGCTGCAGCCACTGCGCTCCCGGTGTCGCCGGAAGTCGCCACCAAGATAGTGGCAGTGCGCCCCGTGGCCTGCAGTCGCGACAGGGACTGCGCCAGGAAGCGGGCGCCAAAATCCTTGAATGCGGCCGTCGGCCCATGGAACAGCTCCAGCACCTCGAGCGGTTCGCGGCCGCCCCGGAGCGGCGTCAGCGGCGCGGGGAAGTTGAACGCTTCGGCTGCAATCTCCTGCAGCCCAGGTTCGAGCACGTCGCCTGCGAAGAAGGGTTCCAGGACCAGGCTCGCAATCTCAGCGAGCGATGCGCCGGAGGACGATTCGTCCGCTTCGAAACGCGGCAGCGAACCGGGGATATACAAGCCGCCGTCCGGCGCCAGCCCGCATGCCATCGCGTCCGCCAGCGCGACTCCGTCGTCCCGGCTGCGAGTGCTGAAGAAACGCATCAGCGCTCGATCAACCGTGCGCCCAGCGGCTCGATGCTCGTGATCCAGTGATCACTCCCGAGATTATGCGCCGCGAACGCGCTCACCATGGCCACGCGCACGGCTTGCGCGCACGCTTCCTCGCACCAGGCAAATACCGTCGGGCCGGCACCCGAGATCGAGCAGCCCAGCGCCCCACCCGCCATCGCGGCACTGCGCACCGTTTTGAAGCCCGGAATCAGCTCGGCACGCTGCGGCTCTATGACCACGTCCTCGAAGGCATCCCGGATCATGTCCAGGTCGCCCGAGTAGCAGCCCGAGATGAAGCCCGCCAGGTTCGCGGTCTGCCACACGAAGTCGGACAGCGTAACGGTCTTGCTGAGAATGTCGCGCGCCGCGCGCGTCGAAATGGACATGTGCGGATGCACGAGCACGCAGCGAATGCTGGCCGGGACCGGTATCTGCTTGGTGCGCGGATTGTCGATCCCCACCGTGAGCACCAGTCCGCCGTAGAGCGACGGCGCGATGTTGTCGACGTGGATCGAACCGCTCGCCACCTGCTCGCCATGCATCGCACACTTGAGCAGCTCGACCATGCTGCGCGGCTCATCGAGCAACGCGTTTGCCGCGACCACTGCAGCCACCGCCGAAGCGGCGGAGCCGCCGAGCCCCGAACCGAGCGGGATGCCCTTCTCGATCTCGAGCTCCACACCGCCAGACGCCTGAGAGGTCTGCCACAGAGTCATCACCGCCTTGCCGGCAGTGTTGCGTTCCGCTTCGAGCGGCAACGCGGTCACCACGCCGCTGACCGCGCGGATGCGCACGCCGGCTGCCGGCTGGCGCCGCGCCGTCACGCGATCGCCGACGCTCTGCACGGTGTGCCCGAGGATGTCGAAGCCGATGCCGACGTTGCCCACGGTGGCGGGCGCGAATGCCATTGCTTCGCTGCGCTGCATGTCGGGTTACAGCTTGGCGCCGAGATAGGCGCAGAGCCGCAGCAGATCGGCGAATACCCCGCCCGCGGTGACTTCCGGTCCCGCGCCGGGCCCCTGCACGATGAGCGGATTGTCGCAATAGCGGCGCGTCGCGAAGCGCACCACGTTGTCGGTGAGCGAGATGTTCGCGAACGCGTGCCGAGCTTCCAGGCGCGCCAGGCCCACGGTGGCGCGGCCGCCGGCTTCCAGGCGCCCGATATAGCGCAGCACCTGCTGTTCCGCTTTCGCTTTCTGGTAGCGGGTGCGCATCTCGCCATCGAATTCGGGCAAGCGCTCGAGAAATTCCTCGATCGAGCATTGCGTCAGCGGCGGTGGTACCAGGCTTTCGACCGCGACGTCGGCCAGCTCCAGGCCCAACCCCATCTCGCGCCCGAGGATGATCAGCTTGCGCGCCACGTCCATGCCGGACAGGTCGTCGCGCGGATCCGGCTCGGTATAACCACGCGACTTCGCCTCGTGCACGATGCGCGAAAACGGCACGGAGCCGTCGTAGAGGTTGAACAGGTATGCCAGCGTGCCCGAGAAGATTCCCTCGAGGCTGATGATCTCGTCCCCGGTCTCGCGCAGATCGCGCAGCGTCTGGATGATCGGCAGACCCGCGCCCACATTGGTCTCGTACAGGTAATGCGAGCCGGCAGCGCGGCGCGCTTCGCGCAGGGCGCGATAGGCGGAGAGTTCCCCGCTGTTGGCTTTCTTGTTTGGCGTTACGACGTGCATGCCGGCTGCCAGCCATTCACGGTACTGGCCGGCCACGTCGGTGCTCGCCGTGCAATCGATCATGACCGCGTGCGGGAGGTGGTCCGCGTGCACGAATTGCGCAAAGGCGTGCGGATCGGCCGGTACACCGTCCTTGGCGAGGCGCTCGCGCCACTGCGACAGGTCGATGCCTGTGTCCTGCAGCAGCATCCGGCTCGAGCTCATGATTGCGCGCACGCGCAGGTCGAGACTGAAATCGCGCCCCAGGCGCCCGATCTGGCCCGCCAGCTGATCGAGCAGCACGCTGCCCACGGTCCCGGGGCCGATGAGCCCGATGGAAACCGTGTGCGGCGACAGGTAGAAGCCCGCGTGCACCGCGCGTAATGCGCGAGCGCTGTGCCGACCCTCGATGACGACGGAGATGTTGCGCTCCGAGGCACCCTGCGCGATGGCACGTACATTCACGGCGGAGTCGCCGAGTGCCGTGAACACCTTTGCCGCCACCCCATGCGCACCTGCCATGCCGTCGCCGACCACGGCGAGGATGGCGAGACCGCGATCGACTTCCATGCTCTGGATCTGCCCCTGCCGCAATTCGCTGTCGAAGGCGGCGCGCACCACCGCTTCGGCGCGCGTCGCCTGCGTTTCGGGAATCGCGAAGCAGATCGAGTGCTCGGAGCTGCCCTGCGAGATCAGGATGACGGAGATGTTCTCTTCGCGCAGCGCGCCGAACAGCCGGTGGGCGGTACCGGGCACACCGATCATCCCCGCGCCCTCCAGGTTGAGCAGCGCGATGCCGTCGATGCTGGTGATGCCCTTCACCTGCAGGAGCGACTGTGGCTCAGCGCAGATCAGCGTGCCCTCCTTGTCGGGCGCGAAACTGTTGCGAATCCAGATCGGGATATCGCGCTCGATGGCGGGCGCCATGGTTTGCGGATGGATCACCTTGGCGCCGAAATAGGCGAGCTCCATCGCTTCGTTGTAGGAGAGCGAATCGATCACCTTGGCATCGGGCACCAGGCGCGGATCGGCACTCAGCACCCCGTCCACGTCGGTCCAGATGTGAATCTCGCGCGCTTCCAGCAATGCGCCGAAGATGGAAGCCGACAAATCGCTGCCGTTGCGGCCGAGCGTCGTCTGGATCCCGCTGCGGTCGGAGGCGATAAATCCTGTGATCACGAGCGTGCCGCCGAACTCCGGCTTGAGCTCGGTATGCATGCGACGTTGCGATTCGTCCCACTGCACGATCGGGCCGAGCTTGCCCCATTCGACCACGACGACGCGGCGCGCGTCGAGCCACTCGACACCCGCTGGCGATGCGGCTCGTTCACGCAACAGGGCAGTGAACAGGCGCGTCGACCAGATCTCTCCATAACCCGCCACCAGGTCGCGCACGTTCTGCGCCGCCGAGCGGATCAGCTGCACGGTCTGCAGGATGCCGTGGATATCGCGGAAGTCAGCCTTGAGATCGGCAATGAACGCGGCCGCGCCGCCTGGCTTGAGAACCGACTCGGCAATCTGGATGTGCCGCTCGCGGGTCTCGACCAGGCGCGCGTCGAAGGTCGCGTCCTGGTGCTCGGCCAGCGCAACGACGTTGAGCAGCGCATCGGTCACTCCACGGCACGCCGATAGCACGACGGCTTGCCGTTCGCCGCCCTGCTCCACGATGCGCGCTACGCGACGAAAGCACTCGGCATCGGCAACGCTCGAGCCGCCGAACTTGTGAACTGTCCAGGTCGCTTCAGTCATCGCTGCTCGCTATCAGGATTCGCGCGCACCACTGCCGCCGGGGCGCAAGTCGCACCGGAGGGCAACGCGGAACAGGATATAGCCGCTCGAGGCCGCGCGCTCAGCGATCGGCACCGGCCTCAGGGCCGCCGAGGCGGTGGGCCGCGGTCGGTGCGTTCGCGCGCTTCGTTGATGCGCAAGCTCCGCCCGCCGAACTGCTGCCCGTTGAGCCCCGAGATGGCGCTGTCAGCTTCTCCGCCATCCATCTCCACGAACCCAAAGCCGCGTGGTCGGCCGGTCTCACGGTCGGTGACCAGCTTTACGGACTGGACCTTTCCATACTGCTCGAACAGCTGCCGGATCTGGTCTTCAGAGGCGCTGAATGGCAGGTTTCCCACGTAGATTGTCTTCATTGCCTCACCTGACGGGTCCGCCGGAGAACCCGTGAAAGTCGCGGCGACTCTAATCTTTCGCGCTGCATCATGGCAAGTTCAGCGCACCCACTGCGTCGGGTCGATCGTGACCGGTTTTTTCTCGCCAAGCAGCTTCGCCAGCGTCTCGGTCAGGCGCGTCTCGTCGAACACGATATCCTCGGGCAGATTGAGATCGGTGACGCTGGCTTCGAACTCGCGCGCCGGCGTCGTCAGGTTGTCGCCATCGTATTCGGCGCGGATGCCGCGGCCGGAAAGGCCCTCCCGGCGATGAAACGCCGGAAGCGGCCAGTCCTTGCGCCGCCAATGGGGATGCCGGCCGATGATCCGCCACAGCCCGCGGTGCAAGGCGCCGTCCTTGACGCGGCAAACGAAGTTGGCCTGCTCTGCCCTGATCTGGCCCAGCTCGGTGCTATCAGGAAGTTGCTTGCGGCGAGGGCCGAAGAAATAGCCGAGCAGGACCGTGCCTCGCTTCGGCCGACGTGCCACGAGGCCGACGGCAAATCCGTGCGCCATCGGTACTGCGAACCAATCGCCCTCTTTGTAAGCCTGTGTAGCTGTCTTCACCCGGAATGCGCCGCTCGCCGGATTTACGCGCGTTCCATCCTACCAGTCACTCCAGCCGTGGGCGCGCCAACCTCAATCCAGGCGCTTGCGGAAGCGCAGCGCCGCCAGGACCAGGGCGATCACCAGGAACGCTGCCAGTTTGAGCAAGGGGGCGGGCATGCTGCCGATCGGCGCCCCGCGCAACGCGATGCCGCGGACCAGTTCCACGAAGTGCGTCAGCGGCAGCACTTGAGCGATCGCCTGCGCTGCGACCGGCATCCCGTCGAAGGGGAACATGAAACCCGACAGCAGGATCGACGGCAGCATGGTGAAGAAACCCAGCTGCACGGCCTGGAACTGAGTGACCGCCATGGTCGAGATCAGCAATCCCAGCATCAGCGTGGCAGCAATAAACAGACACGCCGCGAGGTACAGATCGAGCAGGTTGGAGCTGAAGGGCACGTCGAACAACCAGCGCCCGACGGCAATGATCAGGGTCGTCTGGATGAGCCCCACCAATATGTAGGGCACGATCTTGCCGGCCATCAATTCCGCGGATTTGACCGGCGTCGTGATCAGCAGCTCCAGGTTGCCGCGCTCCCGCTCGCGCACGATGGCGATCGCCGTGAACAGCACCATCGTCATGTTGAGAATGACGCCGATCAGCGTCGGAACGATCTGCACCGCGGTGCGCTTCTCCGGGTTGTAGAGCGTGCGTACTTCGATCAGGCGGTTGTCCGGCGCCGCCATTCCCGCGCGCGATGACAACCTGGGCGAGGCAATGCCGCGCACGACGCTTTCGATAGTCGGCTCGCTCCCATCGACCAGTATCTGCACGGCCGTGCGATCGCCATCGAGCTTGCGGCGCTCGTAGTCCGGCGGCACATAGATGCCGACACTGAGATCCCCGCTCGCGATGCGCGCCTCGAGCTGCCCGGGCGACTGCAGATGCTCTTTGAGGCGGATGACCTGCGTGGCCTGCAGGTCGGCGATCAGCGCCCTGGACCCCGAGGTGTTGGCGAGATCGACGACCCCGGCGTCGATGTTGCGCACATCGAAGTTGATGCTGTAACCGAAGATGAGGATCTGGATCAGCGGGATTCCCACCACCATGCCGAATGTCAGGCGATCGCGCGCCAGCTGGCGAAACTCCTTGGCTGCGATGGCCCGGATTCGTCCGATCGATTGTGCGATGGCGGGTGAAATCACTGCCGCTTTCCCGACTCTCGCGTCTGCGAGCCGCCATTCGAGTTGCGACCAAGCAGGGTGGCGGCGACGAATACATCCTCGAGGCTTGCGCGCGTCAGCTCGACCTTCGCAGATACCCCGGCCTGCTCGAACACGCGCCGCACGAGTTTGTCGGGATCCTGAGTCGCCCGATTGAGCAGCGCATGCAGGCGCGTGCCGAGCTGCGCGATGCTCTTGACCTCGACAACCTGCGATAAGGCCGCGCGCGCGCCGGGGATGTCGTCCGACTCCACTTCGATGACCACCGCATCGATGTCCTCCACGAGACGCTTCGGCGTTCCTTCGGCGACCAGGCGGCCATTGTCGAGAATGGCCAGCCGATGGCAGCGTTCCGCCTCGTCCATGTAGTGGGTCGACACGAGAATCGTGGTCCCCTGCCCGACCAGCCGGAACAGGCTCTCCCAGAAGTCACGGCGGCTCTGTGGGTCGACGGCACTCGTCGGTTCATCGAGCAAGAGCAATTCCGGTTCGTGCAGCGTGGCGGTAGCAAGAGCGAGGCGCTGCTTCTGTCCGCCGCTCAGCGTGCCCGCGCGCTGCTGCGTCCTGTCCGCCAAGTGATACTCAGCGAGCGCCGTCTCGATGCGCCGGCCGCGCTCAGCCGCCGGAATGCTGAAGATGTCGGCGATGAAGCGCAGGTTCTCGAGAACCGTGAGGTCCTCCCACAAGGAAAAGCGCTGCGTCATGTAGCCAATCTTTTGGCGCAGTTTCTCGGATTCGCGCGTCGCGTCGTGGCCGAGCACTTCGACCGCTCCGGCGGTTGGCACCAGCAATCCACACAGCATGCGGATGGTCGTTGATTTCCCCGAGCCGTTGGGACCCAGGAAGCCGTAGATCTGCGCACGTGGAATCGTGAGATCGACATGATCCACGGCCGTGAGCGCACCAAACTGGCGCGTCAGGCCGCGCGCCTGGATTGCCGGGTCGTCGTTCATTGCTTCGCCGCGGCTGCCCCACCGAACCGCACTTCGACCGGGATGCCGACCGGCAGCGTCGCCGCCTGTGGCCCCATGAGATCGACGTGAGCGAGGTAGCTCAGGCGGCTGCGGTCTTTCTGCGTGAGCGCGAAGTACGGCGTGAACGTTGCCTCGTTCGAGATGTAGCGCACGCGGCCTTCATAGGGTTGTGCCATCCCGTCGATGTGAACGCTCGCCGGTGCATCCGGACGCACCTGCGCACGGATCGGCTCGGGTACGTAAACGCGCGCATAGGTCGTGCCGTCCGCCAGCATCACGACCACCGGATCCCCGGCCGGCGGACGATCCCCCAGCTTGAACGGAAGCGCTTCGACGATGCCCGCGCGTGGCGCCTTCACCGTCAGGCGTTGGGCGCTGAGCTCCGCCTGCTGGAGCTGTGCCTGCGCCTGTGCCAGAGCGTCTCGTGCCTGGTCGAGTTCCTCGATGCGAGTGCCCTTCAGCAGCAGTGTGAGCTGCGCGTTGGCGGCCTTGCGTGAGGCCTCGGCGCTGTCACGCGCCGCACGCTGCCGGTCCAGGCTCGACTGGCTGGTGAGTTTGCGCGCCACCATCTCGCGGACGCGCTCGTACTCCTTGCTCTCGCTCTCGAGCTGCGCCTCGGCACCCGCGAGTCGTGCACGGGCCTCGAGGATGTCCTCCGCACGGGGTCCGCGGATCAGCTCATCCAGCCGGTGCTGCGCACCACTCGCCTGGGCCTTCAGACTGGCCACCTGCGCGGTGCCATTGGCATCGTCGAGCCTGAGCAACACCTGGCCCGCGGTCACGTGATCGCCTTCGCGCGCGTGCACTTCCACGATCGGTTCGTGAGCCTCAGCCGGAAGTTCCAGCCGATCGCGTTCGAGCGTTCCCAGGGCGACGTCGGGAGTCTGGCTGCCGTTGCAACCGACGAGGGCCAGCAACGAGATCGCACCAAGGCTGGCAAGCTCACGCATGGACAGGTTCCTTTGCCGCCACGCCGCGCAGGAACACCGCCAGCGTGTGGGAGATCAGCCGGTCGATTCCAGCGTCGGTCGTTTCGAGCCCGAGCACGCGCGTCGTGATCGGCAGGGAGATGAAGGGAAACAGCGCCAGGCTCATCAGGGAGATGCAGGTGAGTGATGCATCGAGGTCGTTGCGCAGGTGGCCGACTTCGATTTCGCGGCCGATCACCGTGCGCAGCATCGGCGCGAAGCGGCCCGCGAAGTCGCGGATGAACACCTGGCGGAAGGAGCCGTCCGGTGACAGCACTTCACGCACGATCAGCCCCGGTATCCAGGGATTGGCCGCGAGCACGCGCATATAGGTCCGGGCCAGTGCCTCGATGTCGACACTCTCCTGCTGGCCCAGCATCGCCATCAGGCGTGTCAGTACCGGCGCGATCGCGGTCTCGAGCATGGCGCGGTACAAGCCGCCCTTGCCGTCGAAGTAGTAATGAATCATGGCTGGATTGACGCGCGCTGCTGCCGCAATCTGGCGGCTGGATACGGCGCGAAAGCCATGGCGCAGGAACAAGGTGCGCGCGGCATCCAGCAGGGCTTCGCGAACCTGCGGGTCGTCGCCACCGCGCGGGCGCCCGGGGCGACGCGCGATGGCCAGGCGCAGCGTACGGCTCATGGATCACTCCGCCGTGTTAAACAGGTGATTAATTTATGACGTTCGCAGCACGCGGGCAATCCGCGCAACTCATGAAGTGATTAATTTTCTCCGCTGGCATAATCGCGGCGGCCATGGACTCCAGCCTTACCGCTTTGCTCGCCTTTCTCGAATCGCGACGCCCTGGCCGTCAGCCGCTGGTTCTCGCAACGATCGTCGCGACCGCCGGCTCCACCTACCGCAAGCCCGGTGCCCGGATGCTGATCGACAGCGAAGGCACGGCATGTGGGCTGCTGTCGGGAGGCTGCCTGGAGTCGGACCTGAGGGAGCACGCGCGCGCGGTCATTGCGAATGGCAACGCGCAGCTGGTGGAGTACGACCTGCGAGCAACCGATGACCCGATCTGGGGGTTGGGGCTCGGCTGCGAAGGGTCGATGAGCATCCTGCTGCAAAGGGTGAGCGCGGCAGACGGCTATCGGCCGCTGGATCGTATCCAGGAACTGGCGCGCTTGCGCCAGCCGTCACGATTCGCAACCGTGGTGCGTTCGACCAGCAGCGCCTGGCCGGCAGGCAGCTGCCTTTTCGAGGAGGATCCGGTTACCGAAGCTTTAGGCCACGCCTTGCACCAGCAGTTGCTCAGTGCGGATGGGCCGGGGTCGCCGGTAGGACTCTCCCACGTGAGCGCGGACGACGCGGCCATCAGCCTCTTTTTGGGGAGGGTCGATCCCCCGCCCCACGTCCTGATTCTCGGTGGCGGCCCGGATGCAGTGCCCGTGGTTCGCGCCGCAACTGACCTTGGCTGGCACGTCAGCGTGTACGACCATCGCCCGGCGTACGCCACCTCAGAGCACTTTGCTGGCGCTGCGCAAGTCATCGCGGCGCCGACCGATCAACTTGCGTCGCGTGTCGATCTCTCACGCTACGAGGCGGTCGTCGTCATGAGCCATCACCTGCCGAGCGATCTTGACTACCTGCGGCAGTTGGCGAGTTCTGCCATCCGCTACATCGGATTGCTGGGTCCGCACGAGCGGCGGCGGCGCCTCGCCGCCGAGCTCGGATCGCTCGCTGCCGGGCTCGAGGGGCGGCTCCGTGGTCCGACGGGCCTCGATATCGGCGCGCGCACACCCGAGGCTATTGCGCTCGCCATCGTGGCGGAAATCCACGCCGTGCTGGCGGGCCGAGACGGACAGCCCTTTTCCAGCCTCCAAAACGACCGCGGGCCGAGGACTTGAGTCCCCGGCCCGCGATGCATTGCGCTGAAATCCGGCTTCAGGACTGCGAAGCGTAGATCCCGTACAGCTCGGCAACGCGCGCCAGCTTTGAATCGTCGGGCACGGCCTTGAAAGCCTTGCGGGCGGCGTCCTTCTGATTGAGCCTGAGATAAGCGCGGCCGAGTGCAATCTGCGCTTCGTCCGCACGCTTGCCCGGGTTCTTCTGCAGCGCTCTCTGCAGGGCTTCCACGGCCTTGTCGTACTGGGCAAACCCGGTATAGGTGATTCCCAGGTTGATGTCGGCGTCCGCGGTCTTCGAGGCCCGCGCCTCCTGCTCGAGCTGTGGCAGTTTCTTCTGCACCTCCTGCGCCTGGGTGCGTGCATTGTTCAACAGGCGCGTGTAGCGCTCCTTGTCCTTGGTATCGAGCACCTTGTTGGCAAAGCCCTTGTTCATGACCACCAGCGCCTCGCCCGGAACGCCGGCACTGATGTCCATTTCCGCCATTTCCTTGTAGTAGTTCGGCTTCTTGAGCACGTCGAGATCGAGCATCAGGCGGTAATAGTTCAGCGTCGTGAGATCGTCGTTTTCTTGCTGGCTGTAGATGGTCGTGAGCAGCGCGTCCCAATGCTCGTGGCTGGGGTAGTTGCGCACCAGTTGCAGACGGGTATCGATCATCCCCTGCTTGTCAGCCAGCTTGTCCTGGCAGAAGAGCTTCATGTCCAGCCAGTTCTGCTTGACGGGCTGATCGGCCTTGCGCGCCGCATCCATGCCGGCCTGCAGGAGCTTGCTGGCGTTCTTGCAGTCCTGCTGTTGCATATAGGACTGCGCGACCAGCAGGTAGGCGTCGCTGTCATTGGGACTGTTCTTGAGCCAGCGATTGCCATACTCGATGGCCTTGGGATAGTTCTTGAGGTCGAAGTACAGCTGCGCGAGTTGCTTGACTCGCGCTGGCACCTGGGACGCCGGCACCTGCGGCGAGTTGAGATTGAGCTCGTAGTACTTGGCGGCGCCGGCCCGGTCGCGCGTGTTGTACAGCACGTACGCCATCAGGTCGTTGATCGCGTACTCCTCATAGGGCGACTTCTTCGGCTGCGAGTCCGCCTCCTTGAGCTTCGCCATCGCTTCGTCCCAATGCTTCTTCGCGATCGCATCCTGCGCGGCCTTGAGTGGCTTGCCCACTTCCTTGCTCACCGTCTCCGCCTGCACCGCCATTGGAATGACGAGGCTTGCCACGCCCACAGCACTTGCCTGGACGGCGAGCAGCCACGCTACGAGATACTTCCGCATCACTCATACACCTCGGAATTGATACGCCGTGAGCGCGTTGTTGTTTCAGGCGGCCGGCGTTCCTGCGCCTTTCTGCGCGTAGATTGCCCAAAGATTCGCCACCTCGGCAAGCTTTGAGTCCTTGGGGATGGCCGAGAACGCCTTGATCGCATCCGGGCCGCGATTGAGTTTGAGCAGCGCGCGACCCAGCATCAGTTGTGCTTCATCGGTTCGCTTGACCCCGCCCTTCTGCAACCCGCGCTGCAGCGCCTCGACCGCCTTGTCGTATTGGTCATAGCTCAGGTACGCGATCCCGAGCACGGCATCCGCGTCGCCGGTCTTGGCCGCCATCGCTTCCTTCTCGAGCGTCGGCAGCGACTTCTGATCGTTCTGCGCCTGCTTCTCGGCGTCGGCCAGGAACTGGCGTGTCCGCTGCTCATCCTTGCCGGTCAGCAGCTTCTGCTCGAAGGCGCGCTTCAGAACCTTCACCGCTTCGCCCGGGATGCCCGCGTCGTAGGTGTACTGGGCCAGTTCCACATAATCATCCGGGCGCTTGAGCTGGCCAACGTCGAACATCAGCCGGTACAGGTTCATCGTGGTGCGATCGTCGCTTTCGCGCCGGTTCTGGACCAGCGTGAACATCTGGTCCCAGTATTTCGGCGACGGGTATTCGCTCAGCAGCTGCCCGAGCGCCTTCTTGAGACCCGCGTTATCGTCCATCTCTGCGTAGCTGCTGAGCTCGAGCTGCAGCCACTGTTCCGACAGCGGCTTGCCGCTGCGCCGCGCGAGATCGATTCCGGTTTCGATCTGCTTCACCGCGTTGGCATAGTCGTTCTGGACGTAGTAGCTCTGCCCGAGGAGCACGTAAGGCTCGGGCTTCGACCCGCCACTCACCTCGACCCAGCGCTTGGAGTACTCGACCGCCTTGGGGTAGTTCTTGAGCTGGAAATTGAGAGTCGCCGCCACGCGCACGCGGTCCTCGAGCTGATCAGCGGGCAGGTACTCGCTGGCCAGGATGGTGTCGTAGGCGGGCGCGGCGTTGGCGTAGTCGTTCTTCTTCAAGTACAGGAACGACAGGAATTCGGCGATCTGGTACTGATCGTATGGCGTCAGATCCGGCATCCCCTTGGCTTCCAGGGTCTTGGCCAGGGCCGTGTCCCAGTCCTCCTTCTGCATGGCTTCCTGCGCCGCCTTGAGCGGCTTGACCAGCTTGGCGCTGACGTGTTGAGCGGGCGGCTTGTCCGCAGCCAGCGCGGATTCGATCGCGAGCGGCGCCGACAGCAACACCGCAGTCACCAGCAGGAACACAAAGCGATGGATCCGAAGCTTCATGAATCTTCCTCGCATGCAAATGGCCGACGGGCAGCCAAAACAAATACGCCGGGACTCATCATCCCGGCGTGTCAGTAATCTGAGGGCGTTAGACTGAACGGCGACTGAATACTTGCGCAGCCGCCGCTACTCCATGAACTCTTCATTGCCCACGAAGCCGATCTTCCTGATCCCAAGCCGTTGCGCATCCGCCAGGACCCGCGCGACAAAATCGTATTTCACGCGCTTGTTCGGACGCAGGTGAATCTCCGGCTGCGGATCCTTCGCGGCTTCGGTCTGCAGATAACTCAGCAACGTCGGCTCGTCCGGCACCGGCGTGCTGTTCCAGAGCACCGTACCATCGAAGTCCACTTCGATGTCGATCACTTCGGGCTGCACCAGCTGGTCCGGAGGCACGCCGCGCGGCATGTCGAGCTTGACCGCGTGTGTCATCACCGGAATGGTGATGATGAACATGATGAGCAGCACCAGCATCACGTCGATGAGCGGCGTGGTGTTGATATCCACCATGCTCTGATCCTCGGTGCCGCCAACCTGCATTGCCATGAGTCGTGTCCCCCGCTCAGCGTGCCCGCATGCCGCGGATTCCGCGGTCGGGTTCAGTGATGAAACCTACCTTGAGAATCCCCGCACGCTGCGTGAGCACCACCACGCGACCCACGTATTCGTAGCGGACATTCTTGTCGGCACGCACATGCACCTCGGGTTGCGGCTTCATGACCGCGATGGTCTTCAGCCGCTCGAGCAGCGCATCCTGGCCGCCGGACGCTGGCACTTCCCGGTCGTTCCAGTAGTAGCGCCCGTTGGCGTCGACCGCGATGGTGATGTTCTCCGGCTTGGTCTCGGTCGGTATGTTGACCGCATGCGGCAGCTGCAGGTTGATGGTCTTGGTAATCACGGGAACCGTGATCAGAAAGATGATCAGCAGCACCAGCATCACGTCCACGAGTGGCGTGGTGTTGATCTCTGCCATCATTGCACCCTCTTCGCTGCCCCCGACACTCATCGCCATGGCGACTTACCTCTGTTGCCCGTGCGGCAGTCCGTCTACGAACGTGCCGCAGCGGTGGCGCCCACCGGGCGCCCACCGGCCTTGACCGTCACATCACCCGAGCCGACGCGTGCGCCGCTCAGCAGGTACGCAAGCATGTCGGTTGCGAAGTACTTGAGTTTCTCGATGATGATCTTGTTCCGGCGCAGCAGGATGTTGTAGCCGAGCACCGCAGGCACCGCCACGGCGAGACCCAGGGCGGTCATGATCAACGCTTCACCGACCGGACCGGCGACCTTGTCGATACTCGCCTGGCCGGCGATGCCGATGTTGATCAGGGCGTGGTAGATGCCCCACACGGTGCCGAACAGTCCCACGAACGGCGCCGTGGAACCGACGGTGGCGAGAATCGGCAGACCGCCCTGCAGATAGTTGGTGATGCTGTCGAGCGAACGCTGCAGTCCCTGGCTGATCCACTCGTGCAGGTCGACCTGGTCCGTCAGCCGCCCTTCGTGGTGCTGAGTCGCGCGCATGCCGTCTTCAGCGATGGCGCGAAACGCGTTGTCCTTGCCCTTGAGCGTCTCGATGGCCTGCTTGAGGCTCCCGGCACCCCAGAAATCGCGTTCGGCCTGTTTGGCCTGCGCCTTCAGTCGGCGCTGATCCCAGGCCTTGGTGATCATGACCCACCAGGACAGGGCTGACATGATCAGCAGCAGGATCAAGGTTCCCCTGGCTACGAAGTCGCCCTGTGCCCAGAGCTGTTCGAGACCATATGGGTTGTCCGTGGTGAGTGGTGTGGTGGGTGTTGCCATAAACGGATTGTCCTCTTCAGAGAGTTATCAGCCTTGAATCGATTTGATCACTGATCGGTGAGCCGGAAAGTCACGGCGAACTGTCCCCATTCGGCCACCGGGTTGTTTCCTTCCTTGGCCGGAATGAAGCGCCAGGAACGCTTGGCCTCGCGCACTGCAGCTTCATCGAGCTTGTCGAAGCCGCTGCTCTTGTGAATCTTGACGTCGCCGACCTTGCCATCCGGCTGCACATAGATCAGCAGCACGACCGTGCCTTCCTGTCCCAGGCGACGGGCAGTCGGCGGGTATTCCGGTTGGGCCAGCGGGTGTCGCGGGTCTGAGCGCGGCGGACTACGCGTGGCAGCCGGCGGAGCCATCGGCGGCGGTGCCGCAGGCCGCGTGGTCTGGACCGCCACGATCGCGTTGCTGGGCGCATCCGCGGGTATATCAATAGAGAGTTCCGGCGGCGGTACGAAGGGCGGCGGTGTTTCGAGCTTGGGCGGCGGCGGCGGCGGTTCTTTATCTTCCGGAATGGTCTCGTCGATCATCTTGACTTCGACCGGACCGGTGATGAGCTCGAGCGCGTGACGCGCCAAGCCGTTCTTCAAGCCATACAGGAGGAAGATGTGCAGGGCGACGACCATGAAGATCGCCACCATGCGACGCGATGAAAAAAGTGATTCCGGCGCGTATGCCATTGTTGAATTTACCGTTGAGGTCCGGGCCGGCGCCGTGCAGGCACCGACGTGTTCGGTTCAATCTTCAGCTGTCTCTACAAGAGAAGAGTTTTTTGCCTCGAAGGGAGTTCCCAGTTTGCGAGGCCAATTCACAGTGACTTCGCATTCGCTTGTGACCTGGGCCCGCCAGCTCTTTCCAGGCCGCTCCCCTACGGCCTTCGGTCGATCGCGCCCTGATTTTGGATGGAATCCCCCGGCGCGTCGCGGGGCGCAACTCTACCCGGACAATTCGTCCAAGACAACCGGTTCGCTGTGCGTCGAATCAAGGTTATGGACGTGTTTTTGCATGTTTTTCACCTCGGTCGCGGATCAGCTCCGACAGTCGGGCGCAACTTGAAAACAACGCGCGCACTCGGTCGCGTTTCGATCCGGTTGTGGAAGTGTGCGCCCAGCCTAAGGGTTGATGGTGCGAAGCAACAACTGGTCTGCTTATTTTTCCAGCGCCCGCGTCAGGCTGTTGCACAAAGTTCGAGGGTTTTCGTAGTCAGCGCCGGGGCGCCGCGAGCGGCTCAGTCACCGCACCAGATGACGCACTGCTGACATTTGCCGCGTACTTGGCGAGCACTCCCCGCGTCGCTTTCGGCCGCGGTGCCCGCCACGCCCTCTTTCTTCGGGCGAGTTCGCGTGTGTCCACGCTCAGGATCAAGGTCCGCTTGCGAGCGTCGATCAGGATGCGATCGCCGGTGCGCACCAGTGCGATCGGCCCGCCGACGGCAGCCTCGGGCGATATGTGACCCACGACGAAACCGTGGCTTCCTCCGGAAAAGCGCCCGTCAGTAATGAGGGCCACCTTGTGCCCCAGCCCCTTACCCACGAGCGCGCCAGTGGGGCTGAGCATTTCTCTCATCCCCGGCCCGCCCTTCGGGCCCTCGTAACGGATCACGACCACGTCGCCCCCGATCACGGTTCCGTCGAGGATCGCTTGCAGGGCTTGTTCTTCGGAATCGAACACCCTTGCCCGGCCTGCGAACGTGGAGCCCTCCTTGCCGCTGATCTTGGCGACCGCACCCTCCGGAGCGAGGTTGCCGCGCATGATCACCAAGTGGCTGTCCTTCTTGAGTGGGGCGTCGAATGGCCGGACGACCTCCTGTCCTCGAGGGTACGGAGTCACGTCGGCTAGGTTCTGCGCCATCGTGCGCCCGCTGACCGTCATGCAGTCGCCATGCAGCAGGCCGCGCTCCAGCAGCGTCTTCAGTAACGGGCGAATGCCGCCGATCGCGATCAACTCGGACATGAGATGGCGGCCGCTGGGCTTGAGGTCCGCCAGCACCGGTACGCGCTTGCCGATACGAGTGAAGTCATCGAGCGCCAGGCGCACTTGCGCCGCCTGCGCGATCGCCAGCAAGTGCAACACGGCGTTGGTCGATCCGCCGAGCGCGATCACTGCGGTGATCGCGTTCTCAAAAGCTCGCCGGGTGAGGATGTCCGAGGGACGAATGTCAGCACGGATGAGTTCGACGACCGCCTCGCCCGCCATCTTGCAATCCGCGCGCTTGTTCTCCGACTCGGCCTCCTGCGCTGAGCTGTTTGGCAGGCTCATGCCGAGCGCCTCGATCGCCGATGCCATGGTGTTTGCCGTGTACATGCCGCCGCAGCTCCCCGGTCCCGGGATCGCAGTGCGCTCGACTTCGAGTAACTCGGCATCCGAGACACGGCCGCTCGCATGCCCTCCCACTGCCTCGAAGACGGCCACGATGTCACGGCGCTGCGCGCCCGGACGGATAGTCCCGCCGTAAACGAACACCGCCGGGCGATCCAGGCGTGCGAGGGCCATCAGGCACCCGGGCATGTTCTTGTCACAACCGCCGATCGCGACCACGCCGTCGAAACCCTCGGCGCCGACGGCGGTTTCAATGGAGTCGGCGATGACTTCGCGCGACACCAGCGAATAGCGCATTCCCGGGGTGCCCATCGAGATGCCGTCCGAGACCGTGATCGTGTTGAACAGGACGCTCTTGCCGCCGGCGCCGTCGACCGCTTGTGCCGCGATGCGCGCCAGGACGTCGATGTGCACGTTGCACGGGGTCATCGTGCTCCAGGTCGAGGCGATGCCGACCTGCGGCTTGTGAAAGTCCGCGTCCTCGAATCCGACAGCACGCAACATCGCACGCGCCGGCGCCTGCTTCACGCCCTCGACCACCAGACGCGAATAGCGGCGGGCGTCGCGCGCCTCACCTGCCCTGCCGCCCGGCGTCTTCCTTTTCGTCTTGCGCTGCACGCTCTTCACAACCTCCGCTCACGAGCCCGTGTCCGCAATCTGCTTCTCACGCAAGGCGATGATGAACACACCGGTCAAGGTCATTGCGCCGCCGGCGATGATTCTCGCGGTCAAATGATCGCCGAGCAGTGTTACCGCGAAGAATACCCCGAACAGGGGCGATAGCACCGTCAGCGGGGAAACGCTGGTCACCGGGTAGCGATGCACCAGGTAGAAATAACCGGTATGTGCCAGCAGGCTCGCACCGAGGACGTTGAAGGCGAGCGCTCCCCACGCGGTCCACGCCGCGTCATGGATTGCGGTGAGCTGGTGGGATTCGAAGATGAGACTGAAGATGAGTACGAGGGGCGCGCTGATGAGTGCGAACCATGCCTGCAGCTCGAGCGGACGGATCTCATCCAGGCGCTTGATCGCCATGAGGCCGAGCGAGCCGAACAGCGCCGACAAGAGCACGCACGCGAGTCCCTGCCAGAAGCGGAACACGGCCGGGTCGAGACCCATCACCATCACCCCGGTGAATGCCAGCAGGATGCCGAGCCAGCGGCGCCAGCGCACCACCTCGCCCAGTACCACTATCGACATCAGCGTTGCAAAAGGGACGCCGAGCTGACTCGCGATGGCGACGGTTGAGACCGTGTCCGCCATCCCCAACCCGACCAGCAACAACGAAAAGTGCAGTCCGCCCGCGAACACGGCCGCTACGAGCAGCGGACCCATCTTCCCGCGGTGCCAGCGGATGAAGGGGGCGAGGATCAAGGCCAGGCAG
>DASQOO010000149.1:0-6776 GCA_035644435.1 Steroidobacteraceae bacterium | reverse complement strand
TGGGAAAAGGCCACCGTGCATGTCATGGCCCATGCGCTGCACTACGGGTCATCGGTCTTCGAAGGCATTCGCGCCTATGCGACGACTCATCAGGGCGTGTGCATCTTCCGTCTGACCGAACACATCCAGCGCCTGTTCGACTCCGCCAAGATCTATGCGATTGAAATGCCGTTTTCAGAGGCGCAACTCATAGAAGCCTGCAAGACCGTGGTTACAGCGAATGGGCTGACCAAAGGCGCATACCTGCGGCCGATCGTGTTTCGCGGTTACGGAGAAATCGGCGTGACCCCCAAGGTCGATCCGCCGACGGAAGTGGCCGTTGCCGCGATCGAATGGGGTGCCTACCTCGGCGCAGACGGCCTGCAGAACGGCGTCGATGTGTGTGTCTCCTCGTGGCAGCGCGTTGCGCCCAACACCATCCCCTCCCTCGCGAAAGCCGGCGGTAACTACCTCTCGAGCCAGCTCATCGGTCTGGAAGCGCGCCGCCTCGGCTTCGCGGAAGGTATCGGGCTCAGTCCCGGCGGACTCGTGAGCGAAGGCGCGGGCGAGAATCTGTTCCTGGTCAAGAAGGGTGTCATCTACACGCCGGCGATTGCCTACTCGCTCCTGGGCGGCATCACGCGTGATTCCGTGATGCGCCTGGCGCGCGAACGCAATATCGAAGTGCGCGAGATGGCGATTCCACGCGAGATGCTGTACCTGGCGGACGAACTCTTCTTTACCGGTACCGCGGTCGAGATCACGCCGATTCGCTCGGTGGATCGCATCGAGATCGGCACCGGCAAGCGCGGGCCGATCACCCAGGCGCTGCAGAACGCCTTTTTTGGGCTGTTCGAGGGACGCACCCCGGACAAATGGGGCTGGCTCGATCCGGTCGACTCCAAGGGTGTGAAGGCAGCAGCGACCGGATGAAGCCACGCACGCTGTTCGAGAAGATCTGGGAGCAGCACCTCGTCACCGCCGAGACGGCCGATACTCCGGCGGTCCTGTACATCGACCTGCACCTGATTCACGAGGTCACCTCGCCGCAGGCTTTCGAGGTGCTGCGCGTCAATGGGCTCAAAGTCAGGCGTCCGGACCGTACCCTAGGCACGCTCGACCATTCCACGCCGACCCGGACCGAGCAGATCTTTGGCAACGCCCCCATCACCATCGAATCTGCGGCCAGGCAGATTCAGGTCCTGGAACAGAACAGCGTTGAGTTCGGCGTGGAACTGTTCGGCCTGCGTAGCGACGGGCGTGGCATCGTCCACGTGATCGGGCCAGAGCTCGGGGCGACGCAGCCGGGCAGCACTATCGTCTGCGGCGACAGCCATACGAGTACGCATGGCGCTTTCGGCGCCCTCGCCTTCGGCATCGGCACGACTGAAGTCGGACACGTTCTCGCGACTCAGTGTCTCCTGCAACGACGTCCTCGCACGTTTGCCGTCGAGGTTTCCGGTCAACTGCACCCCGCAGTCACAGCCAAAGACCTGATTCTCGCCATCATCGGCAGGATCGGTGTGGCCGGCGGCACGGGTCACGTGATCGAGTATCGCGGTGAAACGATCCGCGCGCTGTCGATGGACGAGCGCATGACCGTCTGCAACATGTCGATAGAAGCCGGCGCGCGCGCCGGAATGGTCGCGCCCGACGCGACCACATTTTCCTATCTCAAGGGCCGCCCGCGCGCGCCTCAGGCCAGGGATTGGGAGCGCGCGCTCGAGCAGTGGCAAGAGTTGCCCTCGGATCCCGGTGCGCAGTTCGACCGGACGACCACTATCGATGCTGCATCGCTCGAGCCCATGATCACCTACGGCACCAATCCGGGGATGGTGATCCCGATCTCCAGTCCGATACCTGCCATACAGGGCGACACCGTTCACGCACGAGCGCTCGATTACATGGGCTTCTCGCCCGGCGAGCCGATTCGCGACAAACCAGTCAACGTCGTCTTCGTCGGTAGCTGCACCAACTCGCGCCTGTCGGATCTGCGCCAGGCGGCCGAAGTTCTCAAGGGACGCCATGTCGCTCGCGGCGTGCGCATGCTGGTCGTTCCGGGCTCGCAGCAGGTGAAACGGGATGCGGAAGCGGAAGGTCTGCATCGCGTCTTCATCGATGCCGGCGCCGAGTGGCGCGAATCGGGCTGCTCGATGTGCATCGGGATGAACGGCGATACCGTGTCCAGCGGTCAATACAGCGTGAGCACCAGCAATCGCAATTTCGAAGGCCGACAAGGGAAAGGCGCGAGGACGCTGCTTGCCAGCCCGGCCACCGCCGCTGCTTCGGCGGTGCGCGGCAAAATCACCGACCCGCGCGAGTTGTTGTCGTGAACCCCCCGGCGCGCGCGCCCATTCGCGGCATTCGTTCGCGCACGGTCGTGATGCCCGGCGCAAACATCGACACCGACCAGATCATTCCCGCGCGCTTCCTTACCACCACCACGCGCGAGGGCCTGGGCTCAAAGCTCTTCAACGATTGGCGCTATCGGCCGGACGGTGCGCCGCGGACCGAGTTCATTCTCAATCAGCCGCAAACACAGGGCTGCCGCATCCTGGTAGCCGGACGCAACTTCGGCTGCGGCTCCTCGCGCGAGCACGCGCCATGGGCGCTGCTCGACTATGGGATCGGCGCGGTCATCAGCACCGAGATTGCCGATATCTTTCGCAGCAACTCGCTCAAGAACGGCTTGCTCCCCATCGTGGTCGAAGAAGCCACCAGCCGCTGGCTCATCGATCATCCCGGTGAGGAGCTCGATATCGATCTCGAGAAGATGACCCTGACCCTCCCCGACGGGCGCGCCATCTCGATTCAGCTCGAGGCCTTTGCGCGCTATTGCCTGCTCAATGGCATCGACGAGCTTGGCTACCTGCTTGCCCAGCAGGAGCGCATCGCCCTGTACGAGCGCACGCGAGCGTGAAAGCGCTGATCGCCGTTCTCCCGGGTGACGGCGTGGGGCCGGAAGTCACCGCCGAAGGCGTGCGGTGCCTGCAAGCCATCGGCAGGCGCTTCGAGCACCAGTTCGAATTGCGCGAGGCGCTTTTGGGCGGTGCCGCCATCGACGTCCATTCCAATCCTCTGCCGCAAGCCACGCTCAGTCTTTGCAAGAGCGCGGACGCCGTGTTGCTGGGCGCGATCGGCGGTCCCAAGTGGTCGGATCCGAATGCCAGCGTGCGACCGGAGCAGGGACTGCTCGGCTTGCGACGCGAACTGGGGTTGTACGCGAACCTGCGTCCGGTAGCGCCGCACCCTGCCCTGCTCGACGCCTCGCCACTGAAGGCCGAACTGCTGCGCGGCGTCGACATCATGGTGGTGCGCGAGCTGACTGGGGGGATCTATTTTGGGAAGAAGACACGCACGCCTTCTTCGGCGACCGACCTGTGCGAGTACACCGAGTCCGAGATCGAACGCATCATCCGCGTCGCCGGACGCCTGGCTGCGAGCCGCAAGCATCGCGTGGTCTCGGTCGACAAGGCGAACGTGCTCGAAACCTCCCGCTTGTGGCGCACGGTGGCCGAGCGAGTGTTGCGGACCGAATTTCCCGAGATCACGTTCGAACACATGCTGGTCGATGCCGCAGCGATGCATCTGCTGCGGCGCCCGACCGACTTCGACGTGCTGGTCACCGAGAACATGTTCGGCGACATCCTCACGGACGAGGCGTCGATGCTCGCCGGATCGATGGGCCTGCTGCCGTCGGCCTCGCTCGGGGAAGGCAGGCGCGGACTATATGAACCTATCCATGGCTCCGCTCCCGACATCGCCGGGCGCGGTATCGCCAATCCTTTTGCAAGCATCCTCAGCGTGGCGCTGCTCCTGAGGCATTCGCTCGGGCTCGAACGCGAAGCGCAGCTGCTCGAATCCGCCGTCAGTCGTGCGATCGATGCGGGAGCGCGCACCCGCGATATCGCGTTGCCCGGCGAATCGTCACTCGGCACAACGGCAGCGGCCGACGCAGTACTTGCCGCGCTCGGCTAAGCCGGCGGGATCGCTCAGCACGCAGCGCGAGCCCGACCGCCCGGAGTAGCGCTTAGCGCCAGGGATGCAACGCGCGCCAGTCCGGCTGTGATATCAGCACGCAGATCCTGTGCCGCCTCGATGCCGACGGAGATTCTCAGCAGCGCATCGGAGATGCCCGCCACGCGGCGCGCCTCGGGATCCATCGCCGCGTGAGTCATCGATGCCGGGTGTGCGATCAGGCTTTCTACGCCGCCGAGCGATTCCGCCAGCGAGAAACACTGCAAGCCCGTGAGGAAGGGTCCCACCGCCTCCGCCCCTCCCTTGAGCTCGAAGCTGACCATCGCGCCGTAGCCGGACTGCTGCGCGGTCGCCACGCTGTGACCAGGATGAGTCGCGATGCCGGGATAGTGCACGCAGGAGACCACCGGACTGGCGAGCAGCAGATCCACCAGCGAGCGAGCGTTTTGTTCGTGAACCGCCAGGCGCGCCTGTAACGTTCGCAATCCGCGCAGCGTCAGGAAGCTGTCGAACGGTGCGCCGGTAAGCCCGAGGCAGTTGGCCCACCACACGAGCCGTTCGTGCAGCTCGGAAGTGCGCGCGATCACGGCGCCGCCCACGACGTCGCTGTGACCGTTGAGATACTTCGTGGTCGAGTGCACCACGAGATCCGCGCCCAAGCCGATCGGTTGCTGCCAGGCTGGCGAGAGGAAGGTGTTGTCGACGACCAGGATCGCCTTGTGCGTCTGGGCAAGCCGGGCGGCCGCGCGGATGTCGACGATGCGCAGCAGCGGATTGCTGGGCGTCTCCACCCAGATGATTCCGGGCTTGCGCACGCATGCACTACGCAAGGCCTCGGCATCCGTCTGGTCGATGAACTCGACGTTGAAGTGCTGCTTACGAGCGAGCGCACTGAACAGGCGGTAGGTGCCGCCGTAGCAGTCATGGGGCGCGATCATCAACTCGCCGGGCTCGAGGAGGTGGCAGACCGCCGTGATCGCGGCCATGCCCGAACTCGTCACTATCGCGCCGGCACCGCCCTCGAGCGCTGCCAGCGCGTCGCCCAGCGCATCGCGGGTGGGATTTCCGGAGCGCGTGTAGTCGTACGGGCCTTTCTCACCGAAACTGCGAAACGCAAAGGTCGAGCTCAGGTGAATCGGTGGGACCACCGCTCCCGTTGCCGAGTCGGATTCAATGGCGGCGCGCACGGCGCGCGTCGCGGCTTGCCACTTCTCACTCATGGGCAGTCTCCAGGCAATTGCGAAACACGGGCTCGAGCCGCCCGGCTTCCTTCAGAAATGCATCGTGACCATAGATGGACGAGATCTCGATCAGCCGCGCGTGCGGCTGCAAGCGTGCACAGAGCGCGCGCAGGTCGCTGAGCGGCACGAGTTGATCCTCGCGCACGCCGACGACGGTGACCGGAACGTGGATGCGAGTCGCATCGACGCTATGCAGGTCGATGGACTCGGACAGGCAAAGGAATGACTGGGCGCGGTACTGGTTGGCATAGTCCGCACCGCGCGCGAACAAATAGCGTTCCACCGCGAACTCGAATCCATCTCTGGTCGGTTCGGGAGCGGCGCGAAAACGCGCGGCGAACTCTTCCGGACTGCGATACGTCGCCATGGCGAGCGCGCGGGCGAGTTCCAGGCCGCGCGCACCTTCGCCGTGAGTGAGCGCGTAGCGCACCAGGCGACGTTGCACCGAACGCCAGGCCGTCGCCATCGGATGCGTCGTATCGCTCGCGCCGATCACCAGCAGCCGCTCGACGCGATCCGCGAACCGCTCCGCAAAGGCGAGCGCCACCATCCCGCCGTATGACGCACCCACGATCGCGTGCAGGCGCGTGAGGCCAAGATGGTTGACGAGACGCAGCAGCAGTTCGGCCTGGTCATAACTGCTCAGGCTCGGGAAGCTCTCGCCGTCGCGAGGTCCACTGGTAGCGCCGCTGCCACCGAGATAGTCGATTCCAAGGATGCGAAAGCGGCTGGCATCCAGTGCCCGGCCGGGGCCGACGAGACCGTCCCACCAGCCGTGTCGCGCCTGCCCTTCCGAGTACACAACGCGATGCGCTGAGATGCCCCCGAGCGCTGCAACTACGTGGGCGCCGGCGGGGCCCGTCAGTCGCCAGGCCAGCCGCACACCCTCCAGCGATCCCCCGTGATGCAGCTGAAGCTGGCCCGGGACTTCCAGAATTCCTTCTCGCGCCGCTGCGCAGGCGTCGGCGGCCTCGATGAGGACCCGAGTGTCAGCGGATTCTGCAATCGACTTCATTTCAGACCTTCGCGCACGGCAAACAGCCGCATGGGGGCTCCGCTCATCGGAACCCCTGCGCAAGATCCGCGTGGGGGGAGTTGCCGCGACCAACAACCTTGCCGGAGCAAGGGAGCCTCGCTGCATCTCATCTGCCGGAACCCTTGGGGCGGCTCCGCAGGAGTTGGCACCTTTTCGCAGGGGTTAGCTGCGACGGTTGCCCCGGCTTCCAAGGGCCTTGTCCCTCAGCCGGTCTCGATGAGTGGCGGTCAGTCTACGGGCGCCCGGACAGCTACGTCAAGAAAATCCCTGAAAACCAGTTGTCGGAGGGCTTGCTAATGTACTAATGTATTAGCACATTATTACACCTGTGGTCCGCCCCGGATGAAACTGCACCGCGATATCAGCCAGCGCCAGGAACAGCTCGCCGAGCGCGCCCTGTATGCCGCAATCCTGACGCTGCGCTCGGTGGAGGAATGCCGCGAGTTCTTCCGCGACCTGTGCACGCCGGCGGAGCTGCAAGCCATGGCCGATCGCTGGTCGGTGGTCGAGTATCTGCAGCGCGACACGCCCTATCGTGAAAT
>DASQOO010000148.1:0-27127 GCA_035644435.1 Steroidobacteraceae bacterium | reverse complement strand
AATCTCTCGATGCCGACGCACATCACGGAGGCGCTGCGCACCAACATGAGTGGCGGCAAGACCGTGAACCAGATGCTCGCCGAGGCCGCCGCGGTGGTGCCGTTCATGTCACTCGTGGAATTGAAGACGCGGATCGAGGCGCGCGCGTGCGACCTGATCATCCTCGATGTGCGTGAGCGTGACGCCTATGAAGCCGGGCACATTCCCGGAGCGCGACTCCTGCCGCGCGGACAGCTGGAGTTGCGTGCCAGTGAAGATCTGCCGGATCCGACCAAGCGCATCCTCGCCTATTGCGAGTTTGGAAGGATCTCGACGCTCGCGACCGCGACGCTGCGCGAAATGGGGTTTCAGCGCGCCGTGGCGCTCGATGGCGGCATGAAGGCCTGGCGCGAGGGAGGCTATCCAATCAAGGCGGGCAAGGAGCCATAGGCCGGCTCAGGCGCGTATCGGGCAGCCGGTCTTCGCCCGTACTTCGTCGAGCGTTGCATCGGGCGCGAGTTCCACGAGCTTGAGACCTTGCGGCGTCACATCGAGCACGCACAACTCGGTGATGATGCGATCGATGACAGCCACCCCTGTGAGCGGCAGGGTGCATTTCCTGATGATCTTGTGCTCGCCGCCCTTGGCGGTGTGCTCCATCAACACGATGATGCGCTCGACGCCGGCGACCAGGTCCATGGCGCCACCCATGCCTTTGACCAGCTTGCCGGGAATCATCCAGTTGGCGATGTCGCCCGAATCGGTGACCTGCATGGCGCCGAGAATCGCCAGGTCGATATGCCCGCCGCGGATCATGCCGAAAGAGTCGGCGCTGCTGAAATAGGCAGCACCGACTCTTGCGGTCACGGTCTGCTTGCCGGCGTTGATGAGATCGGCGTCGACTTCATCATCGGCAGGAAAAGGCCCGACACCCAGCAGGCCGTTCTCGCTCTGCAGCCACACGTCCATGCCGGGCGGAATGAAATTGGCGACGAGCGTCGGCAGCCCGATGCCGAGATTCACATAGAAGCCATCCCGCAGCTCGCGAGCGGCGCGCTGCGCCATCTGGTCCCGATTCCAGCTCATGCGGACTTCCTCACGGTGCGTTGCTCGATCCGCTTCTCCGGATGCGGGTTGTGAACCAGGCGCTTCACGAAGATCCCGGGGGTGTGAATGTGATCCGGGTCTAGCGCGCCCACGGGAACGATCTCCTCCGCTTCGGCGATGCAGATCGTGCCGGCGGTCGCGACCATCGGGTTGAAGTTGCGCGCGGTCTTGCGATAGACGAGATTTCCCGCCGCGTCAGCACGCCACGCTTTCACCAGTGACACGTCGGCGCGCAGCGAACGCTCCATTACATACTGCTCACCGTCAAACTCACGCGTCTCCTTGCCATCGGCTACCACGGTTCCATAGCCGGTGCGTGTGAAGAAGGCGGGAATGCCCGCTCCGCCGGCGCGCAATTTCTCCGCCAGCGTTCCCTGTGGCGTGAACTCGAGCTGCAATTCTCCCGACAGGAACTGGCGCTCGAATTCCTTGTTCTCACCGACATAGGACGAAATCATCTTGCTGATCTGGCGGCTATGCAGCAGCAGGCCGAGGCCGAAGTCATCGACACCGGCGTTGTTGGAAATGACGGTGAGGTTCTTGCATCCCGTATCGCGCAGCGCCGTGATCAGCGCCTCCGGTATGCCACACAAGCCGAAACCACCCACCGCAATGGTCTGGCCATCCTGGAGCAGTCCTGCGAGTGCGGCGTCGGCGGAAGGGTAGAGTTTCTGCACCTGCAAGCTCCGTGCGTGGGAGGCCGCATTCTAAGGGAATTCCCGGTCGCGTGGTCTCAGGGCTTATGCGCGCGGGCGAGGTAAGCCTCGGTCTGCATTTCGATCAGGCGGCTGGAGGTGCGCTGGAATTCGAACCGGAGTTTCTCGCCGCGGTACAGCTCGTTCGGCGCCGCGGCGGCCGAAACGATGAGGTTGACGTTGCGATCGTAGAGTTCATCGACAAGCGCGATGAAGCGCCGCGCGGCGTTGTCGTGCGCCGCATCGAGGACCGGCACATTGGCCACGAGCAACGTATGGCAGGCGCGTGCCAGCTCGATGTAGTCGTTCTGGCTGCGTGGCCCTTCGCACAGCTCGCGGAACTCGAACCAGATCACAGCCTCGGACTGGCGCACGCAACGGATGCGGCGGTGCTCGATCGTCACCGTGCCATCGTCGGTCCCAGGCCCGGCGGCAACCGACTCGAACAGGCGCGACAAGCGTTGCGAGGTGTCCGTAGCGCTCGAGGGAAGATAAATGGGCGCCTGCTTGAGCTGGCGCAGGCGGTAGTCAGTCGCGCCTTCCAGGTGCAGTACCGACGTATGGCGCTCGATGAGCGCGATGGCGGGCAGGAAGCGCTCGCGTTGCAGGCCGCCTTTGTACAGATCACGAGGCGCGACATTCGAGGTTGCGACCAGCGTTACGCCACGCCGGAACAGCGCGTCGAACAGCGTACTGAGGATCATGGCGTCCGCGATGTCGCTCACCTGGAACTCGTCGAAGCACACGATGCGCGTCCGCCGCGCGATCTGGTGAGCCACGGATTCGAGCGGATAGGTACGCGCTTTCAGCTTGCGCAATTCGTCGTGCGCATCGTGCATGAAGCGATGGAAGTGACGGCGCTCGCGATCGGCGAAGGGGAGTGACTCGTAGAACAGGTCCATCAGCATGGTCTTGCCGCGCCCGACGCCGCCCCACAGGTAAATGCCGCGCACCGGCGCGAGCGTGCTCTGCCCTGGCAGGAGCCTGCGCAGGCGACGCGCCCAGTACGTGAACTCACGTGGACTACCGATCAGGCGGGCACGCAGCTCATCGAGCTTGTCGGCCGCCTGTTCCTGGTGGCGATCGCGAGTGAAGCCTGCCTTGGCCACCAGCGACGCGTAGGCGTTGGGAACGACGCCGCGACTCATGCAGCAGGTCGCGCGCGGCAGAGAAAGATCATCACGTCAGAGCGACTGATAGTTCGGACCGCTGCCACCCTCGGGCGGCACCCAGGTAATGATCTCGTAGGGATCCTTGATGTCGCAGGCCTTGCAGTGCACGCAGTTGGCCGCGTTGATCTGCAGCCGTTTGCCACCGGCGCCGTCATCCACCATTTCGTACACGTTGGCCGGGCAGAACCGCGTACAGGGATTCGCGTATTCGATCCGGCAACGACCCGCACAGATCGAGGTATCGGCCACTTTCAGGTGAACCGGCTGGTTTTCGTCGTGCGCGGTGGCGGCGAGGAACACCGACGCCAGGCGATCGCGCGGTGGCAGGTCGCGCGCGCCCCAGCCACGATCGGGCGACTCGAAGGCGTCGATCTTCTCGAGCGCCACATTCGATGCGTTGTGCAGCGTCCAGGGCAACACGCCGCAGGTAACCGTCTCCAGCCCCGCGTTGAACAAACCAAACCACAGGCCTCGCTTGAAACCGGGCTTGATGTTGCGCACCCGGCGCAGCTCGCGACCGCCGGTAGATGCTCGCCAACGTGCGTCAAAGCCCGCACTGCTGCCACTTTTCGCAATGTGTTCTGCCGCCGTGACTCCGGACCGAATCGCCTGGTGGATGCCCTTGATCTTCGGAAAGTTGAGGGTGCCGCCCGCATCGCCGACGATCAGGCCGCCCGGCATTTCGAGCTTCGGCAGCGATTGCCAGCCACCCGCTGCGATGCTGCGCGCGCCGGCCGATACGATTTCACCGCCTTCGAGGAGCGGGCGGAGCTTCGGATGATGCTTGAATTGCTGAAACGCCTCGAACGGTTGCAGGAGCGGATCGAGATAGTCCAGACCCACGACATAGCCGATGTAGAGCCGGTTGCGATTGAGGTGATAGATGAAGCCACCGCCGTACGAAGCGGGATCCAGCGGCCAACCGAGCATGTGCTGGATCAATCCGGGCTCGACGCGGCCCTCGGGTAATTGCCAGAGCTCCTTGAGTCCGAGCGCGAAAGTCTGCGGATCGCTGTCGGCGTCGAGCTTGAATTTGCGCACCAGTTGCTTGGTCAGGCTGCCGCGACAACCTTCTGCGAGTACAGTAAGCCGCGCACGGACATCAGCGCCGGGCGCAAAGTTCGGGCCGGGCGAGCCGTCCTTGTCGAGCCCCATGTCTCCGATCTGCACGCCAGCAATCGAGCCGTCTTCATTCGTGAGGGCCTGTGCCGCGGCGAAGCCCGCGAAGACGTCGACACCGAGCGACTCGGCCTGGCTCGCAAGCCACGGTGTCAGTTGTCCCAGGGAGAGGATGAAGTTGCCGTGATTGCGCATCTGCGGCGGCGTCGGGAAACGCACGCTGCCCTTGCGCGTGAGCAGCAGGAATTCGTCGCGGCCCGCTGGCACACAGATGTCGAGCCCGCCGTGACGCCATTCGGGCAGCAATGCGTCGAGCGGGCCCGGCTCCATCACGGCGCCGGAGAGAGAGTGCGCGCCTATCGCCGAGCCTTTCTCCAGCACGCACACCGTCATTTCGGGCTTGAGCTGCTTGAGGCGAATCGCGCAAGCGAGTCCGGCGGGTCCCGCGCCCACGACCACTACGTCGTACTCCATCACGTCCCGATCGGCCATCGGATTTCAGGCCTCAGCCATGCAGTCCGAAGCCCTTGCGGTGTGACGCGCCAGTCTCACTGGAGCGACAGGCCCTTCAGTTGCGGGACCTTGGCCAGCTGCGGGCGTACTTTCGCCAGGTCGCCGACGATGACCAGGGTCATTTCCTGCGGTCGGATGTACTTGCGCGCGGCTGCGCCAACCTGGTCGGGCGTGATTGCATAAATGCGCTCCACGAGATGCGTCAGGTAGTCATCTGGAAGGCCGTGCAGGTCCATGTAGGCGAGTTGCCCGATCAAAGCACCGCGCGTGGCGTTCTGCAGTACGAAAACACCCGCCCGGTAGTTCTGCATGCCTGCGAGTTCCTGGGGCGAGGGTGGCTCGCGCTGCAGCCGGTCGATCTCGGCATAGATCTCCTGCAGCGAGTCACCCGTGTGTTCCGTGGTGACGTCGGCTTCCTCGATCCAGTAGCCGCTGCGGTATTGCACATCGAGGGAACTCTGCGGTGAGTACGCGTAGCCCTTGCTCTCGCGAATGTTGCTGGTGATGCGCGAGGAGAACTCGCCGCCGAGGAGCGAATTGGTCAGCGACAGTTGCAGGTACTCGGGCTGGCTCGGATCGATCGCGGGCAGCCCGAGGTAGATCGTCGATTGCGGGGCGCCAGGGCGATCGATCAGCTTGATCTGTCGCTTGCTTACGCCCGTCGGCGGATTGACCAATTGCGCGGCTCCCGCCGCCCAGTCGCCGAATCCCTGCTCGATGGCGCGCTCGATCTTCGCGCGCTCGAACCGTCCGGCCACATAGATGTGAGTACGCGTGGCGCCGAAATTGTCGTGGTGAAAGGCGCGCACCTGATCGATGGTGTAAGCCGCGAGCTGTGCGTCGGTCGGGTAGAGCTTGCCGTACGGATGATTCGGGTACAGGAGCGCCAGAAATGTTTCATTCGCCAGGCTGTCGGGCTGACTGCGTGACAGCGCTAGCTGACGCCCGAAATCGCGCTTGATGCGCGCGAGCTCGGACTCGGGCAGCTGCGGCCGGCGCAGCAGGTCCGCGATCATGGCGACGGCCTCTTCGCCGTGCTCACTCAGCACGTCGAGTGAAATGCTCGTCTGATCAGGGCCGACGCTCAGGTTCACCGCGCCCCCCATGCTGGCCGCGGCTTCCGCGAGTTGGTTGGCGCTACGCGCGCCAGCGCCTTCCTTCATCAGCTCGCCGGTGAGATCCGCGAGCCAGGTGTTGTTGCCTTCGTTGAGGTTACCCGCGCGCACGACCGCCGTGATCGTCGTCTTGGGGATCGACCCGAATTCGACGAAGGTCAACTGCAGTCCGTTGCCAAGGGCGCGCTCGCTCTTCGCCGGCACCTGGAAATTCTTCGGAGCCGATGGGGCAGGCGGTGTTTCGACGGCCAGGGCGGCGGCGCCGCAGGAAAGCAGGACTACTGCGCTCGCTATTCTCATGGCGCCGCTCCCTTGCCACCTTCGGCCTTGCCGGGTTCGATCGTCAACACGGTGCGGTTCGAGGGAACGAGATACTTGCGCGCCGTCTGCTGGATCAGCTCCGGCGTCACCTTGCGGAATTGCGCATCGAGTCCGTTGATGCGGCCCGGGTCGTCATCGAACAGCGCGAACGATGCAAGCAGGTCGACCATGCCGAATCGCGATGCAGAACCGATCACGTTGTAGAACTGCGAACGCATCTTGGTGAGCGCACGATCGAATTCCGCGGCGCTCACTGGTTGCTCCTGCACTTGGCGGATGGTGGCGTCGATATCGGCGAGGATCTGGTCGGTGCTGTGCTCCGAATCGTGAACCAGCCCGGCGGTCCACAGCATCGGACCCTGGTAGTTGAACATGTTGCCGAGCAGGTTGATGCCGCCCGACACGCTGTCGGTATAGCCGCGCTCCTTCACCAGCTTGCGCGTGAGTGCGCTGTCCTCGCCCTGCAGCAGCAGCTGATCGATGACGCCGAACGCCAGCCACTCGGGCGTCCAGCGCTCCGGCACGTGATACGCGACCGCAAGCGCGGGGCGCGGCGCCAGGGCATCGACCTTCGATGCGCGCCGCTCTTCGGTCTGGGGCGGCTCCGAGATATCGGGTTGCGCGGGCAATGGACGCCCCTTGATGCCCGCGAAGTACTTCTCGATCCAGGCACGTGCCTGTGCGGGATCGAAATCGCCGGCGACCACGACCACCGCATTGTTCGGGCCGTAGTAGGTCTCGTGGAACGCGAGCACGTCCTTCAGTGTCGCGGCATCCAGATCCTTGAGGTCACCGTAGAAGTTGTGCGCGTTGTACCAGTTGCGATTCGCATATTGCGGCACGTCCAGCCACGGAAAGCCGCCGTACGGACGATTCAGCACGTTGACCTTTACTTCGTTCTGCACCACGCCGTTCTGGTTGTCGAGATTGGCCTGCGTGATGTTGAGCCCGCCCATGCGATCGGCTTCCGCCCACAACATGGTCTCGAGCGTGTTCGACGGCACCACCTCGAAGTAGTTGGTGAAGTCGAAGCGCGTCGAGCCGTTGAGCACACCGCCGTTGGTCTGCACCAGCTTGATGAATTCCATCTTGCCGAGGTTGGTCGAGCCCTGGAACATCATGTGCTCGAACAGGTGCGCGAAGCCGGTGCGGTCGCGCGGCTCGATGCGAAAGCCGATGTTGTAGTACACCGCGACCGTGGCGAGCGGCACGCTGTGATCCTCGCTCAACACCACCCGCAAACCGTTGCCGAGCTTGTAGTACTCCGTGGGAACGTTGAGCGCGGGCGCTGGCGGCGTAGCGGTTGCAGCAGGAGGCGGAGACGCCGCGGCGGGCTCGGAAACTTTCTGGCCCGCGCAACCGGCGACGGCGAGTGCCGCTGCCGCTGCGAGCAAGTGCTGGTAACGCGACATGAGAACATTCCTGGCGAAAAAAAGTGCGGCGCAGCTTATCACTTCGGCTGCATGCGGATCGCGCCGTCGAGGCGGATGGTTTCACCGTTGAGCATCGGGTTCTGAAAGATGCTCACCACGAGATCCGCATATTCCTCGGGCTTGCCGAGCCGGGAAGGGAAGGGGATCTGTGCGGCGAGAGACTTCTGCACCTCCTCCGGCATGCCGGCGACCATCGGGGTGCGGAAGATGCCGGGTGCGATCGCCATGACACGGATGCCGATGCGCGCGAATTCGCGCGCGATGGGTAACGTCATGCCCATCACCCCGGCTTTGGTCGCTGAGTAGGCGGCCTGTCCTATTTGTCCCTCGAAAGCGGCAACCGACGAGGTATGAACGATCAGTCCGCGTTCGCCATCCTCGTTCGGAGCATTGTTCTGCATCACGGCGGCCGCGGCCTTGTCGACCAGGAACGTACCGATCAGATTGATGTGGATGACCTTGGTGAAGAACTCACCCGCCATCGGCCCCTCACGCCCGAGCACCCGTCCCGCGCCGACCACACCGGCGCAGTTGACTACGAGGTTGAGACCGCCCATGCGCTCGCGGGCCGCTGCAACAGCGGCATTCACTTCAGTTTCCGAGGTGACATCGCAGCGGATGAAGGTCGCGTTGGCGCCGAGTGCCTTCGCCGCCCCGGCACCCGCCGCGTCCTGCACATCGAGCAAGCTGGCCTTACCGCCTTCCGCGATTACCCGTTGGGCAACCGCGTGCCCGAGACCTGATGCGCCGCCTGTCACCAAAGCCCGAGCGTCTTTGATTTTCATGTAAGCCTCTGAATGTACTAGTCCCAATGCCCCAGTGGGGAGGGCCTGGTCATGTTGAACGAATCCTTCCAGTCCGACAATCCGTCAAAAACTTCCGGACTGCTGACAATTTCCGCCCCGTTTTCTCGCTATACCTATGGGACCCATGTTGCATGGCAAAGGATGCTGACAACCACGGAGGGCCGACGGATCGGACATGGCCGGGCAGGGACGCCCACCTCACCCCATCTCATCAGTCCTGTCGATTCTCCTCAGCTTCCGCGTATCCAGTCCGCGGCGCGTTTTTCCAGGAAGGCACTGAGTCCTTCCTGTCCTTCTTCCGACGCGCGCAGCCGCGCCAGCCTCTGAGCAATCACAAGGCGTGAGTCGCGATCCGGCGTCCGGCCAATCACAGATACTTCCCTGATCAATTCTTTCGCTTCCATCTGCGCTGCGGGGCCACCCTTCAACAGTGCCTCGAGGATTTTCTCCAGCGCTGCCTCGAGCGAGGCAGGTGGAGCGGTCTCGTGCACCAGGCCGATACGTTGAGCGTCGTGAGCGTTGATCGGTTCGCCCGTGAGCACATAGCGACGCGCCTGGCGGGCTCCGATCGCGGCCACGACGTAAGGCGAGATCATCGCCGGCAGAATCCCAAGGCGAATTTCGCTCAGGGTGAATCGTGCTTCCGTGCTGGCGATTGCGATGTCGCAGCAGGACACGAGTCCGACACCGCCTCCGAACACGTTACCGTTGATCCGGGCCACAGTAGGCTTCGCGAAACTGTTCAACGCTGCAAGCAGCTCGCTCAGCCGCAGCGCATCTTCGAGGTTGGCAGCCGGGCTTGCCCGCGCGGAGGCGCGCATCGAGTCGATGTCGGCGCCGGCACAAAACGTCGCGCCAGCGCCTGTCAGTACCAGGACGCGGACACTGTGCTCCCGTTCCAGGGCGCCGAGTGTCGCGCCCAGATCCGCAATCAATGTGGCATCGAGGGCGTTGTGCTTCTCCGGCCGATTCAGGGTGACGGTCGCGATGCCACGGGCATCGACGGAACTCAACACGGGCGAACCCATGGCGCGCCTACACGACTTCGATGGCGAGTGCGGTGGCTTCGCCGCCGCCAATACACAAAGACGCAATGCCACGCTTGAGACCGCGCTTGCGCAGCGCGTGCAGCAGCGTTGCGGTGATACGAGCGCCAGTGGCGCCGATCGGGTGTCCGAGCGCACAGGCGCCGCCATTCACATTGACGCGCGCGTGCTCGAGGTCGACATCATGCATGGCGGCCATCGTCACGCACGCGAACGCTTCGTTGACCTCAAAGAGATCCACCTGGCCCGCTTTCCAGTTCACTTGTTCGAGCAGTTTTTTAATCGCCCCGCCTGGCGCGGTCGTGAACCATTCTGGCGCCTGCGCGTAACTGGAATAACCGACGATACGCGCGAGCGGCTTCAGGCCGCGTGTCTTCGCGGCCGCTTCGCTCATCAGCACCACCGCCGCGGCGCCATCGGAAATCGACGACGAGCTCGCGGCAGTCACGGTGCCGTCCTTGTTGAAGGCGGGCTTGAGGCTCGGAATCTTGTCGATGTCGCAGGTGAACGGTGTTTCGTCACGCTCGACGACGGTCTCGCCCTTGCGACTCCTGACCGTGACCGGCGCGAGCTCGCTGGCAAAATCTCCCTCTTGCACGGCGCGCAGCGCCCGACCCACGGATTGCGCCGCGAATGCATCCTGTTGCGCGCGCGTGAAGCCATATTTGGCCGCGGTGGCATCCGCGAAGTGGCCCATCAACTTGCCATCGAAAGGACTCTGCAGCCCGTCGCGGAACATGTGATCGATCACTTCGCCGTGACCCATGCGATACCCGGAACGAGCCTTCGACAGCAGGTACGGTGCGTTCGACATCGATTCGAGCCCGCCCGCCACCACAACATCGACGTCGCCGGCGCGGATCTGGTCAGCTGCCAGCATGATTGCCTTCATCCCAGAGCCGCACATCTTGTTGATCGTGGTCGTGGGGACCGAGGTCGGAAGGCCCGCGCCCAGCGCAGCTTGTCGCGCGGGTGCCTGGCCGAGATTCGCGGGCAGCACGCAGCCCATGACGACTTCCCTGACAGCGTCAGGCGCAAGTCCCGAGTCCTTGAGCGCCGCGGTGATCGCGGCCGTGCCGAGCTCGGTGGCACTCACTGAACTGAACGCGCCGAGGAACGCGCCGATAGGCGTGCGCCGGGCCGCGAGAATGACGACGGATGAATTCTGCACTGGATCTCCTGCGACCGATCAGTCGCTCGCCGTGTGAGAAGCGGGACGCGAATTATAGGCTGCCCGCGCAGCGTTCGCGGGTGCGCCGAGGTGCCCGGACTGATAGAATTCAACTCCTTTTCTCAGCACGTAAGCCTTAGATTTCCAATGGGTATTCCTGCTGCTGAGCTCGACCAGGGCCGCGCCGCCGAGCGCGCGCCGCTGCGCTTCGTGAGCGCGGCTTCCCTATTCGACGGCCATGACGCCGCGATCAACATCATCCGCCGCATCCTGCAGGCCCACGGTGCCGAGGTGATTCACCTCGGGCACAACCGCAGCGTCGCCGACATCGTGCGCGCAGCCATCCAGGAAGATGCCGACGGCATTGCTGTCAGTTCCTACCAGGGCGGGCACAACGAGTACTTCCGCTACATGGTGGACATGCTGCGCAGTCTCAAGGCCGAGCACATCCGGGTGGTGGTCGGCGGCGGCGGCACGATCTCGCCGGATGAAATCGCGGCGCTCGAGGCCTACGGCATCGAGAAGATCTATAGCCCCGAGGACGGGCGGCAGATGGGACTCGACGGCATGATCGAGGACGTCTTCCGGCGCGTGCGTGCGTATTCCAAGCCACGCTATGAATTCGGGCCCTTCGGGCCGCGCGATCATCAGCAGATTGCGCGCGCGATCTCGGTGCTCGAGGGTTCGAACGAAGCGGAACATGCGCTTGAATCGATTCGGCGTGCGATCGCCAAGACTCAGCATCGCGCGCCGGTCATCGGCATCACCGGCACCGGCGGCGCCGGCAAGAGCTCGCTCAATGACGAGCTCCTCAACCGTTTCGTGCGGCATTTCCCCGACCGCCAGATTGCAGTCGTTGCGATGGATCCGACGCGGCGCCGCTCCGGCGGCGCATTGCTCGGCGATCGCATCCGGATGAATAGTCTCAGCAGCGAACGCATCTTCATGCGCTCGCTCGCGACCCGCCGCCAGCACCTGGCAACCAGTGCAGTGCTCGCCGATACGATTGGACTGCTCAAGTTCGCGGGTTTCGAGCTGATCGTGGTCGAGACGGCGGGCATCGGGCAGAGCGACAGCGAGATCGTGGATCTCGCGGACGTGTCGATGTACGTGATGACGAGTGAATACGGCGCGCCGAGCCAGCTCGAGAAGATCGACATGCTCGACTACGCCGACTTCATCGTCATCAACAAGTTCGAGAAGCGCGGCGCGCAGGACGCGCTGCGCGACGTACGCAAGCAGTGGCGGCGCAATCACCCAAAGGAGCGCAGCGCCGATGACGCGCTGCCCGTGTTTCCAACCATCGCCAGCCAGTTCAACGATGCCGGCGTGAACCGCCTGTTCGCATCCCTCTGCGAGCGGCTCGATGCCGAGGCCGTTACCGACAAGAACTGGAAGCTCGCCGGGCATCATCTCGATGAACTGCCGCGTCGCGATCCGGTGATTCCCGGGGAGCGGGTGCGTTACCTCGCCGAAATCGCCGCGGATGGCCGCAAGGTGGGCAAAGCAATCGAACAGCGCGCACTGGCTGCGAGTCGCGCGCAGAGCATCCACGAGTCACTGGCTGCGCTGCGCGATCCGCTGTTGCCGGAACCTCTCGAGGCCTTCGCGGACGCGGCGCTGAGTGAAAAACAGGATCCGTCGCTTGCGAAACTGCGCGGCGCATACAACCAGGCGCTCGGGGAAGTCGGCACGGAAGGCGTCGAGCTTCTCAAGCGCTGGCCGCAGCGAGCACAGGCAGCGACCGACGAGCATTACAGCTACCACGTCCGTGGGCGTGAGATCACAGGCGAGAACTACTCGGAGACCTTGAGCCGGCAGAGGATCCCGAAGATCGCCGTACCGAAGCTTCGCGACTGGGGAGACCTGCTGACTTTCCTGATGAAGGAGAACCTGCCGGGTTCTTATCCGTACACCGCAGGCGTTTACCCGTATCGACGCGAAGAGGAAGACCCGACGCGCATGTTCGCGGGCGAGGGCATGCCCGAGCGCACCAATCGCCGCTTTCACTATGTCGCTGGCGGGCACGAAGCGACGCGACTTTCGACGGCATTCGATTCCACGACGCTCTATGGCGAGGATCCTGACGAACGGCCGGACATCTACGGCCGCACGGGCAATTCCGGGGTGTCGATCGCGACCCTCGACGACATGAAGCGGCTCTATTCGGGGTTCGATCTTTGCGCCCCCAGCACTTCAGTCTCGATGACCATCAACGGCCCGGCGCCGATGATCCTCGCGATGTTCATGAACACGGCGATCGATCAGCGCGTCGAGCGTTACCTGCGCGAGAGCGGTGGCTGGGCCGAAGCGCAGCGCAAGATTGCGGCGCTCTTCAAGGAACGCCCTCAGCCCCGCTATCGGGACGATCTGCCACCTGGACATGACGGCTCGGGTCTGGCGCTGCTGGGTGTGCCCGGCGACCAGCTTCTCGCTCGCGAGACCTACGAGAAGATTCGCGCGCAGGCGCTTGCGCAGGTTCGCGGCACGGTGCAGGCGGATATCCTGAAAGAAGATCAGGCGCAGAACACCTGCATTTTCTCCACCGAGTTCGCGCTGCGCATGATGGGCGACGTGCAGGCGTATTTCAGCGAGCGCGGCGTGCGCAACTTCTACTCGGTATCGATCTCGGGCTACCACATCGCCGAAGCCGGCGCGAATCCGCTCTCGCAGCTGGCGTTCACACTCGCCAATGGCTTCACCATCGTCGAGTACTACCTGAGCCGCGGCATGAAGATCGACGACTTCGCGCCGAACCTGTCGTTCTTCTTCTCCAACGGCATGGATCCGGAGTACGCGGTCATCGGGCGCGTGGCGCGTCGCATCTGGGCGCGCGCGATGCGTGATCTCTACGCCGCCGGGCCGCGCAGCCAGATGCTCAAGTACCACATCCAGACGTCGGGCCGGAGCCTGCACGCGCGCGAAATCCAGTTCAACGACATTCGCACCACGCTGCAGGCGCTCTATGCGCTGTTCGACAACTGCAACAGCCTGCACACCAACGCCTATGACGAGGCATTGACGACGCCCACCGAGGAGAGCGTGCGGCGTGCGGTCGCGATTCAACTCATCATCAATCGCGAGCTCGGGCTCAACAAGAACCAGAACCCATGGCAGGGATCGTTCCTCATCGACCAGCTCACTGACCTGGTGGAGGAAGCGGTCTACCAGGAGTTCGATCGCATCTCGGAACGCGGCGGCGTGCTCGGCGCGATGGAAACCATGTACCAGCGCGGGCGCATCCAGGAAGAGAGTCTCTATTACGAATCACGCAAGCACGATGGCTCGTTGCCGCTGATCGGAGTGAATACGTTTCTCGCCAGCGGCGATGCGGTCGAGGAAGTGCGTGGCGCCGCGTTGATCCGATCGACGGAGCAGGAAAAGCAAGGTCAGGTCACCGGGGTGCGCGACTTCCAGGCTCGACATGCCGCGCAGAGCGCAGCAGCACTCGAGCGCCTGCAGGTGCTCGCCGCGAGCCGCGGCAACGTATTCGCGGAGCTGATGGAGACCGTCAAGGTCTGCTCGCTGGGACAGATCTCGCGAGCGCTCTATGAAGTGGGTGGGCAGTACCGGCGCAGCGTCTGATCCCGCGCCGCTATCCAGCGGCGTGTCGGGACGGCTTCATTTCCAGCGGAGGTGACTGCGTCGCGACATCGAGATCCGGCTCGCCCAGATGCGCGAGCATGATACGGCGGGCGGTATCGCGCAGTTGCGCGGCCGCTTCCGGATTGCCTGGCTGCGGCTCCAGGGTCGCGAGCACGTCGATCATGATTGACGCCGGGGTCGGAATGATGGCTCGTGAGGACAGCACCGTGCGAGTGCCGCGAATCACCACGGGAAAGAGTGTGCAACCGGCCCGGACCGCGGTCGCAAAAGCGCCGGTGTGAAAGCGCAGCAGGCCGGGTTGCGTCGAGAACGTGCCTTCAGGAAAGAAAACGAGCGACTGGCCATTGCTCGCAGTTCGCAACACGCGCCGTGCGTCCATCGCGCCCTTGTGGCGGTTGTGGCGATCGACGAATTCCGAGCCGATGCGCCGCAACAGCAGGCTCGCGAGCGGGACTCGATCCATCTCCTTCTTGATCACGAAGGCGAACCGGGGCGGCAGTGCGGCGCTGAGGACCAGCCCGTCGAGGTAACTGGCGTGATTGGCGACCACGATGCAGCGCTCGGCAGGCAAACGGTCCGTCCCGGACACTTTCAGTTTCACTCCCCAGGCGGCAAAGACGGCACGAGCCGTGAACCGCGCGATCCAGCGCCGCCGCTCGAGTCCCGGCATCACCAGCATGACGTTCAGGGCGACGAGGGCGCATGCCAGGAAGATGAGCCAGCACCAGGCGCCATAGATCAGCCGTAACGGCCATTTGAGAAGCTTCATCAGCACGATTATTCAGGTCCGACCGGGGCTTGTGACGTAAACAGAAGGTTGGGTGCGGGGGGTGTGAACTGCTTCTCTTTATGTTAATGCGGGACGCATTCTGTGAATGTAATCACGCCTGTGGGGGGTACCCCGTCCGCATACTCCCCCGGCATTTTGCGTGATGGCGCAGGCGCTTGCACCCGCTCGTCCGCACCTCACTGCAAAGGACACAACCGGGCAGCATGAGTTCGGCAGTCAAGAGAACGGTATTCGTGAAGTCTGCATCGCAGCAGGCTGAACGGACGGCAGAAGAGCCGGATCCGGTCGTCAACCGCTTCCTGGAAGCCGTGTGGATGGAGCGCGGCCTTTCGGTCAACACCCTGGCCGCCTATCGCGCCGACCTCACGGCGCTCAATCGCTGGCTCGAGCACAAAGACATCCCGATCATCAAGACGGCGCGCAACGACCTGTTGGGCTTCATCGCCTGGCGCGTCGAAGCCGGCGCCCGACCCCGTTCGACCGCGCGGCAGCTCTCGAGCTTCCGGCGCTTTTTCCGTTATCTCGCTCGTGAAGGCATGATCCGCGAGGATCCCACCGCGCAGATTGCGATGCCCAAGATCGGGCGCTCGCTCCCCAAGTCGCTGACTGAAGATGAAGTGGAATCGCTGCTGATGGCGGCGGCGGTCACGGATCCCCTGGGGCACCGCGATCGAACCATGCTCGAAGTGCTGTACGCGACGGGCCTGCGCGTCTCGGAACTCGTCAATCTCAAGCACAACCAGGTCAACCTGAACCAGGGAGTCCTGCGCATCATCGGCAAAGGCAATCGCGAGCGGCTGATCCCGCTCGGCGAAGAAGCCGTGCGCTGGTTGCAGCAGTTCGTGCAGGGACCGCGTGCCGAGATCCTGCTCGAGCGCCAGACGGATTTCCTGTTCCCGACGCGGCGCGGTGACAAGATGACGCGCCAGGCCTTCTGGCACATCATCAAGCGTTACGCCCGCAAGGCCGGCGTGCAGAAAGACCTGTCGCCGCACACACTGCGCCACGCCTTTGCGACACACCTGCTCAATCATGGTGCGGACCTGCGCGTGGTGCAGATGCTGCTGGGTCACAGTGACCTTTCCACCACGCAGATCTACACGCACGTCGCGCGCGAGCGCATGAAAGAGCTGCACTCACAGCACCACCCGCGCGGCTGAATACCGCGGCGCGGGTTACAGTTATTTCTCCCGCTCGCCCTGCTAGACTGCGCGCCGCCATGCGCGTGAACCATCCTTCCAGCCCCCGGTCGAAGAGCGGCAGTCCGTCTGGAGTCTCCCGCATGTCAGGCATGAAGGGCCTTTCACCCCGTTCTCTGCTCGCCCTGCTGGGCTGTCTCGGCGTCGCCATCGCATGGGCCGCAGATGCGCCCCCGGTCGACCCGCGCGTCGACATCGCGAAAAAGATTCCCGGCGCCAAGGTCGAGCAGCTCAAGCCGACACCGATCCCGGGCATGTACGAGTTTGCCCGCGGTACCGACATCGGCTATGTGACGAGTGACGGGCGCTACTTTTTCGGTGGCGATCTGTACGACATCAAGGAAGGGGTGAACCTCACCGACCAGCGACGCAACGACGCGCGTCGCGTGCTTCTGGACACGCTGTCCGACAGTGAGATGATCGTGTTCTCACCGAAGGAACCGAAGTACACCATCACCGTGTTCACCGATGTCGACTGCGGCTATTGCCGCAAGCTGCATAGCGAGATCGCCGACCTCAACCGCAGAGGCGTGCGTGTGCGCTACGCGTTCTATCCGCGCGAGGGTCCCGGAAGTGAATCATGGAAGGTCGCCGAGGCAGTGTGGTGCTCAGCGAATCGGCAGGACGCTCTGACGCGCGCCAAGCGGGGCGAAGAGATCAAGGCCAAGGACTGTGGCGCCACGCCGGTCGCACGCGAATACCAGATGGCGCTGGATCTCAACGTCCATGGCACGCCCGGAATCTTCACGCCAGAAGGCGATTACATCTCGGGCTATCTGCCGCCTGCGCAGCTGGTCGCGCACCTGAAGTCGCTCAAGGAAGACAGCCAGAAGGTCGCGGAAAAGAACGACTGACGCTCAGCGTTCGAGAAGCTTGAGCTTGTCGGGCTTGCCTTCCCACTCCTTGGCATCGGCCGGCGCCGGGCCTTTCTCCGTGATCACCGGCCACTTGCGGGCCAGCTCTTTGTTGAGCGCCGTGAACTGCTCCTGACCGGTCGGCAGCTCCTCTTCGGAAAAGATTGCCTCGACCGGGCACTCCGGTTCGCACAGCGTGCAGTCGATGCACTCGTCGGGATCGATCACCAGGAAGTTGGGCCCCTCGTGAAAGCAATCGACCGGGCAGACCTCCACACAGTCCATGTACTTGCACTTGATGCAGTTTTCGGTGACGACGAAGGTCATGTGCGCTGGATCCGAAGCCGAGTCGGTGAAGAGTTATTCTGCCACACGCATTCGCCGGGATCCTAGGAGCCAGCCTAGCGCACCGGCAGCGTGCTGTCGGCGAAGTGCAGACCCTCGCGCCCCGCGGCGCGGTCTTCGAAGTAGCGTCGCAGGGCGAAAATGCCGCTCTGAAACGCGATTTCGTCCCACGGCACCTCCTGTTCCTCGACCAGCTTGACCTCCAGGCTTTCGGGTCCGGCCCCGAAGCGAGGTTCGATCAGCCGCGCGCGGAAGAAGACGTGCACTTGCCGGGCGCGCAGCGCATGGAAGATCGCCAGGAGTGAGCCGATTTCGACTCGCGCCTCAGCCTCTTCAACCGCTTCGCGTGCCGCCGCGGCCATGAGCGTCTCGTCGTTCTCCATGAATCCGGCGGGAATGGTCCAGAAGCCGCGACGCGGCTCGATCGCGCGCCGGCAGATCAGGATCTTGCCTTCCCATTCGGGTATGCAGCCGGCGACCAGCTTGGGGTTCTCGTAGTGGACCGTCCCGCAGGCGTCGCAGACGAAGCGCGGCAGGTGATCGCCGGGCGGAACCCTGAGGGTGACAGGCTGTCCGCAGTGGCTGCAGAAATTCATGCGTGAAGATCGTGTGAGGGCGGCTATGGTGCCGGGAACAGGAATCGAACCTGCACGGGGTTGCCCCCGGTGGATTTTGAGTCCACTGCGTCTACCAGTTCCGCCATCCCGGCGTGGGGCGTGCAGTATAGAGATTCGATTCCGCAGGTGCGACGGTTTGGGCAGTTGACGCATCCAGTAAGGCAATGGCACGGCTGACCGACATCGAAATCGATCGGGATGTCCTGGTCCGAGCGCAGTGGGGCGAGCCCGAGGCGCAGGCGCACCTGTATCTCGCCTTCGCGAGCGCTACCTACGCGCTCATTCGACGGATGATGCCGCGACGGGCCATCGCCGACGATCTGTTCCAGGACACCTTCGTCGAGGTTCTGCAGAGCCTGCCGTCCTTTAGGGGCGAAGCGCCGCTGGGCGCATGGATTCGTCGCGTCGCGATCAGCAAGTGCCTCATGCATCTTCGATCGCCCTGGCACCGGAGCCTCCTCTGGCTGGACCAGCTGGCGGGCGACAGCGGCGACGCGCTGCCGTCCGCGCTGGTGCCGGCCGAAGTGCAAAGCAACCTCTTGCTGCAGCAGGACCTCGAGGCGGCGCTCGCAACACTGCCGGCGCGCACGCGCGCCGTGGTGTGGCTGCACGACGTGGAAGGCCTGACGCACGAAGAGATCGCGTCGCAGTTCGGCCTGAGCGTCAGTTTTTCGAAATCGCAGCTCATGCGCGCCCACCTGCGCCTGCGCGAGCTGCTGCAGGAACATGCGGAGAGTTCCACATGCATCCCAGTCTCGACCAGCTTCTGACACTGCGTGACCGCCCCGCGGCGGATCACGAGGACGTGGTGGGCCACGTGCGGGAATGCGCGGAATGCCACGCAACCCTGGAGAGCGCTCGCAGGATCGCCGCGAGGCTGCGAGAGTTGCCGGTGCGAACCACGCCACCGGACCGATGGCTCGCGATTCGCACGGCATTTCTTGCGCGTTCCGCAGCACGCTCGCAGACTCAAAGGCGCCGGCCTGGATGGCTCCTGCCTGCGTCGAGCGCGGCAGTCGTGTTGTGTGCTGTGCTGCTCACGGTTGGCAGTCACGGGCCACAGCCGGCTGCATATTCGCAACACTTGCCAGGCGCTCACTCTGTCATGCCTCCGATGCTGATCGCCGAGTCGCAGCGGCTCGAAGCGGTGCTTGCGTCATTGCCGGTGGACGCGCAACTGACCCGTGCCGGTACCGCACTGACCGTCGCTGGCCTGGAGGACCGCATTCGCTGGGTCGACTACCGGCTGAGCCTCGCGAATGAAGCCGGGATCAACCCTCGTCAGGCAGACCTCTTGTGGCGTGAGCGTGTGGACCTGCTGAATTCGCTGGTGGCCGTGCGCTACGCCGACGCGCGCACGCGGGCATTCTGAATTCGATCAACGCAAGATCCGGAGGCGACGATGTTCCTTAGCAAACGAATCCAGCTCATGAGCTTCGCACTCGTGTGTGCCGCGCTCATGCCGGGGTGGGCAGCGGCGCGCGATGCCGGTGAAAAGAACGAGGCCGACATCGAGGCGCAGCTCGCCGACGCCCGTGCGCGACTGGAAGCGGCCGCGCGCGAAGTTGCCGAGCTGAGCGGCCAGCTCACCGGGCCGATCATGCAGGACTTCATGATCGCCGGTGCTGCCGGGATGCCTCATCGGGCGATGCTCGGCATCAACCTCGGCACGGATCAATCCTCCAAGGACGGCGTGCGCGTGCAGAGCGTTACGCCGGGTGGACCTGCAAGCGCTGCGGGATTGCGCGCGGGCGATGTGATCGTCGGCATCGACGGCCAGAACCTGCGCGGCAAGGACCAGGCCTCGACCGCGGCGCTGATGGAGCACATGCGCGACGTGAAGGTCGGCGACAAGGTGAAGGTGGAATACCTGCGCGAGGGCAAGAGCCATACGACTGAGATCACGACCGAGGCGTTCGGGCCGGGTCGCTTCGTCATGGGCACGATGCCGGATCGCCTGTTCACGATGCGCGTTCCGGGACCGATGGAAGCGATGCCGGGAATGCCGGGAGTCCCCGGTGTCCCCTTCACCATGGCGTTTCCCGCCGCCAACGTCATGGACATGGAGCTGGTCGCGATAACCCCGAAACTCGGCAAGTACTTCGGCACGGAGAAAGGTGTGCTGGTGGTACGTGCGCCGGGCGATTCGGAGCTGAAACTCGAGGATGGCGATGTGATCCTCGACATCGACGGGCGCGTGCCGCAGAACGGCGCACACGCGCTACGGATCCTGAGTTCTTACCAGCCGGGCGAGAAGCTCAACATCAACGTGCTGCGCGATCGCAAGCAGACCAAGCTCGCGGTCACGGTGCCGGCGCGCGGCCCGATGGCGGTGCCGAGCGGCGCGGGCGCGGTCTGGTATAACGCGGAGCCGCTCGTGAAGCCATTCAAGGGTGTCGTGCAAGCCCCGGTGCCCGAGAGCGACGGACCCACCTGAGCTGACAACTCAGTCTCATCATCACGGGGTTGACGCCACCGCCCTCTATTCAGGCACGGCCACGTTTCGGTCCAGCAGGCAGTCGATGAAGGCGCGCAGTGCAGGCTGAGAGTGGCGCCGATTTGGATAATAGAGGAATAGGCCTGGGACGGTTGGTGACCAGTCGGCAAGTACGCGCTTCAGCCGTCCTTCTTCGATCGCGTCGTGAACGCGATCATCGTTGTAGGCGTAGACGATTCCCAAACCCTGCAGCGCACCTTCTACGACGACGTCCTGAAAGTTGGAAATGAGAGGGCCTTCCACACCTAACTCTAGCTGCTTGCCCTTCTTTGCGAACTCCCACCGATAGATGTTCCCGCTACCGGGGAAGCGCCAATTGATGCAGGCGTGCTGATGCAGGTCGGCCGGGGTCTTCGGTTCGCCGCGACGGGCGAGGTAGTCCGGCGAGGCTGCGGCCAGCATGGGCACGTCCGGCGTCAGCCGGACCGCGATCATGTCCTTCTCCAGACGCTCGCCGATGCGAATGCCGGCGTCGAAGCGACCGGCGACGATGTCGCTCAGTCCATCATCGATCACCAGGTCGAGTACGACGTCAGGATTCTCCCGATGAAAGCGACCGAGTTTCGGTGCGATCAGCTTCCTCGCGGCCATGCCCAGTGTGTTGATGCGCAGCGTTCCAGCCGAGCGCCCCGTGGTGGCCACGGCCTCTGCGACCGCGGCGTCGAACTCCTCGATCATCGGTGCGATGCGCTGATGGAGCCGCGCACCCGCCTCGGTTGGGCCGACGCTACGAGTCGTACGATTCAGGAGCCGAACGCCGAGGCGGGTTTCGAGTTGCCGGATCGTCTGACTCAAGGCTGAAGCCGACAGGCCCAGATGATCGGCAGCACGAGCGAAGCTGGCGCGCTCGACGATGGCCGCGAAGGCCTTCAACTCCGCAAAATCCGATCCTCTCATTATGCATCACACTCTAAATAACCTAGTGTGACTATAGACGATTATCTAACCGATCGGGACAAGTAATCTGGCCCCATCGATCGAATGGAGAGCGCCATGACTGAACATCCCGGTCTCACTTCTAACCACCTCAATCTTCCAGAGCCGATCGCCGCTTATTTCGCCGCCGACCAATTGGATGGCGAGGCCGCGGCGCGGTGCTTCACCAACGGTGCCGTGGTCAAAGACGAAGGCCATACCTACACCGGCGTTACCGCGATCCAGCAGTGGAAGACGGAAGCTTCAGCGAAATACCGCTACACGATCGAGCCGCTGACCTCGGAGCACGAGGATGGCATGACGGTTGTCACGTGCCGGTTAACGGGCAACTTTCCGGGCAGCCCGGTGAGCCTGCGGTTCTTCTTCCGCCTCGAGCGCCGCAAGATCGCATTTCTGGAGATCGTCCCATGAGCTTCGATCTCCAGCTCACCAACCGCCGCGCGCTGGTCACTGGTGGCACCAGGGGTATCGGCGCCGCTGTAGTGGAGGCGCTTCTTGATGCCGGCGCGAACGTGGTCACGACCGCCCGCTCGGTGCCACGCGAGTCAGTCGCAGGCGTGCGTTATGTGGCGGCCGATCTCTCGACAGCCGATGGATGCGCTGCGACCGCGCAGTCGGCTCTGCAACTGCTGGGTGGCATCGACATCCTCGTCAATTCTCTGGGGGGCTCGAGTGCTCCGGGTGGTGGATATGCCGCACTCGACGACGCTGAATGGTGGAAGGAGCTGAACAACAATCTGATGCCGGCTGTTCGCCTTGATCGAGCATTACTGCCCGCGATGCTCGGGCAGGGCTCAGGAGTGATCATTCACGTCACCTCAATCCAGCACGAACTGCCGCTTCCTGAGTCGACGACGGCATATGCCGCGGCAAAGGCCGCTCTCTCGACCTACAGCAAGAGTCTGTCGAAGGAGGTAACTCCAAAGGGAATCCGCGTCGTGCGCGTTTCCCCGGGTTGGGTCGAAACTGAAGCCGCCGTGGCGCTGGCCGAGCGTCTCTCCGTGCAGGCCGGCACAGGCTATGAAGGTGGTAAGCAGATCATCATGAAGAGTCTCGGCGGTATTCCGCTCGGTCGCCCGGCGAAACCCCGCGAAGTCGCCGACCTCATCGCGTTTCTCGTGTCGCCGCGTGCCGCGCCCATCACGGGCACAGAATATGTGATCGATGGCGGCACAGTTCCCACGGCCTGAACCTTTGCGCAGCCGGATTTCTGAGCCGCGCATTTTGCTACCATCCGCGGCGCATGCGCCGCAGCGATTTCCACTACCAGCTTCCACCTGAGCTGATCGCCCAGGCGCCGACGCCGGAGCGCAGCGCGAGCCGCTTGCTTGCGCTCGACGGCATGAGCGGCGAGGTGCAGGACCTGCGTTTTCGCGACCTGCCGCGCCTGCTGCGAGCGGGCGATCTGCTGGTCTTCAATGACACTCGTGTGCTCAATGCGAGGCTCTTTGCACGCAAGCCGAGCGGCGGCCAGGTTGAGCTGCTCCTCGAGCGCCTACTCGGCGAGCGTCGCGGCTTGTTCCAGGCACGTGCCAGCAAACCACTGCGCGCCGGCGCGACGCTCGAGTTGCAGGATCAGCAGAGTGCCCAGGTTCTCGCGCAGCGCAATGGCTTCGTGGAGCTCGAGTTCAGCACCCCGTTGCTCGCGTTTCTCGATCGGCACGGCGAGGTGCCGCTTCCTCCTTACATCGAACACAAACCGGCGGCCATCGATCGCGAACGCTATCAAACGATCTTCGCCCAGATCGACGGCGCGGTGGCCGCGCCGACCGCAGGGCTGCACTTCGACCAGGCGCTGGTTTCTGAGCTCGAGTCGAGCGGGGTGTCGCGGGTCCTGATTACCTTGCATGTCGGGGCCGGAACCTTTCAGCCGCTGCGCGTCGAGAATCTCGACCAGCACCGCATGCATCCGGAGCGTGTGCAGGTGAGTGCCGAGGCTTGTGAAGCGATCAACGCAACGCGCTCGCGAGGCGGCCGCATCGTCGCGGTCGGCACCACGGTGGTCCGTGGGCTTGAAACTGCGGCCAGCAGCGGTGTGCTCGCTCCTTACCATGGCGAAACGGAGCTGTTCATTCGTCCGGGTTACAGGCTCCAAGTGGTCGATCGTCTGCTCACCAATTTCCACCTGCCGGAATCGACCTTGCTGATGCTGGTGAGTGCCTTCGGTGGCTTTGCGCACGTGATGGCGGCGTACGCGCACGCCGTCGCAGCGCGCTACCGTTTCTTCAGCTATGGCGACGCGATGTTCGTCACGCCCGGTGCGCAGGCGACGGGGAACGCATGAAGTTCGAGTTACTGTCGAGGGACGCCGGGGCGCGCCGCGGACGACTCGAATTCAAGCGCGGCGGCGTCGACACGCCCGCCTTCATGCCGGTGGGTACCTACGGCACCGTCAAGGCGATGACGCCCGAGGAATTGGAGGCCATCGGCGCCCAGATCATTCTCGGGAATACGTTTCACCTGATGCTGCGACCCGGTGCGGCCGTGATACGCGCCCACGGCGGGCTGCATGGCTTCATGAACTGGCGCGGACCGATTCTCACGGACTCGGGAGGGTTCCAGGTCTTCAGTCTCGCCAGCCGTCGCAAGCTCACGGAGGAGGGCGTGCATTTTCGTTCGCCGGTGGACGGGAGCGAAGTGTTCCTGAGCCCTGAAATCTCGATGCAGGTGCAGCGCGATCTCGGCTCGGACATCGCGATGGTGTTCGACGAGTGCACACTGTATCCGGCGACCGAAGGCGAAGCGCGGAATTCGATGGAGCTCTCGTTACGCTGGGCCGCGCGCAGTCGCGCCGAGTACTACAGCGAAGCGCCGCCCGGGAGCCTGTTCGGAATCGTGCAGGGTGGCGTGCGCGATTCACTGCGCAGCGCTTCCGTCGCAGGACTGGTGGCGATCGGCTTCGAGGGCTATGCAGTGGGCGGACTCGCGGTCGGCGAATCAGCCGAGGAGCGGATCGCGGTGCTCGAGCACACGACGCGGCAGCTACCCGTCGATCGGCCGCGCTACCTCATGGGCGTGGGGCGACCTGAGGACATCGTTGCGGCGGTCGAGCACGGGATCGACCTCTTCGACTGCGTAATGCCCACGCGCCACGCCCGCAACGGGCACCTCTTCACATCGAGCGGTGTAGTCAACATTCGCAACAGCGCCTATCGCGAAGATACCCGTCCCCTCGATGAAGCCTGCACCTGTTACACCTGCAGCCACTACAGCCGCGCGTACCTCCGACACCTCGACCAGGCGGGGGAAATCCTGGCCTCGCGGCTCAATACGATTCACAACCTGTTCTTCTACCTGCACCTGATGGCCGATCTGCGCGTGGCCATCGAGCGGGGCCAGCTGACGGAATTTGCACGTCGTTTCCGCGCTGCCCGGCACAACGAAGGCGCTTCTGTATAATATCGCGCTCTTTTTGCCAGACAGCCGTAGAACAAGACGGGCTAACCAGTCGAAGGTGTCACCATGAGCTTCCTGATCGAGAACGCTTGGGCCCAGGGCGCGCCCGGACAGCCCGGAGGGATGATCAACTTCGTCATCCTGATGGGGCTGTTTTTCGCCATTTTCTATTTCATGCTGATCCGGCCGCAGAGCAAGCGCGCCAAGGAGCATCGCGCGATGCTGGCGGCACTGGCCAGCGGTGACGAAGTCGTCACGACCGGCGGAATCCTGGGCCGTGTCACCGAGATGGGTGACAACTTCATCACCGTGGAAGTCGCGGAGGGCGTGCGGCTCAAGATCCAGAAGGGCCAGGTGTCCGGCCTGATGCCGAAGGGCACCTTCAAGAGCGCCTGACCGCCAGGGAACCCCAAGCCGATGAGCCAATTCCCGCGCTGGAAATCGATCACGGTCGCCGTGGCCCTGATCCTCGGGGTGCTGTTTGCCCTGCCGAACCTGTTCGGCACCGACCCCGCCGTGCAGCTCGCCGCACGCAACTACGAGTCGATCACGCCGGTGCAGGAGCGAGCGGTCGAAGCCTTTCTGCGCGGTAAGCAAGTCGGCCTCATCGACAGTTACCTCGAGGAGGGCAAGCTCGCAATCCGTTTCAGCCGCGTTGCCGAGCAGCTCAAGGCGCGCGACGTGATTTCCGAGTCGCTGGCGGAACAATACATCGTGGCGCTGACGAGTGCGCCGCGGACGCCGGCTGTCCTGCGTGCCATCGGCATGCGCCCCATGAACCTTGGGCTCGACCTGCGCGGTGGCCTGTACCTGCTCTACCAGGTCGACGTGGAGGGCGCGGTCAAGCAGGTCCTTGACCGGCTCGAACAGGATTTCCGCCGCACGCTGCGCGATGAGCGGATTCCGTACCAGAGTGTCGAGGCCGGGAAGGGCGGACAGCCTACCGCACAGGATCGCGATCCGAACGCGGTACGCATCACGCTGCGTGATCCGGCCAATCTCGAGCCGGCGCGTGCGGCCCTCGCCAAAGCCAATCGCGACATGACCTTCACCGTCGATGACAGCGCGGCCGCGCCGACCCTGATCACGCGCCTCACACCGCAGCAGATCAAGGAGCGGCAGGACTACGCGATCCAGCAGAACATCACGACGATGCGCAACCGCGTCAACGAGCTGGGCGTGTCCGAGCCGATCGTGCAGCGCCAGGGCCTCGATCGCATCAATGTGCAGTTGCCCGGTGTGCAGAACTCCGCCGAGGTCAAGGACATCCTCGGCAAGACGGCGACGCTCGAGTTCCGCCTCGTGGACACCTCGAACGATCCGTACGAAGCGGCGCGACGCGGCAGTGCACCGCTCGGCACCAAGCTCTACTACACCTCGGACAAGCGGCCGGTGCTCCTCAAGCGCGACGTGATCGTGACCGGCGATCAGCTCACGGACGCGAAGTCGCACATCGATCCGCAGGAGGGACCGGCGGTATCAGTGCGCCTCGATGCGCGCGGCGCCGCCGAGATGCTCAAGACCACGCAGGCGAATCTCAATCGTCCGATGGCGGTGGTGTTCATCGAGAAGGTGCGCCGCTACGTCAACCGCGACGGTCAGAGCGTGCCGGTCGACAGCACCGAAGAGCACGTCATCAACACCGCTACGATCCGCGGCGTGTTCTCCAACAATTTCCAGATCACGGGCCTGAAGCTCGGCGAAGCGAAGTCACTGGCGTTGTTGTTGCGTGCGGGCTCGCTGGCAGCACCGCTCTATTCGATCGAAGAGCGCGCGATCGGCCCGAGCCTCGGCCAGGACAACATCGATCGCGGCGTGCGCGCGTTGCTGGTGGGGAGCCTGTTGCTGTTCGCGTTCATGGCGATCTACTACAAGGCGTTCGGCTGGATCGCGAACCTGGTGCTCACCTTCAACGTGGTGCTGCTGGTCGCGCTCCTCACGCTGTTGCAGGCGGCGCTCACCTTGCCCGGCATCGCGGGCATCGTGCTCACGGTCGCGATGGCCGTGGACGCCAACATCCTCATCTATGAGCGCATCCGCGAGGAGCTGCGCAATGGCAACTCGCCGATGGCGGCGATCTCGGCCGGGTTCGACAAGGCATTTTCCGCCATCACGGACTCGAACATCACCTCGCTGATCGCGGGCGTGGTCCTGTTCGTGCTCGGCACCGGGCCCATCAAGGGGTTCGCGGTTGCCCTGTGCCTCGGCATCCTGACGACATTGTTCACGGCATTGCTCGGCAGCCGCGCGCTGATCAATGCGATCTATGGGCGGCGGGCGCGCATCGAGCGCCTGTCCATCTGAGGAACGCATAGCGATGGAATTTTTTCACAAGGTCACGCGCATCCACTTCATGGCGTCGCGCAAGTGGTGTTACGCGATTTCCGCCGCACTGATCGTGGCCGCGATC
>DASQOO010000147.1:0-5927 GCA_035644435.1 Steroidobacteraceae bacterium | reverse complement strand
ATAACCGGCATCCCATTCGAGCTTGCCGGCCAGATCGAGCATCGCCTTCTGGCGCCGGCGGGCGATGAATTCCTGCAACGCCTTCGTTACCGCGGCCGCTTTGGTCTTCTCGCCGCTGATCTTGCGTGCCTGTTCTATGAGTTCCGGATCGACTGAAAGGTTGGTGGCCATGTGTGTAATACCTCACACACGATGTTACACATCACTGCCGGCTCTCACAAGGCGCTGCTTCCGCAAGCGATGTCATGGTTACGCATTGTCGCGACGTACCAGTCGAGGAACCGGCGCTGGTAGCCCTCCATCTGCGAGAGCGGTCCCGGCTGGTAGTAGCGTGAATCGACACCCGCCTGGTTACGCTCGATGATTTTCTTGTCGGCAAGCGTCGTGACGTCCCAGAGCCAGGTGAGTTTGGCGAGATCGTAATCCTTGCCTTCGACAGCGGACCCGTTGACGAGCCACGTGATCTCGCAGTCCGTGTTCGACAGGCTTCGCGGGGTGAACCGATAGAGCACCACGTGATCGACATAGGCCAGACCGAAAGTCGTGGGGCCCATGTGCAGATCGGTCGTGCCGCCGTCGCACCCGGTGATCGAGCCGAGGAACGGAGCGACGAGCTCTCCGTCGCGACTGCCCGTCTTGTAGCCACGGAACAGCGGATAGCGATCGAACTGACACTCGACACCCAATGCTTCGGCATCCAGCCACGAATGCGCCACGACATGCTGCGTGAGTCCGACCTGCGGCGCTCTCGCCATCACCTCTTCGATCGATGCGCCCCATTCGGAGGGAGGAACCGCACGCCCGTGAGCAATGGAGTACTCCGGATGCGCGGGCAGGCAGTGATAGCACTCGTTGTAATTCTCGACGGCCAGTTTCCAGTTGCTGCTGATCGCGTAGTTCTGCTTGTGCGCCACCTTGGCGTGATCGAGCCGATACGGCGCGAGCGGCGCCGTCAGGTCCCGCTCCAACGCATCGAAAGGCACCGGATTCGCATCGAAGTTGATGAAGATCATTCCTGCGAGCACTCTCACGTGCACGCGATGCAGGCCGTGGCGCGACTTGTCGAACCCTTCGGGCATTCGACTGGCCGCGAGCAATGAGCCATCGAGCCCGTACGTCCAGCCGTGGTAGCGACAGGTCAGCCTCGATTCGTGCCCGGCCGCCACATCGCAGATCTGCGAACCGCGATGCCGGCAGACGTTGACCAGCGCGTTGATCTGGTCCTCGCCGGCACGAATGATGATGACGGACTCACCCGCCATCGCGAACAGGAAGTAGTCGCCTCGCTTCGGGATCTGGCTCTGGTGCCCGACATAGAGCCACGACTTCATGAAGATCGCGCGGACCTCCTGTTCGAAGATCTGCGGGTCATGATAGACATCGCGCGGCAGCCCATAGCTGCTGCGATAGTCTTTGAGCAGGCCGTCGAACGATCCAGTCATCTCATCTACCTGGGCCAGATTCCGATTCATGAGGGTATCACCCGGCTTGCGCCGACCGCAGCGGCCACCGCACTTTCCCGCCGCGCCAGTCCTTGAGGATCTCCCGGGCGGCGTTCAGTCCGGGCATTCCAGTCACACCGCCACCGGGATGCGTCGAGGACCCGCACATGTAGAGAGCGGCAATCGGGCTGCGATAGGCAGCGAATCCGATCGTCGGGCGCGCGCTATACAGCTGATCCAGGCTGAGCCTCCCGTGGAAGATGTCGCCGCGCACCAGCCCGATCTTGCGTTCCAGGTCGAGCGGCGTCAGCGCAGTCCGCGCCACCACCGAGCGTTTGAAGTTGGGCGCGTAGCGCGTGACGGTGTCGACGACGAGATCGGCGACCTGCTCGCGGCAATCGTCCCAAGAGCGACCACCGGGCAGCTCCGGCGCGAAATGCTGGCAGAAGAGGCTCGCGACATGCGCGCCGGGCGGCGCCAGCGAATCATCCAGCGTCGACGGGATGTGCATCTCGATCGCGGGGTGGCGCGCCCAACCGTGCTTGCGCGCATCGTTGTAGGCATCGTCCAGATAGGGCAACGAGGGCGCGATGATGATGCTGGCACTGTGCTGCTCGGCGGGCGCGACACCCGGCAGGCACGTGAAGTCGGGCAGCTCCGACAAGGCGACATTCATCCGGAAGGTGCCGGATCCTGACTTCCAGTGATCGATTCGCTCGACGAAGTCGCCCGGAAGTGCAGTTCGCGGGACCAATCTTCCGAACAAAAGCTGAGGATGCACGCTCGAGACGACACCTTCGGCGCTGATTGCCTCGCCGCTCTCCAATGTCACGCCGTGGGCTCGCCCCTGCTCTATCTGCAAGTTCGCGACCGGCGCCGAGGTGGAAATCTCAACGCCGGCTTCACGACAGGCCCTGGCCATCGCCTGCGTAATTGAACCCATCCCGCCGATCGCGTGTCCCCACGCGCCGCGAATCCCGTTCACCTCGCCGAAGACGTGATGGAGCAGCACGTAGCCTGAGCCCGGCGTGTACGGGCTCGCGTAGTTGCCGATGATCGAGTCGAACCCGAGCACGCCTTTGAGCGCGTCACTCTCGAACCAGTCATCGAGCATTTCGCCGGCGCTGCGACCGAAGAGGTTGACGAGATCCCTCTGCGCGACGACGCCAAGCTTGCGGACTTTGCGGCCGAGGGCAATGCCACGCAGCAGATCGACCACCCCGCCATTCGCGTCCAGCGGCGTCTCGAGCAGCACCGAGCGGACCAGGTCGACCAGGCGATCCAGGCGCTCGTGATATGAGTGCAGCCGTTCGGCATCCCGAGCGGAAAAGCGGGCCACCTCCTCGTAGGTACGCCGCGCGTCCTTGTCGACGATCAGGTACTGCGAGTCATTCTGCGGAGCGAAGTAAGACAAGGGACGGACGACGATCCGCAGGCCGTGCCTTGCAAGATCCAGGTCGGCGACCACCTTTGGGTGCAAAAGGCCCACGGAATAACTGGCGACGGAATTGCGAAAGCCCGGATGAAACTCTTCGGTGATCGCCGCACCGCCGACCACCGGCGCGCGCTCGAGCACCCGCACGCGCCGTCCCGCCTTCGCGAGATAGAACGCGCACACCAGGGCATTGTGTCCGCCACCGACGAAAATGAAGTCGTATTGCGCCATGCAGCGAGGGCTCGATCGGGGATTTCTGTCTGGACCCCAATTCTGCACGAGCCGTGAGCTCGTTGGCATACGCGGCCGCCGCCGCGGGCAACGCGCCAAAAGAAAAGCGGCGGAACCGCCGGGTTCCGCCGCAAGGGGGTCACAGCTCGACTCAACGTGACGCGGAGGCCGCGGCAGTCGCAGAGTCCGAGTGCTGCGCCGAGGCATTCACTCCGGAGCGGCTTGCGCTGGCGTTGCCGCTGCTGCTCGAGTTGCCATCTGCCGACGCGTTCGCTGCCGCCGAGTCGGTGGCAAGGCCACCTTGGCCGGCGCCCGAACCATCGAGCGCACCGCCCAGCGATAGGCTGCGATCAGAATTGCTGTCGTTCGGCGTCCCCGTGCTTTCCGGCGTTTGAGTGCCGACATCCTTGAGGATGCTGCCGCTCCCAGCCGACGTGCCCGCGCCACTCGCAGCGGAGTCCGCGGCGGGCGTTTGAGTGCCAACACCCTTCAGGATGCTGCCGCTCCCAGCCGCCGTGCCGGTGCCACTCGCAGCGGTGTCAGCACCGTTGGCGAGATTGGCCGCACCGTTCGCGGCGCCACTCGCCGAGCCTGCTACTGAACCGCTGACACCACGCGCCTCATCGACAGTCGATGTCGTTTTGTCGCGCGCCTGACCCGCGGTCGCCTGCGCCTTGTCACGCGCCTTACCGCTTGCGGTGTGCGCGCGATCCACGGCGCCGTCGGCAGTGCCTCTCGCATGCTGGCCAATACGACCAACCGCGTCGGTCTGTCCGCCAAGTGTGCCCGTCACCGAACCATCGCCAGTTCCACCGGCCATTCCACCGATGCCGTTGGGCCCGCCCGAGAGCGTGCCGTTCATGGCGCCGTTCACTGCGCCACTAAGTCCGCCACCCAGCACCTGGGCATACGCGGGAGACGCGCTCGCGAGCACCGAGGCCACCGCGACGCTCGCCAAGATACGATGAGTCTTCATGGTCATCACTCCTGTTTGACGCCGCGGACAATCCGCGACCTTCAACAGCAATGACGACTGGGCCAGTCGATTTCTTCCCTACCGGCGCGCGATTTGACTTATTTCGACCTCTCTTCTATATGGCCCGCCGCAGCCAGTTCGGCCTGCAGACCCTCCCCAACGAGGCCCTTGCCGTAAACCGCATCCGGCCCCGGAGCGCCGAGATCGATCGCCTGCGCAGCGAGTGCAGCGCTCGCGCCATTGACCGTCGGGGAGCCCGCTACCTTCATCTGGACGGCCAGGAGCCCCGCCACGATCGGCGCTGCGAAAGAAGTTCCCCGTACAGTGCCGAAGGCCTGCCCGGGAATGGCCGCCCCCATGTCAGCGCCAGGGGCGGCGAAATCCACCTGCGGCCCGCGCCCGGCTTCGATGAGCACTTGTCGATGCGCATCGACTCCCGTCACGCCGATGACGCCGTCATAGGATGCAGGGAACAATGCGGGCGCCGCGGGACCGTCATTTCCGACTGCCGCAACGATCACGTGGCCGCGTGCGATCACGGCTCGCACCACGTATTCGACCATCACGTTGCGCGGCCCGACGAGACTCACGTTGATGATCGGCACTTCCTCCGCCACGAGCCACGCGAATGCATCGGCGATGAGATCGACGGAACCCCCGCGCACGGCACCGCAGAAGACATCGGCCGCGTAGATCTCCGCGCCCGGCGCCGCACCGTGAAACTGGGCCGCCTGGCCGGCAATTAGGGACGCGACGGCCGTGCCATGAGGATCCGGCATCGCCCGGTCGCCGCAGCCGTGCAGATGAATCTTCGAGTCACGAAAGACCGCGTGTGTCGCATCGACACCGCGATCGATCATTCCGATTCGCAGGCCCGCGCCGGACGGTGACGGCATCTGCGTCGTGCTGGCAGGCTGCGCCGCGGGCTCGATGGCTCCTGTTTCGGTGTAGATGTGATTGAAGTCGTAGGCCCCGCCAGGATCGAGCTTCCGCAACTCTTTCAACGCGCGCTTGGTCGACATGCCCTGCGGCGGCTGAAGCGTCACGATACGGGCGTCGAGCTCCTTCAAACCGGTCTCGCGCACCACACCGAACCCGGCAGCTTTTGCTTGCTCGAGCGCCGCCTCGGTGGGTGAAAAGGCCAGCACCTCGCTGCGTATGATCGGTGCACCTTTCGGGTCCGCTTCGATCACGTCGCGATTCTTGCGCAGCAAGTCCCGCACGCGCACCAGGCGTGCATTGCGCAGTTGCTCCACATCGACCTGGCGGGTGATGCTGCCGGCCGTCTTGTTGACATCCACGGGCAACTGCACCGGGAGATTGGGCACGGGCACCTGGGGCAAGGTGATCTGCGCTTGCGATGCCTGAAGCCAGACGAACGCCAGGCCGCCCACACACGCGCACGCGAAACTGCGCATGCCGCGGGCGTGCGAGCGAGGCTGCACCGGAAGTTGAGCGTGACGGGTCCACATGGCGTTACCTTAGCGGCCGATGCGTCTGTTGCAACCGATTTATTTGTCTCACCGGGTGGAAGAAAACGACCGCCCGGATCGTCATTGTTTCAAGACACATGAGCCGCGCGGTTGACCTCTTCCGCGATGAGATCATCGAGTTGCTGCCGCGGCTGCGGCGCTTTGCGCGCACCATCACGCGCAACCCGCACGACGCCGATGATCTGGTGCAAGTCACGGTGGAACGGGCGCTGCTCAAGTTCGGGCAGTGGAAAGACGAGGCGCGGCTGGAGAGCTGGATGTTCGGAATCATGCGCAACGCCTGGATCGACGAAGTGCGCGCCCGCGTGCGCCGCGACCGCGTATTCGCGCCCGCGGAAGCAGGCGAGAAC
>DASQOO010000146.1:0-7993 GCA_035644435.1 Steroidobacteraceae bacterium | reverse complement strand
TAGAGGTGAGTGCCGACGGTCGATGCGGAGAGGTTCAGGTCCTCGGCGATCTTCTGCACCTTCGCGCCGCGCGCCAGGCGGATGAACACGTCGAACTCGCGCTCCGAAAGTTGTTCGATCAGCGGCTTCGCCGCACCCTCGATTTCCGCCAGCGCCAGTTTCTGCGCCAGGTTGGTGTCGATGTAACGCCGACCCGCAGCGACGGCGGTTACGGCTTCAGCCAGCGTCTCAGGGGCGCTGCGCTTGGAGAGAAACCCGAGCGCACCTTCGCGTAGTGCGCGCCTGGCGTGCATGGGATCGTCGTGAGCGGAGAGCGCGAGCACGCGCGCCTGCGGATCGCGCGCCCGAATGCGCCGCAGCGCCTCGAGCCCTCCCATGCCCGGCATCGCCAGGTCCATCACCACGACGTCAGGAGTCAGCTCCACGTAGCGCTGACACGCAGTCTCTCCGGATTCCGCCTCGCCGACGACCGTGACTTCCGCCAGCGATTGCAACAGGAGTCGAAACCCGGTGCGCACCACCGCATGATCGTCGACCAGCAGGATACGGATCATGAGCCGCCCGTCATCGGAATCTCGGCCGTCAGACACACACCGTGCGGCGTTCGGTTGGTGACGCTGAGTGCTCCACCCAGGTGCCCGACTCGCTCAGTCAGTCCGCGCAGACCAAAATGCCCCGGCAATGACCAGTCCTCCGGCAGTCCGACTCCGTCGTCGGTAATCGTAATGATTACCCGCTGCGCGTCGGACTGCACGCTGAGATCGATGTGCGCGGCCTGCGCATGTCGCAGGGCATTGATCAATGCTTCCTGGGCGACGCGGTAGATAGCCAGGGTCACGCTTGGACCGAGGCCCATGGAGAGCTCGTGCCGAAGCGACAGCGCGACCGAGGGATAACGACGCTGCCAGTCCCGAACCAGGCTTTCCAGCGTCGCGGCGAGGCCCAGTGTGTCGAGCGACAGCGGCGCCAGGCGCGGGATGAGGCCGTGCATCGCGTCGTAGAGGCGTGCAGCCTCGTCCGCAATCAGCCGGGCAGGTTCCGCGGAATCGCGTGCAGGCCCCTGGGCTGCGATGGCGAGCGCTAGGCTGCGGATGGCGGTGACCGATTGACCAAACTCGTCGTGCAGCTCATGTGCGATCAGCCGCCGCTCCTCCTCGACATGCTGCTCGACCAGGCGGGCCATCTCGCGCCTGTCTTCCAGTTGCGTCTCCGCCTCGAGCGCCTTGCGCTCTGCGTTGACCTTGTCCTCCACCGCTTGCGCCATGCGGTTGAAGGCAGCACCGATGGCGCTCGCTGGGGATCCGGGCAGTGGCGGCAAGCGGAAGCCGAGGTCACCGCGCTGAATGCGCTCCAGGCCGTTGGCGATCACCGGAAAGGGCGCAAGCGCCCGCCCCACCGACCAGAACGCGAGCCCGTTCACGATGACCAGCATGATCGCTGCGACGGTGAGGAGTCCCGCGAGTTCATCCCACGCGTCGAGCACGGCGCGGGACGTGTGCGCTGCCACGATCAACTGCACTCCGCCAGGCAGCGGGAAGATGTGCCTCGCGGTGTTCGGGACCAGGAGGTGCGTGAACCAGGCCGGTGCCTCGCGGCCCGCCTTGTAGGTGGGTGGCGGCGATCGGTACAGCACTTCTCCCGTCGCGGACTGCAACGTGATGTCGTTGGCATGCACCCGTCCCAGCTGCTGAAGGAACTGCAGGAGTAGCTCAGGACCACCCTCACGCGAATAGATGGCTGCGAGACGGCCCAGCAGCTGCGACGCCGCGCGATTGGCCGCCTCGGTCTCTTCGCGCACCGAATCCCGGGCAGTCAGGATCTCCCCGGTTATCAGCACGAACACGAACGTGGCGGTCAGGCCGGTCACCACGAGATTCAGGCGTGTCCGCAGCTTCATTGATTCTTATCCCAACTCATGAAAATCATGAGGCGAGTTTCATGATGATCCCCTTGCCGCCGGGTTCGCCAGTGTCGAGGATGTGGTTGGCGGCAATCTAGGGCCGTCGTCAGGTAGCCGGCTGAAGGAGCATTGTCATGAAGTGGGAAACTCCGCAAGCGATCGATTTCCGGTTCGGCATGGAAATCACGATGTATATCGCCAATCGCTGAAGTAGCCCCGGTGTCAGCCTGCGTGAGCAGGCTGCACCTACCCCGTTGAAGATTCGCGTGCTGGGATCCGCCGCGGGTGGCGGCTTCCCGCAGTGGAATTGCAATTGCCGTAACTGTGCCGGTCTGCGTAACGGCAGTCTGCGCGCCCGTCCGAGGACACAGTCCTCGATTGCCGTGTCCGGAAGGACCGGATCCTCGTGGGCCCTGGTCAATGCATCGCCGGACATTGCGGCCCAATTGCACGCCAATCCCGTCCTGCAGCCCGCGCGCTCGATCCGCGATACCGCAATCGCCGCCATCGTCCTGGTGGATGGACAGGTCGACCACACCACCGGACTGTTCATGTTGCGCGAATCCGCCCGGCCCTGGCCCATCTGGTGCAGTGACAGCACCTACGCCGATCTCACGCAAGGCAACCCGGTGCTGACCGTGCTTGGGCATTACTGCGGAGTCGAGCGGCACCGCATTGATCTCAACGACGAAGGATTCACGATCGATGGTGTCGAGGGCGTGCGCTGGCGTGCGCTGCCCGTGGCCAGCAAGCCGGCGCCCTATTCACCGAACCGCGAGTCTCCGGTGCCCGGAGACAACCTGGCGCTCGTGCTCACCGATGAAACGACAGGTCGGTCCGCGCTCTATGCACCGGGACTGGCAAGCATCGATGGACACGTCTGGCGCAGCATGCAGTCAGCTGCCTGCGTGCTCGTGGATGGGACGTTCTGGACCGACGATGAAATGGTTCGCCAGGAAGTGTCACGCAAACGCGCGCGCGAGATCGGTCACCTGCCGCAGAGCGGGGCCGGCGGAATGCTCGAATGGCTCGTTCGCCTGCCTGCCGAGACGCGCAAAATCCTGATCCACGTGAACAACACCAACCCGATACTCGATGAAGACTCGCCCGAGCGCGCCGAGCTCACGCGCCGCGGCGTCGAAGTGGCCTGGGACGGCATGGAGATCGCCCTGTGAGCGGCAGCGATCCGACGAGCGCGGCCTGGAGCAAGCCGGAATTCGAGGAACGGCTGCGGGACAAGGGGCGTGGATATCACATCCACCACCCCTTCAACGTCATGCTGAATTCCGGCGCGGCCAGCCCCGAGCAGATTCGCGGCTGGGTCGCCAACCGTTTCTATTATCAGATCAGCATCCCGCTCAAGGACGCGGCGATTCTCAGCAATTGCCCCGACCGCGCAGTGCGTCGCTCGTGGGTACAACGCATTCTCGATCACGATGGGTATGGCGATGATGCCGGTGGCATCGAGTCCTGGCTGCGCCTGGCGGAAGCTGTAGGGCTGAAACGCGATCACGTGGAGATATTGGTCGATGTACTGCCGGGCGTGCGCTTCGCCGTCGACGCCTACGTGAACTTCGCACGGCGCGCGCGATGGCAGGAAGCAGTGTGCTCCTCGCTGACCGAGCTCTTTGCGCCGGAGATTCACAAGCAGCGACTTGCCAACTGGCCCGAGCACTATCCCTGGATCGACAAGGCAGGCCTGCAGTACTTCCAGAGTCGCGTCAGCATCGCGCGCCGCGATGTCGAATTCGGCCTGGCCTTCACGCTCGACTGGTTCAAGACCCGCGCAGCGCAGGAGCGTGCGCTCGAGGTCCTGCAGTTCAAGCTCGACGTGCTCTGGCAGATGAACGATGCCATGGCCCAGCGTTACGGACTTTCGTCATGAGCGGGATAGGCGCAACCGCGAAGCCCTCGCTCGGTCGGGGTTTTCGCCTGCAGTGGGAGGCGGCGCAGAATTCCCACGTGCTCCTGTACCCGGAAGGAATGGTGAAGCTCAATGCGAGCGCGGGTGAGATCATGAAGCGCTGCGATGGCGAGCGCACCGTGGCCGAGATCACCACCGACCTCGAGCAGGCCTTCGGAGCGCCCGATCTCTCGGCCGATGTCACTGCGTTCCTGTCTTTCGCGCTGGAGCACAAATGGCTGGAACTGCGAGCTTGAGCACCGCCGTCAACCGGCCCGGGCCACCTCTCTGGCTGCTGCTGGAGCTCACCTACAAGTGTCCGCTCCACTGCGTGTACTGCTCCAATCCGACGGACTTCGCGCGCACCACACAGGAACTCGGGACGGATGATTGGCTACGTGTGTTGCGCGAAGCGCGCGCGCTCGGTGCCGTGCAGCTCGGACTGTCGGGTGGTGAGCCACTGATGCGTGACGACCTCGAGGCGATCGCCGCGGAAGCGCATGCGCTTGGGTTCTACACCAATCTGATCACTTCGGGTGTCGGTCTGAATGAAGTGCGCATCAAGGCGCTCAAGGACGCCGGACTCGATCACATCCAGCTCTCCTTCCAGGACAGCACCCGGCAGATGAACGATTTCCTGAGCAGCACCCGCACCTTCGAGCTCAAGTCGAAGGTGGCGGCGCTGATCAAGAAGTACGACTACCCGATGGTGCTCAACGTCGTCCTGCACCGGCTCAATATCGACCACGTGGAGGAGATCCTGCACATGGCCGAGGGCATGCAAGCCGAGTACGTCGAGCTTGCCAATACTCAGTACTACGGCTGGGCCTGGACCAATCGCGAGCAATTGCTTCCCAGCCGCGAACAGGTGCGCCGCGCCGAGGAGACGACACAACGCTTTCGCGAAAAAGCCGGGCAGCGGATGAAGATCTACTTCGTGGTGCCCGACTACTTCGAACGCCGGCCGAAGCCGTGCATGAACGGCATGGGCTCGGTGTTTCTCAACGTCATACCGGATGGCACCGCGCTTCCCTGCCACGCGGCGCGCATGCTGCCCGGGATCCAGTTTCCCAACGTACGCGAAGCCAGCGTCGCGTCGATCTGGTTCGATTCACCCGGCTTCAATCACTTCCGCGGCGATGCCTGGATGAAAGAGCCGTGCCGCAGTTGCCCCGAGAAGACCAAGGACTTCGGCGGCTGCCGTTGCCAGGCTTATCTCTTTACCGGCGATGCGGCGAACGCCGATCCGGTGTGCGACCTGTCCCCTCACCACCACCTCGTGGAGGAAGCGGTGGCCCGTGCCGAACGGCCGCGCGTCGAGGAGAAGCCGCTGCTGTTTCGCGATCCGCGCAACTCGCACAAACTTTCCACCCAATGACCGGGGCCGCAATTCGGGCTGATCGCCTGACCAAACGTTACGGCGAGACGCTCGCCGTGGACGGCATCGACCTGGCGATTGAACCGGGGCAGTTCTTCGGCCTGCTGGGCCCCAACGGCGCCGGCAAGACCAGCACCATTCACATGCTGTCCACGCTGATTCGACCGACGTCGGGCGAAGCCTGGGTGATGGGCAACTCGGTGCGCACCCACAAGCTCGCCGTGCGACGCAGCATCGGTGTGGTGTTCCAGGAAGCTGCGCTCGATCGCACGCTCTCCGTTGCGGAAAACCTGCGCTTCGCCGGTGCACTCAACGACCTGCCGCGCGCCGAGATCAGGCGACGCAGCGCCGAGTTGCTGGAGCTGTTCGGTCTGACCCACCGGCGCGATCACACGGCGGCAGCGCTGTCCGGCGGTATGCGACGCGCGCTCGACATCGCACGCGGCGTGATCCACCAGCCGCAGATCCTGTTCCTCGACGAGCCGACCATCGGACTGGATCTGCCGAACCGCCGCGCCATCTGGCGCCACATCGCGCGCCTGCGCGCCGAGCTCGGCATCACCGTGCTCTTGACGACTCACTACCTGGAGGAAGCCGCGGATTGCGACGAGGTCGCATTTCTCAGTGCCGGCCGCATCGTCCGTCAGGGCAATCCACGCGCGCTGACCGAGACGCTCGGTGCGTACATCGTCGAAGTCGAGACCCATCGCCCGCAGGAACTGGCCGAGCAATTGGCACCGCGACTCGGCGCGGCACTCATCGAAGGCGAGCGCCTGCAGTTCTGCTGTGACCGGGAGCCCGCCGATCTGGCGGCCTTGCAGGCCGAGCTTGCGGTCACTGCGCAGGCGGTGCGCTGGCGCCGTCCGAACTTGAACGATGTATTCCTGTGGGTGAACCACAGCGGCACTTCGCAGAAGAGGGCCGCGTGATGATGCTTCGTCCCGTCGTCGCCGTGCTCGAACGAGAGGTACTGAAGCTGCTGCGCCAGCGTGGCCGTCTGTTGTCTGCCATGGTGCGCCCGCTCCTGTGGCTGCTCGTGATCGGTGCCGGCCTCGGCGCCGTCAAGGCAGCGCATGGCGAGCCCGCGTACCAGACCTTCCTCGTGCCCGGCGTGCTCGGCATGACGCTGCTGTTCGGCGGCATGCTGGCTGCGCTTTCCACGGTGTACGACAAGGAATCCGGCGTGATGCGCATGCTCGTGATCGCACCCATCGAGCATTACTGGATAGTGCTCGCGAAAGCGCTGGGCGCGACGTGCGCCGCGCTGCTGCAGGCGTTATTGCTGCTGGTGATCCTCGGGCTGCTCGGCTACCTGAGTGCGCAGGTGTCGCTGCTCCTGCTGGTGGCCGGATTGCTCGGTACCGCGCTCGCGTGCTCAAGCCTCGGCATGCTGGTCGCTGCGTTTTCCCGGAGCCTGGACAACTACGCGACGATGATGAACCTGGTGATCTTTCCGGTCTTCTTCCTGTCGGGCTCGCTCTACCCGGTGCAGCAGTTGCCGGACGTATTGCGCCTGGTGGCTGCACTGAATCCCTACACCTATGGCGTCGATCTGCTCAAGCACGCGGCGATCGCCGGACCCGCGGTTTCACAGGGCGCGGATTTCACGGTCGTGCTCGATCTTGCGGTGCTCATCGGGTTCAGTGTCATCGCCCTCGGGATCGCCGCTGCGCGCTTCTCGCGCGACACCGCGAACGAGCCGCTAGTCCATCGCCTCGCCAACAACCTGTGAGGAACATTCAAATGCGGATCGCGGGAAATCTTGTTGGCATCTGTATCGCGCTGACGGCGGCGAATGCGGGTGCGCAGGAAGCACCGACGCCGATTGCGGAGGGCTCGATGGTCGTGACGGCCACGCGCACCGAGAAGTCGGCGTTCGATATCCCGGTCGCGATCGACGTCGTGAGCGGCGATGAGCTGCGCGAGCACCGGGCAGGCGTGGATCTTTCCGAAGGGCTGGGCCGGATCCCCGGCATCGTGGTGCAGAATCGCTACAACTACGCGCAGGACCTGCAGGTCTCTTCACGCGGATTTGGCTCGCGCGCCTCCTTCGGAGTGCGCGGCGTGCGCCTCATCCAGGATGGAATTCCCCTCACGATGCCCGATGGGCAGGGACAAACCGCCCTCTTCGACATCGGCGGAGCGAACCGGGTGGAAGTGCTGCGCGGGCCGTTCGCTGCCCTTTACGGCAACTCTTCCGGCGGTGTCATTCACCTGATCACGGCCGCCGAGCCGCAACCCTCGCAGGTCCAGGCTCGTGCCACGGGCGGCGACGACGGCACCTGGCGCGGCGCGCTGAGTTTCTCCGGCCAGTCCGGGCCGGTCGATTTCACCGGCAATGTCTCACGCTTCGAGACCGACGGCTTTCGCGATCACAGCGCCGCGCAGCGCGACCTGGCGAACCTGTGGGCGCGCTACGGCGCCGGGGAGGCTTCGACGGTCACCGTGATCGGCAACTATCTCGATCAGCCCGATACGCAGGATCCGCTGGGGCTCACCCAGGCGCAGCTGGACCAGGACCCGACGCAGGCCGGCACCGGCGCCGACACATTCAACACTCGCAAGAGCATTCACCACCTGCAGGGTGGCATCGTTTTCGATCACGAATTCTCCGAGCGCAACAACATCCGCGCGCTCGGCTACTACGGTACCCGCCAAGTCACGCAGTATCTCGCCAACCCCAGCGTCGCGATCACCGGTTCCGGCGGTGTCGTCGACCTCGATCGCGATTTCGGCGGCGGCGAGTTGCGCTGGCATCACTCCGGACAGCTCGCCGGTGCCCCGTACGAATTGACCCTAGGCGCTGCGTACG
>DASQOO010000145.1:0-2300 GCA_035644435.1 Steroidobacteraceae bacterium | reverse complement strand
ATGCTCGGGACGCCCTGGCAGGCCGCGCTCGCGTTGGGAGGCGCGATCGCCATGTCTTCCACCGCGATCGTGCTGCGCGTCCTCGCTGAGCGCATGCAGCTGGAAACTCCGCACGGTCGCGAGATCTTCGGCGTCTTGCTCTTTCAGGATCTGGCGGTCGTGCCGCTGCTGATCCTTATACCCGCCATTGCGCAGGACAGCGGCGACCTGGCGCAGCGCCTCGCGGTTGCGCTGGCGAAAGCGGCTGTCGTACTGGTGGTCGTGTTGTTTGTCGGACAAAAGCTCATGCGCGGCTGGTTCCACGTGGTAGCGCGCCGCCGCTCGCACGAGCTGTTCATCCTGAACGTCTTGCTGATCACGCTCGGGCTCGCTTGGCTGACGGACCGCGCCGGGCTGTCCCTCGCCCTCGGAGCGTTTCTCGCCGGCATGCTGATCGCGGAAACCGAGTACCGTCATCAGGTGGACGAGGACATCCGGCCGTTCCGGGAAGTCCTTCTGGGCCTGTTCTTCGTGACCATTGGCATGAGACTCAACCTGGGCACCGTGGTGGCGAATCTGGTGCTGACGTTGGCATTGACGGCGCTGCTCATCACGTTCAAGTTCGCCCTGGTCGCGGCGCTCGCGCGCGCGTTCGGATCCACGCCCGGCGCCGCCCTGCGCACGGGGCTTGCTCTCGCCCAGGGTGGAGAATTCGGTCTCGTCCTGATGGTGCAAGCGCAATCGCTCGCACTTCTCGATCGCGACCTTTCGCAGATCGTCGTCGCGGCGATGCTACTGTCGATGCTTTTCGCGCCCTTCCTGATCCAAGCGAGCGACAAGCTTGCGCTGCGCTGGTCGAGCGCGGAATGGATGCTGCGAGCGCTCGCGCTGCACCGCGTCGCGACACAAAGCCTCGCGACCGAACGCCATGTCATCGTGTGCGGCTATGGCCGCACGGGGCAGCGGCTGGCGCACCTGCTCGAGCACGAGCGGATCGAAGTCATCGCGCTGGACACCGACCCGGAGCGCGTTCGCGGAGCGGCGGCCGCGGGGGAACGGGTGGTTTATGGCGATGCTTCAAGGCACGAGACCCTGGTCGCTGCCGGAGCGGCCAGGGCGAGCGCGCTCGTGATCACTTTCGCCGATACTCCGCTCGCGCTGCGCATCCTGCATCACGCAAGGACGATCAATCCGGCGCTGCCGGTGATCGTGCGCACGCTCGACGACGCGGACCTGGACAGGCTGATCGCCGCGGGCGCCTCTGAAGTGGTCCCCGAGACGTTCGAATCGAGCCTGATGCTCGCTTCGCATGCGCTGGTGCTCCTGGGCGTGCCCTTGAGGCGCGTGGTCCGCCGAATTCGCGACGTCCGTGAGGACCGTTACAGCCTGATGCGGGGCTTCTTTCACGGAGGGACCGACGAAGCCGAAGACTTCGACGAGGCGCAGGAGCCGCGTCTGCATTCGGTGACTCTGACTCCGGGCGCCGTCGCGGCCGGCCGCAGCCTCGGGGAGCTCGCGCTCGAAGAAATCGGCGTCGGCGTGACGGCGTTGCGCCGGCACGAGACACGGATGGTCTCACCCGGGCCGCAGACCGCGCTGCAGGAGGGAGATGTGATCGTGCTGCGCGGAACCGCCGAGCAACTCGCCGCGGCGGAAATGCGGCTGCTGCAGGGCTAGAGCGACAAATGAAAGAAACGGCCACGAGGCCGCACGCCGTCGGCTTGCTGCTCGCCGGGGCGATGTGTCTGTTGCCTTTCCTGATCCCCTACCATCAACTCCCGGTACTGAGCTTCTATCCCGAGTGGTTGGCCGCGGCGCTGGGCATTTGCGCGGCGCTCGTCGTCCTTGCTTGGCGTGGTGTTGCGCTCGTCTCCGTTCCTGCGCCCGCGGTCTGGCTGATCGCGTTCGCGGTGTATCTATTGGTACGTATGGCTGATCCCGGGCAGGCCTATCCCCAAATCAGCCTGCTTGCCGCTTTCTACGTTCTTTTCGCCGCGTTGATGATATGGCTTGGAGCGCAGCTCGCAAGGGCGCTCGGCGTGGAGCGGGTTGCTCAGGTCTTGGCTGGATTGATTCTGGCGGGCGCTTTCGCGAATGCACTCGCGGGTGCAATTCAGTTCTACGGACGGCCGGTTCTGCTCGAGGACGTCGTGGCTCGACTCAACGGCAACCGCGCGTACGGCAACATCGCGCAGTCCAACCTCTATGCCAACTATCTCGCGCTGGGGCAGAGCGCACTGCTATTCCTGTGGCTTCGTTTGCGGAAGGGGACAGCCTATGCTCTTGCGACGGCGGTGTTTCTCGCGGCGGCGAGTGCGCTT
>DASQOO010000144.1:0-7061 GCA_035644435.1 Steroidobacteraceae bacterium | reverse complement strand
GCTTTTGCGGGCGCACTTGGCTTGCAGGTGAATCTGTTTGCCGTGCTGGGTCTGCTGCTGCTGCTGGCGTTGGGAGTGGACTACGCGATCTTCCTGCGTGAATCGACTGCGGAGCGCACGACCGCGATGCTCTCCGTGTCGCTCTCCGCGCTCACCACCATGCTGGCCTTCGGGCTGCTCGCGTTCAGCTCCACGCCCCTGATTCGTTCCATCGGACTCACGTTGCTCGTCGGCATCGGCTGTTGCTGGCTGATTGCCGTGGGCGGCGATTCCTGGCGCCGCTCTGCGGCAGCAATGCAAGCGGAGGCACCACGCCATGGCTGACGTTTTGATCATCGGCGCCGGACCCGCGGGTGCGATTGCGGGCGCCTTGCTCGCGAGGCGCGGCTACGAAGTGCTGATTCTCGAGCGCCAGCAGTTCCCGCGCTTCTCGATCGGTGAGAGCCTGCTGGCGAACAGCATGCAGTTTATCGAGGAAGCCGGGATGCTCGAAGCGGTGCACGCCGGCGCGTTCCAGTTCAAGAACGGCGCCGCGTTCGTGCGCGATGGCGCGTATTCGGACTACAACTTCGCGCAGAAGAGCTCCCCCGGTTACGCTTACACGTTCCAGGTGCCGCGCGCCGATTTCGACAAAGTGCTCGCCGACGAGGCAGCGCGCCAGGGCGCTGAAATCCGCTACCAGGTCGAGATCACGGCGGCGGATTTCTCGGCAGCTGAGCCGGAACTCAGGGCGCGCAACGCCGCCGGCGAGGAATCGCGTCATCGCGCGCGTTTCGTGCTGGATGCGAGCGGCTTTGGACGCACGCTCCCGCGAATGCTCGACCTCGAGCGTCCAGCGGATTTCCCGGTGCGTGCGGCGCTGTTCACGCACATCGAGGATCATGTCGAGGCGGGTGCCTTCGACCGGCAGAAGATCCGCGTCAGCATTCATCCACGCGAGCGGGACGTCTGGTACTGGCTGATTCCGTTCTCCAACGGGCGCAGTTCCCTCGGGGTGGTCGCCACCCGTGAGTTTCATCAGCGTTACCAGGGGAGCACCAGCGAGCGGCTGTGGCAGATCGTGGGCGAAGAGCCGTCGTTGGCCAAGTTGCTGGCGCAGTCGCGGCCCGTGGCGCAAGTGGGCGAGATCGTCGGCTACGCGGCCAGCGTCAAAGCGCTGCACGGCAACGGCTTTGCACTGCTCGGCAATGCCGCGGAGTTCCTGGACCCGGTGTTCTCATCCGGAGTGACTATCGCGATGCAGTCGGCAAGCCTCGCGGCACGCGCGCTCGATCGGCAGTTGCGCGGCGAAACCGTGGACTGGAATGCCGACTTCGATGCGCCACTGAAGTACGGCGTGGAGACGTTTCGCGCCTTCGTCAACAGCTGGTACGACGGAACCTTGCAGGACGTGATCTTTCACACGCGCCAGGACGAGCCGATCCGCCGCCACATCTGCTCGGTGCTGGCCGGTTATGCGTGGGACACGGCGAATCCCTACACCGGCACGCAGGCGCAACGGCGGCTGGCGGCCTTGGCGAGGCTGTGCCGGAATGCGTAGCGGCTCGACGATCGCGCTCGCCTGTCTGGTCGCAGCGTGCGCAACCACAGGCGCACGCGAGAGTCCGACCGGCTTGCAGTCGTGGCAACCGCTGCCACCCTCGACGCTGGGCGCGGTGCGTGGCGCGAATCAGCGCCTGCGAGCGGCCTTTGGCAAGCAGGAGGTCAGCCTCGACTGTGTCGTCAATGTGGATGCCGATCACCTGACCGTGATCGGGCTGCTGCCCGGCGGTCCGAGAGTGTTCACGGTCGAGTACGACGGCAAGCAGGTGACGGCGCAGAAGAATGCCGGTGTGCCAGAGGCGCTGCAGCCGGAACTCCTTCTCAACGACCTGCAGCTGACCTTGTGGCCGCGCGCGGCGCTGCAAAGCGCACTGGAAAAGTCAGCCTGGCGATTGACGGAACCCGATCCACGCACGCGTCGCCTGACCCGCGACTCGAAGCTCATCGCCGAAGTGCACTATGCGACTCCTGATCCGTGGACCGGGCGCGCCTGGCTGGTGAACTTCGAGCGTGGTTACTCGATCACGATCGATTCCGAGCCGCTGCAGTAACATGCACGCCGGCACGAAAGCGATGACCAGGGAGTCCAGGCTGATACCGATCGAAGAGTTGCTGCTGCAGCGGCACGAGATGCTGCTGCTCGATCGCCTGCACGATTTCGGTCCGGAGCATGTTGAAGTGATTGCGAACGTAACGGCGCCGCATCCTCTCGTCGATGAGCCGCGCGGCATGCCTGCGTGGGTGGGTATCGAGCTGATGGCGCAGGCGGTCTCGGTGTTTTCCGGCCTGGAACTGCGCGCCAAGGGACTGGCGCCGCGCATCGGGCTGCTGCTCGGCGCGCGAGTCTACGAAGCGCATGTGCCGTTCTTCCCGCTCGGTGCAAAATTGAGCGTGCGCGCGGTGCTCGCGCTGCGCGATGCGGAGGGGCTGGGCGTATTCGATTGCACCATCCACGAGGGTGGTGAACTCCTGGCTCACGGCCAGGTGAAGGGGTACATGCCGAAGGACATCGACTCATTTCTGAGGTCAGGCGCGCGTGGCTGAGTGGGTACTCGTTACCGGTTCGAGCCGGGGCATCGGCGCCGCAATTGCGCGCCGCCTGGCGCGCGATGGCTACAACCTGGTCCTGCATTGCCGCAGCGAGCGCTCGGCGGTCGAGGCGGTGGCTCAAGATGCGCGGAGCGCCGGCGCGCAGACACGCGTTCTGCAATTCGACGTGAGCGATCGGACCGCGACCCACGCCATCCTGAACGCGGACCTCGAAGCGCACGGCGCGTACTACGGCGTCGTTTGCAATGCCGGCATAGCGAGGGATGGCGCCTTCCCGGCGCTCTCGGATGAGGATTGGGATAGTGTCATCAGGACCAATCTCGATGGCTTCTACAACGTCCTGCAGCCGCTGGTGATGCCGATGATTCGCCGGCGCATGCCGGGCCGGATTGTGACGCTGTCCTCAGTTTCCGGTGTCATCGGCAATCGCGGCCAGGTCAACTACAGCGCTGCGAAGGCCGGTATAATCGGCGCCACCAAGGCGCTCGCCGTGGAACTGGCGAGCCGTTCAATCACCGTCAATTGCGTGGCACCGGGACTCATCCGCACCGCAATGAGTGCCGAAGCGCCCCTCGAAGAAGTACTCAAGATGATTCCCGCCCAACGGGTCGGAGAACCCGATGAAGTCGCCGCAGTGGTCGCTTTCCTGATGTCGGAATCCGCCTCGTACATCACTCGCCAGGTGATCGGCGTCAACGGCGGGATGTGCTGATGCACGGCAACGGCAGCGGTAATGGTAATGGCAGGCGCGTCGCCGTGACCGGCATGGCGGGCATCACCTCGATCGGTCAAAGCTGGTCCGAAATCGACCAGAGCCTGCGCGCCAACGCGAGCGGCATCGAGCACATGACCGAATGGGCCCGTTATGTCGAGCTCAACACGCGGCTCGCCGGCCCGGTGCGCAACTTCATTGCGCCGGCGCATTTCACGCGCAAGGTGACGCGCTCGATGGGCCGCGTCTCGCTGCTTGCGACCTGCGCAACGGAAATGGCGCTGACACACGCCGGCCTGCTCGAGGACGAATCGATACGCGACGGCCGGATGGGCGTCGCATACGGGTCCTCGACCGGAAGCCCGGAAGCGGTGCGCGACTTCGGCGACATGCTCTCGACCTGCCGCATGGGCAACATCAACGCCACGACTTATCTGAGGATGATGCCGCACACCACCGCGGCCAACATCGGTGTGTACTTCGGTCTCAAAGGGCGCGTGATCCCGGCCTCCAGTGCCTGCACCTCCGGCAGTCACTCGATCGGCTATGCGTACGAATCCATCAAGTACGGCAAGCAGCTGATGATGGTGGCCGGCGGCGCCGAGGAACTGTGCGTGAGCGAAGCGGCGGTGTTCGACACGCTGTTCGCGACCAGCACGCGCAACCAGATGCCGAAGACCACGCCACGGCCCTTCGATCGCGATCGCGACGGGCTGGTGATCGGGGAGGGCGCGTGCACGCTGGTGCTCGAGGAGCTCGAGCATGCGCTGGCGCGGGGTGCGCGGATTCACGCGGAGATCGTCGGCTTCGGCAGCAACGCCGACGGTGATCACCTCACTCATCCCAACACGCACACCATGCAGCGCGCGATGCAGATGGCGCTCGAGGATGCGGGAGTGCCGGCCGGGGCTGTGGGCTACGTCAACGCCCATGCCACGGCGACGGAGCAGGGCGACATCGCTGAAACCCACGCCACCGCGCGGCTGTTCGGCCCGCGCGTGCCGGTGAGCTCACTCAAGGGCCACATCGGTCACACGCTCGGCGCTTGCGGCGCGATCGAAAGCTGGGCGACCATCGAGATGCTGAATGCGGACTGGTACGCGCCGACGCTCAATCTGGAAAATATCGACGAGCGTTGCGGCGAGCTCGACTACATCACGCGCGAAGGCCGGCGTGCCCAGTGCGAATATGCAATGAACAACAACTTCGCGTTCGGCGGCATCAACACCTCGCTGCTGTTCCGTCGCGTGAGCTGAAAACCAACCACCAACCCAGAGGCAGATCATGCGCATGAACAAGATGCTGACAGTCGCGTTCGGGGCGATCCTGGTGATCAGTGCCGTGCAGGCACGCGACACGCACCTCAAGCTCCCGCTCACGGAGGCGATGCAGACAGCGGACTACAAGGCCAAGGTGGATCCGAATATCAAGATGTATTTCGGTGCCCAGGAGCACCCGAAGCCGGCGCAGAGCTTCGGCACCGTCAAGACCAACAAGAAGACCAACTTCTTCAACAAGTCCGACAAGGAAGGCTGCGAATGGGTGTTTCTCTCGGCGATCATGGCGTTGCAGGATGCGGCGCGGCAGCGCGGCGGCAACGCGGTGGTCAACATCAAGAGCAACTATAAGAACGTCGAGTTCAGCAGCGAAACCGAATACGAATGTGGCGCCGGATCCGTGACGGGCGGTGTGGCGCTGATCGGCGAGATCGTCAAGCTCTGATACGGACATCCCTTCAGCATGCAGTCTGATTTCCTGCGTGTCGCGCTGCAGGCGGCCGAGGCGGCGGCCGAGATCATCAAGCCGCTGTATCAGAGCAACGTCGAGGTTCGCACCAAGGCGGACAAGTCGCCGGTGACGGTCGCGGACGTTGAGGCCGAGAAGCGCATCCGCGCGCTGCTCGAAGAAAACTTCCCCACGCACGGTTTTTATGGCGAAGAGACCGGTGAGCGCGGTCGTGACGCCGAATACCTGTGGCTGGTCGATCCGATCGACGGCACCAAGGCGTTCGTGCGCGAGTACCCGATGTTCTCGACGCAGATCGCGCTCATGCATAGGGGCGAGCTGATCGTGGGCGTTTCGAGCGCCCCCGTGTACGGCGAGCTGGCTTACGCGGAAAAGGGTCGCGGTGCGTGGCTCAACGGCCACCAGGTCAAGGTGAGCGCGATCGACGAGCTCGAGGACTGCTCGGTGTCAGCGGGAAATCTCAAGTCGCTGGCGCGCAGCAAGCGGTGGCAGGCCTATGGCGAGATCGTCGGTCGCGTGGACCGCATCCGCGGCTACGGGGATTTTCTTCATTACCACCTGCTCGTCTCGGGCCGGATCGACGCGGTGCTCGAATCGGACGTGAACATCCTCGACATCGCGGCGCTCGCCTGCATCGTCGAGGAAGCGGGCGGGCGCTTCACGGATCTCCAGGGCAAGCCGGTAGGGCTCGACATCGACAGCGTGCTGGCAACGAACGGTCTGTTGCACGGGCCGCTTCTGCAAGCCCTCGCTCACTGATCGGCGAGGAAGAACTCCACGGTCGTGACGACGCGGATGCGTTTGAATTCGGGAGAGAACGGATCGCGATCCTCGATCGTGAAATAGCCCTGCTGCGCTTGACGGATCGCACCGACCCGGCTAGTCGCTGATGAAGACACGCCGGCCCTTGAATTCGAGCTCGTGCACCGGCGTGCGATACAGGCGCGTGAGGTGCATGGCATCGAGGACCTCGGCGACCGGCCCGAAGTTCCAGCTGCCATCTCCATAGAGGAGCAGCGCCCGATCGGCGAACCGCGCCGCGAGCGTCGCATCGTGCAGGCTCGCAATCACGAGACGCCCGGCATCCGCGCGCTGGCGAAAACACTTCAGCACCTCGACCTGGTGATGCGGATCGAGGTGATTAGTGGCCTCGTCGAGCAGGAACACGCCCGGATCCTGCGTGAGAATCGTGGCGATGGCGAGCCGCCGGCGTTCACCGCCCGACAGCGTATCGATGCCGCGGTCCTCGCGCAGCGCGAGATCGACTTTCTTAAGAGCAGCGCGCGCGATGGCGGCGTCGGCGGCGCTCTCCCACTGCCAGAAATCGAGGTGCGGGTGTCGCCCGATGAGGGCGGTTTCCAGCACCGTCGAGGGAAACGGATCCTCGCTGGATTGCGCCAGCAGGCCGAGCGAGCGTGCCAGTTCGCGCCGCGGCCATTGTCCGAGATCGCGCTCGCCGAGGCGGACCTGACCCGCGGCAGGGGCACGCAGGCCGGCGAGCGTGTGCAGCGTGAGTGTCTTGCCGACGCCATTCTCGCCGAGGATCGCGATCAATTCGCCGGGCACCGCAGTGAACTGCAGATCCCGCACCAGGCGGCGGCGCGGAACATCGACGCACAGGTCCGATACCGTGAGCGTCAGCGCTGGGAGCGGAGCAGCTGCCGCGTTCACTGCGGGCTCCAATTGATTTCCTGGGCCGTAAGGGACCCGATCACGACTTGCCGCAGGCTCTCCGGCATCTCCCATTGCGTCGCGCTCAGCATGCGCCGGCCCGCCATGATCTCCGCCTCGTCCTGGGGAAGGAGCGGATCACGCTTGGGATCCGCGTAGCCGTCCGGATAGCGAGGCTCGCCGCTCGCCGGATCGTATTTGTCCGTGGCACCAACCGTGTGCAGGAATTCGTGCGCGATGACGATGTTGTTGCTCGCAGTCATCGACGGATCGGCAAAGGCGTACACCACGCCGAGCAGTCCCTTTTGCAGTCCCAGCGAGTGAGGCACCGAGGTCGTGA
>DASQOO010000143.1:0-3337 GCA_035644435.1 Steroidobacteraceae bacterium | reverse complement strand
TGACGTTGTAAAGGCGATCGGCCGGCGTGTTCACATCGAAGTCCTGACGTTCCAGAGTTCCGGAAATAATCTCAGGTCGAGCGCCTTCGCGAGGTAGGACACGCCGCCCGTTCCGCCGGTGCCCCGCTTGTAGCCGATGATGCGCTCGACGGTCTTCATGTGGCTGAAGCGCCAGAGCTGGAACTTGTAGTCGAGATCCACCAGCTTTTCGGCCAGTTCATACAGGTCCCAGTTCGCCTGCACGTTGTGATAGACATCGAGCCAGGCGGCCGTCACTTGCTTGTGCGATTGATACGGCTGGCTGAAGTCCCGATCGATGTGATCGTGCGGAATGTCGTAGCCGCGCCGGCTCAACAGCTGCAGCGACTCGTCGTAGAGACTCGGCGTCTCCAGGGCACGCGACAGCAGCTCGTAGGTGCGCGGGTCACGCCGATGCACCTGGATCATGTCGGCGTTCTTGTTGCCCAGCATGTATTCGAGCATGCGGTACTGGAAGGACTGGAAACCGGATGAGCGCCCGAGCTCGTTGCGGAAGTTCGAATAGTCGGACGGCGTCATCGTCGACAGCACATCCCAGCTTTGCGTGAGCTGGGTCTGGATCCGCGACACGCGCGACAGCATCTTGAAGGACGGCCCCAGGTCGTCGCGGCGGATGCATTCGATCGCGGCGCCGATTTCGTGCAGGCACAGCTTGATCCACAACTCGCTCGCCTGGTGGATCACGATGAAGAGCATTTCGTCGTGATGCCGTGACAGCGGCTTCTGCGCGTTGAGGAGCAGGTCCAGCTGCAGGTACTCGCCGTAACTCAGCGAGGAGCCAAGATCCCAATGAACCTGCTCATCGCTGAGATCGACGCTGCCTTTGCCGATCCTCTCCGGACCCTCGTTGTCGGTGGCGGTCGTCATGGCGCAAGTATAGTCGGCTCCTCGCCCCCGTCCGGGCCGTAGAAGATCACCCACAACGTCAGGTCCTGCGAAAAGAACTCGAAACGGTGCACCACACCCGCGGGCGCGAACAGGAAATCGCCCGGGCCGAAGGTCATGCGCTCATTGCCTGCGACGTAGGTGCCAGACCCCTCCACCACGATGTAGACCTCGTCGCGCCGGTGCGCCTGTTGTGGGTCCACGTTCTGCGGCTGGTACAGCTCGACTTCGAGCTGCCCCCGCTCCAGCAGGACGGCATAGCGCTCGCCGTTCGGGCCAGGAATGGCCTTGCGGGCCTCTTCGATCGAGATGCGAGATCGGGTCATGTGCCGAACACCCATGCGGGAACGTTTTGCCAGCCACGCCGCAGTTCGCGATCCAGCGCCCGGTGCCCGGGCTCGAAACGCTCGACCAGCTGCCAGAAGCGGCGCGAATGATTCATGTGGCGCGTGTGACAGAGCTCATGCAACAGAAGGTACCGCACTACCTCACGCCGTTGAAACATGAGACAGCAGTTGAGACTGACCGTGCCCCGGACCGAGCAGCTGCCCCACCGCGATCGCTGGCGGCGGACCTGCGCACGCTGGAACTGCAGGCCGGTCTCGAGCGCCAGCTCCTCGAGCCGCGGCACCAGGATGGCGCGCGAACGTTCGATCAGCCAGGACTGCAACAGGCGCTGCGCGTCTTTCGCTCGCGCGAGGTCCCCGCTGAGCTCGATGCTGCCGGGAAGCGTCTCGTTCAGCCGCGTGCGCCCGCTCGCGACGCGAGTTACTACACCAAAGCTCTCGCCGCTCGCCGCCAGCTCGATCGTGCGGGGTATTGGGTCGCGCAATGCCGGCGAGCGGGCAGTGAGCTGCGCAATCTTGCGCTCGACCCAGCCCCGGTGCCGCCTGACGAAACGCTCTACCACCCCGGCCCGCGCCCAGCGCGGCACCACGATCTCCACGTGACCGCCAGCGTGCACGCGAATCGAAAGCCGGCGCGCGCGTTGGCTGACCCTGACTCGCCAGCCGTCCTCCTCGGACTCCGCAGGCCAGAGTGAGAGTTGCGGTTGGGTGTCCAACGATACCGAGCGGCTCATAGCGTTGCCGCGAGGCGGCTTCCCTGGTCGATAGCGCGCTTGGCGTCGAGCTCGACCGCCACGTCGGCTCCGCCGATCAGGTGCGGCCTGAATCCCGCGGCCAGCAGCGGCTGTTGCAACTCCCGCAGAGGCTCCTGGCCGGCGCAGATCACGATCGAATCGACCGCCAGCGTCTGCAATCCATTCGCGCTGCGCACATGCAGGCCCGCATCGTCGATGCGCTCGTAGACGACACCCGTCATCATCTGCACGCCACGCCGGCGCAACGTGGTGCGGTGAATCCACCCGGTTGTCTTGCCAAGCCCCTCCCCGGGCTTGCTCGCCTTCCGCTGCAACATGACGATCGCTCTCCTGCTCTTCTCGACGTGCCCATGGCCCGGTAGCAAGCCACCGCGCGACTCCAGGGTCGTATCGATTCCCCACTCGGCCATGAACCGGACGATGTCGGTACTGGGCGCATCGTTCTCATGGCTGATGAATTCCGCCACATCGAAGCCGATTCCTCCCGCGCCGATGATGGCGACGGAGCGGCCCACTTCGCGCCGGCCGCGAATCACATCGATGTACGAGGCGGCCTTCGAATGATCGATACCGGCAATGCCGGGAATCCTCGGAACGACGCCGGTCGCAAGCACGACCTCCTCGAAGCTGCGGGCGATCAGCTCGGGCGCGGCGATGCGTTGTCCCAGCCGCAACTCGACCCCGAGCAAGGACAGTTGCCGCGCGTAGTAGCGCAGCGTCTCGTGGAATTCCTCCTTGCCGGGAATGCGCTTGGCGAGGTTGAACTGTCCACCGATTTCCGGCGCGCTCTCGAACAGTGTCACCGCATGTCCGCGTTGAGCGGCCACCACCGCACACGCAAGCCCGGCCGGCCCCGCGCCTACTACGGCGATCCGCTTCCTCGCGGTGGCCGGTGCGTAGTTCAGTTCGGTCTCGTGGCAGGCTCTCGGGTTCACCAGGCAGCTCGCCACTTTACTGACGAACACATGGTCGAGGCACGCCTGGTTGCAGCCGATGCAGGTGTTGATCTCATCCGCGCGGCCGGCGGCCGCCTTGCGCACGAAGTCGGGATCGGCCAGGAACGGGCGCGCCATCGAGACCATGTCGGCCTGGCCTTCCTCGAGCACGCGCTCCGCCACCGCCGGATCGTTGATGCGATTCGTCGCCACCACCGGGATGCCGATCTCGAGCTTGAGTGTGCGCGTGACCCAGGCAAACGCAGCGCGGGGCACCATGGTGGCAATGGTGGGAATGCGCGCTTCGTGCCAGCCGATGCCGGTATTGATCATGGTCGCGCCGGCTTTCTCGACAGCCCGTGCCAGGCTCAGAGCT
>DASQOO010000142.1:0-2381 GCA_035644435.1 Steroidobacteraceae bacterium | reverse complement strand
CCGGCGAAGTGCACCAGCGGAAGTGCGCCAACGCGGGCGCGGTCTACGCCGCCGCGCGAGAAATCGGGATCACCCAGCCGCGCGGTAATGCCGACCTTCCAGGCCCAGTCGCGGCGTTCCAGGAATGTATAGCGGTAGGTGGCACGCAGCGGATCGACGGTCCAGCCGGAATCGGTGCCCGCCAGGCTCAGATCCGATCCTGCCCAGCCGCCTGCTCGCGAGCCGGCGGAAAGGCGCACCTCGTGCCGGGGCAGAAGGCCGGTGGAAAGTTCGAGCCGCGAGTCGAAAAAAGGATCCCACCGCGCGCTGCTGAGCGGCAGCGGATCAGTGAGTTCGTATAAGGAAGACGCCCCGGCAAGCGGAGCGTGGTAGATCGATGAAACGATCCGGGTCGATTCGTAGCCGCTGGCTGCGCCCGCGCATGCGAGGGCCACACCCCCCAGGAGCAGCTTGCCACTACGCACGCAGCCAATTCTCATAAGCTTCTTGAAGCAGCGTCACGCCGCGCACCTGCGCGGTTTGAGCGCATTGGAGCGCGGAAAATTCCGTTTGCCAATAGTCCGTGCGCATGAATATTCCAAACACGTAACACTGACGCGTTTGCACTACCCCATGATCTCAAGGCGCGAAGAAGTAGAGCGCCAGGTGGAAGAAGACCGGTGCCGCAAAGGTCAGAGCGTCGAGCCGCTGCAGAGTGCCACGCGTAAGCAAAACCCCGTCGTCGGTCCAGACCTTGGCTCCCAGACTACGCTCGACCGAAGTCAGGACCAGCCCGCCCATGAATCCCGCTACCACGATCGCGAGCGACATCAATGCAGCCTGCCACCAGGCAAACGGCGTCATCCAGAAGAGCGCGGTCCCCAGCAGCACTGCTGCGGCGCCACCGGCGAAAACGCCCTCACGGCTCTTGTTGGGATTGGACTTCAGCGGCGTGCGCCCGATTGCTGCGCTGGCGATAACCGCAAGCAGGTCGGACATCTGCACGACCAGGAGAAAGTAGAGCAATAACAACGCCCCGCGGCCCTCGAAACCGGGCAACTCGAGCGTGACGATCGCCGGCGCGTGGCTCACGCAGTACACACAGATCATCAGGCCCCATTGCACCTTGGCGATCCGCACCAGGTAGTGCTCGGTGTCCTGCCTGAGCGCCATCACCACGGGCAGCACGAGAAAAACGTAGACCGGGATGAACACCGCGTACATCGCGTACCAGTCCGCGGCGATCAGGAGGTATTGCACCGGGATCACGACGTAAAAGGCCAGCACCAAGGCCGCATGGTCCGAGGAGCGGATCGGCGTCAGCGCGATGAATTCGCGCAACGCAAAGAACGACGCGACCGCGAAGAACATCAGCAAGGCACCGCCGCCGACGGTGAACGCGATCCCGAACAGCAGCACGATCGCCCAGGCAGCGCGGATGCGCATGTTCATCTGGCCGATCCACGCGAGTTTGACCGCGTCGCTGGTGCGTCCGGCGAGCCATGTGCCGAGTGCGGTCGCGGCCGCCAACAGGACCGTCAGTGCCGCGAGCACCGCGAAAAAAGTCTCTTGTTGCGTCATCGGCTTCCGCCCTCAGGCAGCAACCGTGTCGAGGCCGGCGAGCGCGACTACCGCAGTACGCGCACGTTCCAGGAAAACATCCTTTTCCTCCCCGTCGGCTAAAACGAGCGACGCGCCAAAACTCACGGTGCAGATGATGGGTACGGGCAGCAGGGTGCCCTTCGGCATCGCGCGATGCAGGTTTTCGAGATAGACCGGGATCAACTCGACCTGCGGAAAGGCCTTCGCCAATCGATATAACCCGCTCTTGAATGGTCCCGGCAGGCGCTGCGGCTGGCGTGTTCCCTCGGGGAAAAAGATCAGCGAGAAACCAAGGGTCAATGCCTCGTGCAGGGGGTCGAGCGGATCGGCGTCCGGGTCCTCGCGGGCGCGATCGATCATCACCACGTTCAGCTCTTCCTGCGCAATCTGCTGGCGAATGCCACCCGCGCCCCAGTAGTCGCGTGCGGCCACCGGGCGCGTGTTTGCGCGCAGCGAATGCGGCAGCGCTGCCCACAGGACCAGCGTGTCCATGTGACTGGAATGATTGGCGAAGTAGATGCGCTGGTTGGCGCTCGGCACGCTGCCGATCCAGCGCGGGTACGCGCCGACCAGCACGCGCACCAGCCAGACCAGCGGGGGCAGGAACTTGATCGGCAGGTTCAAGCCGTTGGGATCAAGCCGCGTTAAGCCGTGCCGCCGATGGTGAGGCCTTCGATGCGCAGGGTCGGTTGGCCGACGCCGACCGGGACACTCTGGCCGTCTTTGCCGCAGGTGCCGATGCCAGTGTCCAGTTGCATGTTGTTGCCGATCATGGTCACGCGCGTAAGCGCGTCCGGACC
>DASQOO010000141.1:0-7197 GCA_035644435.1 Steroidobacteraceae bacterium | reverse complement strand
GGCGAAAGCGGGCCTGGCGCAGGCCGAGGCGAACCTGGTCAACGCCAAGCAGAACCTGGCGCGCAATGCGCGCCTGATCGCCGAGAAGGCGGTCAGCCAGCAGGATTACGACACCGCCGTGGCGCAGGAGCGCGCGAGCACCGCGCTGGTCGAGGCGCAAAAGGCCCTGTCGCGCAATAGCGAGCTCAACCTCGAATTCGCCACCATTCGAGCGCCGCGCGAGGGCTTCATGAGTAGCTCGCAGGTGAAGCCCGGCGCTCTGATCACGGCGCAGCAGACGCTGCTCACCACGCTGTACTCCAGCGACCCGATGTGGGTGTACTTCACGATCAGCGAGGACCGGCTGCTGGAGATCCAGAAGGCGGTGCGGCAACCCGATCAGGCAACGCCGTTCCACATACGCCTCGCCGACGGCAGCCAGTACGCGATCGGCGGACAGCTCGATTTCGTCGATGCCGCGCTCGACCAGAAGAGCGGCACGCTGCAGGTGCGCATCTCGGTGCCCAATCCGGAACGCCTGCTGCGTCCCGGACTCTTCGTGCGCGTTCGCGTCGCTTCCTTCGAGAGCCCGGACGCGATCCGCATCCCGCAGCAGGCGGTGCAGGAGCTGCAGGGATTGAAATCGGTGTACGTGGTCGCCGCCGGCGACAAGGTCGAGTCGCGGCAAATCGTGGCCGGGTACCGCCTCGACAACGACTGGGTAGTCGCAAGCGGCCTGAACCCCGGAGAGCGGGTCGTCGTGGAAGGCATCGGCAAGATCCGTCCCGGCATGCAAGTGAAGCCGAAATCGCCCGATGCTTAACTTCTTCATCGAGCGCCCGGTCTTTTCCACCGTCATCGCGCTGCTCATGATCCTGGTCGGCGCGCTGGCCGCGGTCGGCCTGCCCATCGCCCAGTATCCGCAGGTGGTCCCGCCCCAGGTTACGGTGAACGCCACCTTCCCCGGCGCCAATGCGGACGTGGTGTCGCAATCGGTGGCCGCGTCGGTCGAGCAGCAGGTGAACGGCGCCCAGGACATGCTGTACATGAGCTCGAAGAGCGGCAACGACGGCTCCTACAGCCTGACGGTGACCTTCGACATCGGCACCGACAAGAACATCGACCAGATCGAAGTGCAGAACCGCGTCGCCATCGCGCAGAACCAGCTGCCGCCCGAAGTGGTGCGCAACGGCATCACGGTGCGCAAAGCCACGTCCGATTTCCTCCAGGTGATCACGCTCACTTCTCCGGAGCGCCGTTACGACACCGTGTTCCTGAGCAACTACGCGCTGCTCAACCTCTATGACGCGCTGGGAAGGGTGCCCGGCGTCGGGCAGGTGCGCATCTTCGGCGCGCGCGACTACAGCATGCGCATCTGGCTCAACCCCGACAGGATGGCCCGGCTCGGCGTCACGGCGGCGGACATTTCCAGCGTTATCCGCGAGCAAAGCGTGGTGGCGCCCGCCGGCAGCGTCGGCCAGCCTCCGGTTCCACAGGGGCAGCAGCTGCAGTACACCGTGTTCGTGAAGGGCCGGCTCGCCGAGGTCGGCGAATTCGAAAACATCGTGATCCGCGAAGCCGGCAACGGCCAGGTGGTGCGCCTGAAGGACCTGGCGCGTGTCGAGCTCGGCGCCTCCGATTACTCGATCTACGCGGCTGAGGACGATGACGCGGCCGTGGCGATCGGCATCTTCCTGCAGCCCGACGCGAATGCGCTCGACACCGCGAAGCTGGTGCGGCGCGTGATGGACGAGCAGTCGGCGCGCTTTCCGCCCGGGATGAAATACTCGGTGCCCTACACCACCACGCCGTTCGTCACCGAGTCGCTCAAGGAAGTGGTCAAGACGCTCTTCGAAGCCTTCGCGCTGGTCGTGATCGTGGTGTTCCTCTTCCTGCAGAGCTGGCGTGCGACGCTGATCCCGATCCTGGTGGTGCCGATCTCGCTGATCGGCACCTTCGCCGCCTTCTCCGCGCTCGGCTTTTCCATCAACACCCTGACGCTCTTCGGCCTGGTGCTCGCCATCGGCATCGTGGTCGACGACGCCATCGTCGTCGTGGAGGCCGTGCAGGAGCGGCTGGATCAGGGTGGCGTGACGCCGATGCAGGCCACCAAATCCGCCATGGCCGATGTAGGCGGACCCGTGATCGCCATCGCGCTCGTCCTCGCAGCGGTATTCGTGCCGGTGGCGTTTCTCGGCGGCTTGACCGGACAGCTCTACAAGCAGTTCGCGCTGACGCTCGCGGTGTCGGTGATTCTTTCGGCGATCTGCGCGCTGACCTTCACTCCCGCCATGTGCGCGCTGCTGCTGCGGCGCGTGGAGCCCGGCCACGAGCGGCACGGGCCGCTCGCCCGGTTCTTCACCCGGTTCAATCGCGGCTTCGAGCGCGCGCGCAACGGCTATCTAGCCGCCGTCTCTGTCATGCTGCGCCACATCGTCCTCGTGCTGCTGACCTTCGGCTTGCTGCTGCTCGCGATCTGGGGATTGATCGGGACGCGGCCCACCGGTCTCGTGCCACCCGAAGACCAGGGGTTCGCGTTCGCGGTGGTCGCCCTGCCGAACGGGGCGGCGCTGGAGCGAACCAATGCGGCCATGTCGCAGCTCACGCGCATCGCGCGCGAGGTCCCCGGCGTGGATGGCGTGGTCTACATCAGCGGCTTCAACCTGCTGACCGGCCAGTCGGTCTCCTATAACGCAACCGCGTTCATCCGGTTGAAGCCCTGGGACGAGCGCAGGGCTTCCTCGGAATCCGTCGCCAGCCTCGTGCGCACGCTGACCGGCCGGCTCAATGGCCAGATCAAGGACGCCAACGTGCTCGTGCTCAACCCGCCGCCGATTCCGGGCCTCGGCGCGAGTGGCGGTTTCACTTTCGTGCTGCAGAGCCGCGCCGGCGCCGACACGGCGCGCCTGTCGCAGGTCCTGCAGGAGCTGCTCGCCGAAGCGCGCAAGCGCCCGGAGATCGGCTTTGTCTACAGCGGTTTCGATCCCCGCATTCCGCAGATCGAGTATCAAATCGACCGCGACAAGGTCAAGTCGCTGGGCATCCCGCTGAGCGACGTCTTCTTCACGCTGCAGACCTTCCTCGGCAGCTACTACGTGAATGACTTCAATCTTTTCGGCCGCACGTACAAGGTGCAGGCCCAGGCCGAAGGCGCGCAGCGCAGCCAGCCCGAGGACGTGAACCGGTTCCATGTGCGCACCGCCGGTGGAACCATGGTGCCGCTGAGCACCGTCGTGACCAGCCGATCCATCAACGGTCCGCAGTACTTCGAGCGCTTCAACGTCTATAGTGCCGCCACCATCAACGGGACCAATGCGCCGGGCTACAGCTCAGGGCAGGCGATCGCGGCCATGGAGGAGCTCGCGCGCACGCTGCCCGCAGGCTTCGGCTACGAATGGAGCGAAGCCACCTACCAGGAGAAGAAGACCTCGGGCCAGACCGGCTTCATCTTCGCGATCTCGGTCCTGTTCGTCATCCTGGTGCTTGCCGCGCTCTACGAGAGCTGGGCGATGCCGGTGGCCATCCTGCTGGTGATTCCGTTCGGCGTATTCGGCGCCTTTCTCGGTCTGTTCATGCGCGCACTGGAAAACAACGTCTACACCCAGATCGGGCTGATCATGCTGGTCGGGCTCGCCGCCAAGAATGCCATCCTGATCGTGGAGTTCGCCAAGCTCAAGCGCGAGCAGGGCGAGTCCATCGTGCAGGCGGCGCTCGACGGCGCGAAGCTCAGGCTGCGCCCGATCCTGATGACCTCCTTTGCCTTCATCCTGGGCACCGTTCCGCTCGCGATCGCGTTCGGCGCCGGCGCGGGCGCGCGGCAGGCGCTCGGCACCGCGGTCGTGTTCGGCATGCTCGCCGCCACGCTGGTCGGCGTGTTCTTCATTCCGGTGTTCTACGTGATGCTTCAGCGCGTGAGCGAACGCCAGTGGCCCTTCCGGCGGGCCGAGCGCGAAGAGGTGGTTCGCGCATGAGATTTTTCATTCTCTTTACAGTTTTCCTGTCCGGCTGCATGGTGGGGCTCGACTACCGGCGACCCGAGATCGAGGCGCCTGCGTCCTGGCGCGTCGACAAGGCCGAGGCGGGCGAGATCTCCAACCTCGCTTGGTGGCAGCAGTTCCAGGATCCGGTGCTCGCGCGCCTGGTCGGTCAGGCGCTCGAGAACAACAAGGACCTCGAGATCGCCACGGCAAACGTGGACCAGGCGTTCGCCCAGTACGGCATCACGCGCGCCGCGCAGTGGCCGCAGGTCGACGCCAGCGCATCGGCTTCGCGGCAGCGCTTGAGCGAGACCGCCGGCCCGGTGCCGCCTCCGGCCGGCCGCCAGGTGGTCAAGGATTTCGACGCCAGCCTGTCCGCGAGCTTCGAGATCGATGTCTGGGGCAGGCTGCGCCGGGCGAGCGAGTCGGCGCGCGCGAGCCTGCTCGCCAGCGAGGAAGGGCGCCGAACGGTGCTGATGACGCTGGTCAGCACGGTCGCCAGCGCCTATATCCAGTTGCGCGCTCTCGACCGGCAACTCGACATCGCGCAACGCACGTCGCAGAGCCTGGGTGAAGCGGCTCGACTCCAGCAGCTGCGTTTCAACGAAGGCGCTGTCCCCGAGAGCGATTACCGGCAGGCCGAGTCGCAATACCAGACTGCCGCCGCGCAAGTTCCGGAGCTCGAGCGCCAGGTCGCTCGCCAGGAAAACTTCATCAGCGTTCTGCTCGGCAGGAATCCCGGCCCGATCGCCCGCGGGCGCGAGATCGAGGCGCTGCTTTTTCCCGCCGTGCCCGACGGACTGCCGGCATCGCTGCTCGAGCGCCGGCCCGACATCCGGCAGGCCGAGCAGAACCTGATCGCCGCCAACGCCGACATCGGGGTGGCCAAGGCAGCTTACTTTCCGCGAATCAGCCTCACCGCGGCTCTCGGCTTCGAAAGCGCCGCGCTGTCCGATCTCTTCAAGCGGACGTCAAAGACCGGGGCAATCGGTGCCGATATGACGCTGCCGATTTTCAACGCCGGAAGAATCCGCAACCAGGTCGCGCGGGCCGAAGCGTTCCAGCGCGAGGCGCTTTCCAGTTACGAGAAATCCATCCTGGTCGGCTTCCAGGAGGTGGAGGACGCGCTCGTCGACCGCACCAAGTTCAGCCAGGCGCGCGAAGTTCAGGCGAGGAACGTGGCGGCGCTGCAACGCTTCCGCGATCTCGCGGCGCTGCGCTACAAGGAAGGCGCCACCATCTACCTCGAAGTGGCAAACGCCGAGCAGTCGCTGTTCAACGCGCAGCTCGCCTACGTGGCGACGCAGTCGCAGTTGTTCCAGTCCTACGCGAACCTCTACAAGGCGATGGGCGGCGGCTGGGTCGCGCAGGTCGAAGAGCTCGCTGCGAAGTGAGATGGATGCGTAGTGCGGAGTCGGCGCGCGCCGGCTGACATATAAGTCCGCCCGCTTGACATCGGTGGGACGCGCCCCGCGCCCACAGTCGGCAGCAACGGATCTGATCCTGGAGGCGCGCATGCCCAATGCGACTTCGACCTGGCCTGACGGCGCACGCTTGGCTGTGAGCTTCTCTCTCATGTTCGAAGCCGGCAGGCAGCCCATCTCGGGCGCGAGCGGCGTGATTCCGGATCCGATCCAGCAGGGCATCCCCGATCTGCCGACCAATGCCTTCTTCGAGTACGGCGTCTACGAAGGAATCCCGCGGCTTCTCGACCTGTTCGATAAGCACGGCATCAAGATGTCGTCATTCATGATCGGCCGCGCGGTCGATAAGGCACCCGACCTGGCGCGCGAGATCGTCAGGCGCGGACACGAGGCGGCCGCGCACGGTCGCACATGGGAAAACAGTTACGCGCTCGACGCGGACGCGGAACGCCGGTTCATCGCCGACGCAGTGGAAAGCATCGTCAAAGCCACCGGCAAGCGGCCCATAGGGTGGAACGCGTACTGGATGCGCAATTCGCCGAGAACCCTCGACATTCTGCAAGCCCTCGGATTCCTGTACCACATCGACGAGCCGAGCCGCGACGAGCCTTTCATCGTGACGCTGAAGGGCGGCGACTTCGTGACGGTCCCGTATACGTTTCATCTCAACGACATTGTTTCCTTCCCCTTCGTCGGCTGGACTGCAGCGGCCTACGAGCAAGCGCTGCGCGACGAGTTCGACCAACTTTACGAGGAAGGAGCGCAGCGTCGACGAATGATGGTCATCAGCCTTCACGATCGCATCTCGGGTCACGCGAACCGGGTGCGCGCGCTCGACCGATTCATGGCGTACGCGCGCTCGAAGGCGGGCGTCTGGTTCGCCCGTAAAGACGAGATCGCCCGCTGGGCTCTGACGAATCGTGCAGGGACGCCTGTCCTTAGGCGCGACCCGCCAACCATCTCGGGCCTTCCAGCGTCGGCTTTTTAAGGAGTTGCTAATGGAAGTTTCAATGCATTCGTTCACCACAATGACTAACCGTGTACGCTGGCTGCGCCGTGTGACACTGGCCGTCGCCATCATCATGATCGGATGGGGGGCGAGCGTTGTCCTTGGCCAACCTGTCACCGCCTGGTTTGCCGCATCGGCCACGAGCTGGATGGCGCTGCTGTTGATATCCGCTCTTTGGCAGCTGCGCGGCTCCTTCACGGCCATTGCGGCGTTGGCGCTCGCCACGGCCGTGGTTTCGCGCTTGTTCAGCATTCTGCGGTTGAACCCTCCAGCCAGCATCGCCGGCTTGCGCCCTGAGGATCTTGATCTGCTGGTCGCGACGGGTCCGGGTGTGCCGGGCTTCGAGCTTCTCGGTTGGTTTCTGGGCGCTCTTGTGCTCGTCCAATTTATCCTGCGTGCCGCGCGTGAGTCGTCGCTCAATGACGCGGCGCTGACATTCATCCGGGTCTATCTCGGCTTGATGTTCGTGCCTCATTTCGGGAGTCATATCCTCGGCGGGCCGTTCCAGTTCAATATCTACACGCTCTATTTTGCGAGCCTTGGCCTGCATCTGCCTGCCATGCAGGTACTACTCGCCGGATCGGTCGAGCTCATCACCGCGATCGGACTTGTATTGGGACTCTTCACACGCCCCGTTGCATTGCTCGGATCGGTGTATTTGCTGCTGTCGATGTTGTGGGGCGGACATTTTCACATCGGCTATGTATGGGCGTTGCCGGAAGGCGGCTACGAATTCGGCGTGTTCTGGGCCGTTATGATCGCGGTGTTCGCGGTGCTCGGCGGCGGACCGCTATCGGTCGACAACGCC
>DASQOO010000140.1:0-6879 GCA_035644435.1 Steroidobacteraceae bacterium | reverse complement strand
CCGCACGGTATTCTTCGAGCTGAACGGCCTGCCGCGCTCGGTACGCGTGCCCGATCGCAGCCAGATCGCCAAGCAGCCGGCGCGGCGCAAGATCGAGCCCGGCAATCCCGCCCACATCGGCGCGCCCATGCCAGGTACGGTGGTGACCGTCGTGGCAAGAGCAGGGCAGAAGATCGCGCGCGGCGACCTGCTGGTCACGCTCGAAGCAATGAAGATGGAGGCCGCAGTGCGTGCAGAGAGCGATGGGGAAGTTGCTGAAGTCCTCGCACATCCCGGCATGCAGGTCGATGCCAAGGATCTGCTCCTGACTCTGCGCTAGCCAGCTATACTGGCGCCGGCATGGCCGAAACCGCCACCGTACTGCTCATCGATGCGAGCCCCGATGATCAACGGATGATCCGCGAGGAACTGGCCGAGATCCGTGGCCAGCCGTACACGCTCGAAATCGCCACTACGCTGTCCGCGGCGCTCGTGCGCCTGAAGCGCGGCGGCCTCGACGTCATCCTTCTCGACCTGTCGCTGCCCGACAGCCTCGGCCTCACGACCTTCCTGCGCCTGCAACCCAAGGCCAACGAGGTCCCGATCGTGGTGCTGATCGGGCGCAACGACGAGGAGCTCGGCACCGAAGCCGTGGCGCGCGGTGCGCTCGATCACCTGGTCAAGCAAGAGGTCGTCAGCACTCTCCTCGACAAGGCATTGCGCTATGCGACCGAGCGCACGCACACGATGCTGGCGCTCAAGGCATCGGAAACCCGCTATCGCGAGCTGTACGAGAACGTCGTCGCCGGCGTGTTCCAGTCCACGCCGGACGGGAAATTCATGTCCGCCAACCCCGCGCTGGTGAGGCTCCTCGGCTACGCCACTGAGGATGAGCTGCTCGGGATCGACATCGGCAAGGACCTCTACATGTACCCGGAGGACCGCGAGAACTGGATCCGCAACATCCAGCAGAGCGGCGAGATCCGCAATGCGGAGCTGGTGCTCAAGCGCAAGGACGGCCGCAAGATCGTGGTGCTGGAGAATTCGCGCGCGGTCTGCGACGACCAGGGCCGGGTGCTGTACTACGAAGGCACGCTCACGGACATCACCGAGGCGCACGAGCTCTCGCAGCAACTGTCCTACGAGGCGAGTCACGACGCGCTCACCGGCCTCATCAATCGGCGCGAATTCGAGTTGCGGCTGCAGCACGCGATCGAGAGCGCCCAGATCGGCGACGCCAGGCATGCCCTGTGCTACGTCGATCTCGACAATTTCAAGGTCATCAATGACACCTGCGGGCATGTCGCCGGCGACGAGCTGCTGCGCCAGCTCGCGCACATCCTGCAGCAGCGCATCCGCACCCACGATGCGCTCGCGCGACTCGGCGGCGACGAGTTCGGGGTACTGCTGCACGACTGCCCGCTCGAGCACGCTTCCGAGGTCGCGCAGGGCATGCGCCGCGCGATCGAGCAGTACCAGTTCGTTTGGGGCACGAACTCGTTCTTTACCGGCTCGAGCATCGGCGTGGTGCCGATCGAGGGCAACCAGCGCCGGGTGACGCAGGTGCTGAGTGCTGCGGATGCGGCCTGTTATGCGGCGAAAGACCAGGGGCGCAACCGCGTACACGTGTATCGCGAGGATGATTCGGCCGTGGTGCGCCGGCACGGCGAGATGCAATGGGTATCACGCGTCAAGCGCGCACTGAGCGATCAGCGTTTCTTCCTCGAAGCGCAGCCGATCATGCCGCTGAGCGGCGACGACGCGCGTGTGCACTACGAGTTGCTGGTGCGGCTGCGCGATGAGAATGACCGGCGCGTGCCCCCGGGCGCCTTCATGCCGGCAGTGGACCGCTACAACCTGTCGAGCCGGCTCGACCGCTGGGTGATAGGCGCGGCCTTTTCCTGGCTCAAGCGCAATCTCCCGAACCTGCCCGACGTGGAGCGGTTCTTCATCAATCTTTCCGGTGAGACGCTCGGCGACCTGGAGCTGGGTCCCTATATCATCCAGGGCCTGCGTGAGTCCGACATTTCCCCCGAGCGCATCGGCTTCGAGATCACGGAGTCGGCGGCCATCAACAACCTGACTCGCGCCAACCGGCTGATCGGCGAACTTCGCAAGCAGGGGGTTGCTTTCGCTCTCGACGATTTCGGCGCCGGCATGTCGTCATTCGCGTACCTCAAGGCGCTCACCGTGGATTTCCTCAAGATCGACGGCATGTTCATCGCCAACCTCGGCAACGACCCGGTGGACTTCGAGATGGTGAGCGCCATCAACCGTATCGGTCACGTGATGGGCAAGCGCACGGTCGCCGAGTGCGTCGAACAGACGAGCGTGCTGGAGAAATTAAGGGAAATCGGCGTCGACTATGCGCAGGGGTTTGCGTTGGGCCTGCCCGTGCCGATCGACGAGCTGCTGCTCAAGCGCGCCGCGCCGCTACGCGCGCACGGCGGCTGAGAGCGAATACCAGCGCCAGGGCTTCGAGGGCTCCCGTGCCTCCTCCGCCGCCACCGCCGCCACGCGAAGGTGGCGGTGGAGTGCTCGCCTGGGTGACGAGCAACGTCACGCTCGCGGAGTTGTTCTGCGCGGCGCCGTCATTGCCGGCAGACAGGCTCGCGGTGCTGGTGAACGCTCCCGCCAGGCTGCCGAGCATGCTGAGATCGACGCGTCGCGAACTGCCAGCCGGCAGCGTGCCGAGATCGCAGGTTACGGCGCCGGCACCACTCGAACAGCTGCCCGCGTCGGGCGTCGCACTCTGCACCGTGATGCTCGCGGGAACGCTGATACTGAGCGTCGCGGCGTTGACTGCGGAGGTGCCGACCGAGTCGACGTGGATGCTGTAGTTGAGCGGCTGGTTGGCCAGGTTGCTGACGCTCGACGGTGTTGCGCTCACCGCCGCGTCCGCGACCACCGCCGCCTCGATGCACGCGGCGCCGCTGATCACCGGCTGCATCTGGTCGAGGCTGCACTGCGAGAAGGTGCTGCTGCCATTCAGGCTCGCGGCCATCAGGAAGGTCGGCGCTGTGCTCGCACACGCCTGGTTCTGCATCGGGTCCGACTCCGCATCGTGCGGCGCGCCGAAGACGTGCCCCATCTCGTGCGCAGCGATGAGCGCCGCGGACGTCGGTCCCACCTCGGCGCCGCCCTCGCTGATGGAAACGCCAAAGCGCGGATTGCACAAGGAGGCGAGAAACGCGATGCCCACGGTCGAGCCGTCGAAATCGCGTCCCGTCATCAGGTGTGCTATCGCCCGGTTGCGAATGGCGGCGGTGGTGTTCTTGTAGTCCCCGAACTCGTTGAGCAGCGTGCTCGGCACCGTCGTCGACGAGAATGGATCGTTGCCGGCATTGAAGACCTGGATCGAGGCGACAACGATGTGCACGCCGACCTGTCCGCTGAAGATGCCATCGACGACATTCATGCGCGTGACGATCGTGCTCTGGCCGTCGGCGGGATGGTCGGTGGAAAACGCGAGGTCGCCGAGCACAGCGATCTGGATCTGCCCGGTCAACGCAGCCGCGGCTGCGAGCGCCTGGTTGCCGCGCAGCTCTTCCACCATCGCCTTATAAGCTGCGAGCGGCGTCGCGCCCTCCGGCGGTGTCATCACGTCGCAGAACTGCGGACCGAGATCGGAGATTGTGTCGGAGAGCCGGTAGATCACCGTCGCGTCGTTACTCACGCGCGCCGCATCGACCATGAATGGCCGGGCGCGTTGTGCAGGCTCGATGGTGTAGAGGTCGTTACCGTCCCACAGCATGCCCTCGAGAGTGTCGCCCACTCGCGTGAGACGAACCCACGAGCCTCGGGCACCCGCGACCTCGCCGCGATAGACCTGCAAGGAGCGCAGTGCTGCGCGCTGTTCGGCTGGCAGACCCGCGAACAAGCGGTCGTTGGCTTCGAGGGTCAGTTCGAACTGGCGTCCGTACGCCAGGAAGCTCATCGCAGTGAGGGGGGCTGCAGGTGCCGCGCGGATCCCCGCACGCGGCAGCGGCTGCGCCATCTGCAGCGACTCCGCGTACAGGATGCGAAACTCGTGCGCGTCCGCGCTCATCGCCACGACGAGCAGGGCGATGCCGCACAGAGCGATGAAACCTCGACGCGCCATGGACCAACTCCTCGCGCCCTACCGTCTCCCGTATATCAGTTGTCGCTGAACTCCGACAGAATGGCGGCCGCCTCGTAGCGGTTCTCGGTGAGACAGCCCGCAGACGTGTTAGTGCGCCTCCTTGAGGGGCACGGTCGCATCGGCGATACGCGCTGAATCGAGATGCGCGCGTTCGGCGATCAGCTTGCGCGCCGCCATGTAGTCCTTGGCACTGTTGAGCGCATCGACTGCGATCAGCTCGCCCGCTCGCAGGTAGCAAAGACAGAAACTGCGCGCGGCGAGCTCACCACGCAGTACGCAGGAATCGTAGCCCTGCGAAAGTCCGACGATGAGCAGCTTGAGATCGAATTGGTCGGACCAGAACCACGGCACCTTGTCGTGCACCATGGGCTTGTCGAGCAGGTTCGCGGCGGCGCTGCGCGCCTGTTCGAAAGCGTTATCGACCGACTCCAGCCGCACGCGACGTCCGTAGCGCAGGCTGGGATGATTGGTGCAATCGCCCGCGGCATAAACGTCGGCAGCGCTGGTGCGGCAATGCTCGTCGACCAGGATGCCGTTGTCGCAGGCGATCCCCGCCGCGCGGGCGAGCTCTGTCACCGGCAGGATGCCGATGCCGACCACGACCACCTCGGCCGCGAAACGCCGTCCATCTGCGCACACCACTTCGCGCACTTCGCTGTCGCCGTCGAAAGCGGTGACCACGGTATTGAAGTGCAACTTCACGCCGCGCGCCGCGTGCTCTGTCGCGTAGAACGCCGACACTTGCGGGGCCACCACGCGGCTCATGGCGCGATCGGTCATTTCCAGCACCGTCACCTCGAACCCCAGCTGCAGGCACGTGGCGGCCACTTCCAGGCCGATGTAACCGGCGCCAACGACAACAAGCCGGGCACCGGGCCGGAAACGGCTGCGCAGTGCGACCACATCATCGTAGGTGCGTAGCTCCACGACACCGGAGAGCCTCAAGCCCGGAACATCGAGCGGCCGGCCGCGACTGCCCAGGCACAAGAGCATCCGGTCGTAAATGAGCGTCTCGCCGGTGCTCAAGGTCGCCTGGTGCTGGTCGCAGGAAACCGCGGTCACGCGCGTACCGAGGCGCAACTCGATGCGCGACTGCTCGTAGAACGATGCGGGCTTGAGCAATGTGCGCTCGAACGGCAATTCGCCGGCGAGCAACTTCTTGGAAAGCGGCGGTCGCTGATAGGGGAGATGCGGTTCGGCGCCGACCAGGACGATCCGTCCCGCGAAGCCTTCCTTACGCAAAGCCTCTGCGCCGTGGACTCCGGCGTGGCTGGCGCCGACGATGAGAATAGTGTCCGACAATCGATCCCCTGCTAACGCGGGCGAGATGATAGAGCAGAGCGCTGGTATCCTCGCACCAAACGAACGCAACCCGCGGCTGGGGTGCGCCAGAGTGGTGCATCGTGGGGGGATCCAGCCGCCGCCACGCGGTCAAGTGGCTGTTTGACAGGCCGGCGATGGCGGGCATGAAAACTGCATCGGCCGAGCAAACCTGATACAACACACGTCGAGGACCGGCGATGAAACTGATCACAGCGATCATCAAGCCCTTCAAGCTCGACGATGTGCGCGCCGCGCTCTCCGAGCTCGGCATCTCCGGCATGACCGTCACCGAGGTGAAAGGTTTCGGACGCCAGCGCGGCCATACCGAGCTCTATCGTGGCGCGGAGTACGTGGTCGATTTCGTCCCCAAGACGCGCATCGAAGTCGGGGTGCGCGACGACCTCGTCGACCAGGTGATCGAGGCCATCACGGGCGCTGCGAAGACCGGCAAGGTCGGCGACGGCAAGATCTTTGTCACCGACATCGAGCGCACGCTGCGCATCAGAACCGGAGAAACCGACGACGCTGCTCTTTGAGAGTAAGAGCAGTCCGCTCGAGTCGTTGGCTGGGTGTGCCTTGAGAGCGTGGGTGAAATGCGCAGTGCGATTTCGAGTGAAGAACTCAAAATCGCACGCGAACCCTCAGTCCGGGCGGCGCTCAGACGTTGTCTACCCACCTATCCATCGACGCATTTAGGTCTGAGCGCTGATCGCCCGGACAGAGGGCATTTCACCCACGCTCTCAAGGCACACCCAGCCAACGACCTGAGCGTCCCGCATTACTTAGCAAGAGATAGTTGGGGGTTTTTCGCTTCGCGACCCTGCGTTCTTCTATTCAGACGCAGTCCCCGCCCACAGGCTCTTAGGCGTCAGCCGCAGAACTCACTCCATCGATGAAGGCAGGAGCGGGTGGAGATGGGGAGTGGGGTTTGGGTGTTCGTCACCTGAGCCCGTCCTCCGGCCCGCTACATCAGGGGCACGCCGAGGAGTCCCGCGAACGGTGAGATCAGGTTCTGCGCGTAGTTCTCGTCGTGTTCGTGGCTCAAGGTGACGAACACCCAAACCCCACCACCCCAATAACCCACCCGCGACTGCTCTTGGGGCCGCCCGGGACTGCTCTTGGCGACAGCAGGTTAGAATGCGCCGCCATGACCGATCCCCAGCTCGAAGCCGCACGCGTACTCGCCCTGGGCACCTGCCGTCGACACATTTTTCTATGTGTGGGCGGCAAATGTGCGCCGCGCGAGCGCCAGCAGGAATCATGGGACTTCCTCAAGCGACGACTCAGGGAACTTGGGCTCGTTGACGTTCCGGGCGGAGTGCTGAGAACCAAGGCCGACTGCCTGCGCATCTGCGTCGGTGGTCCGATCGCGGTCGTGTATCCCGAGGGAACGTGGTATCGGGATTGCACACCGGCGAATCTCGAAACGATCATCAACGAACATCTCATCGGAG
>DASQOO010000139.1:0-11891 GCA_035644435.1 Steroidobacteraceae bacterium | reverse complement strand
CTGAAGCACATCGATCCCATCGGCACGGTGGCAATCCCGAGTCTCGCGCTCCTGCTCCATATCCCCGTGATCGGCTGGGCCAAGCCGGTGCCCGTGAACCCCGCGAACCTGCGCAATCCGCGCGCCGACATGGCCAAGGTTGCCGCAGCCGGACCTCTGTCCAATCTCGGCCAGGCGCTGCTTTGGGGCCTGTTGCTCGCCGCGCTACAGAAGCTCCGCCCGCTCGTGGGGGAGCTGTCCTGGCTGCTGTCGATGTGCTCAGCGGGCATACTCGTCAATGTGCTGTTCGCGGTTCTCAACCTGCTGCCGGTACCGCCGCTCGACGGCAGTCGCGTACTGCAAAGCTTCGTTCCCCCCGGCTTCGCCAGAGTTCTCGACCGGCTGGCACCGTTCGGCTTCTTCATTCTCTTCGGACTCCTGTACGCCGGCGTCCTCAATGCGGTGCTGGGACCGCTGCTGGCTATCGTTCAGCGATTGATCGTCACGCTGACCGGCATCGAGACGGGCTGAAGGCGTGGCCTTGGCGGGAACACCAGGCAACAAGCGCGTCGTCTCCGGCATGCGCCCCACCGGGCGCCTGCATCTCGGCAACTATCATGGTGCGTTACGCAACTGGATCGAGCTGCAATACCAGTACGAATGTTTTTTCTTCGTGGCCGACTGGCACGCGCTCACGACCGGATACGCGGACACCTCGCAGATCGAAGAGAGCGTTCGCGAGGTGGTCATCGACTGGCTGGGCGCCGGCCTGAATCCTGGCGTCGCGACCTTCTTCGTTCAATCGCGCGTGCCCGAGCATGCTGAGTTGCACCTGCTGCTGTCGATGATCACGCCACTCGGCTGGCTCGAGCGCGTACCCACCTACAAAGACCAGATCGAGCAGCTCAAGGAGCAGGACCTCACGACTTACGGGTTCCTGGGGTATCCGGTGCTGCAGAGCGCCGACATCCTGATCTACAAGCCCGCCTTCGTACCGGTGGGCGAGGACCAGGTGGCGCACGTCGAGATCACGCGCGAGATCGCGCGCCGCTTCAATCATCTCTACGGGCGCGAGCCCGACTTCGAGCAGAAAGCCGAGAAGGCGATCAAGAGCCTCGGCGGTCGTAACAGCACGCTGTATCGGCAGCTGCGTCGCAAGTTCCAGGAAGGCGGCGATGCGGAGGCACTCGAGAAGGCGCGGGCGCTGGTCGGATCGAATGCACGCCTGACGATCGCCGATCGCGAGCGGTTGCTCGGGTACCTGGAAGGCACTGGCGTTGCGATCCTGCCGGAGCCGCAAGTCATGCTCACCTCATCGCCCAAGGTGCCGGGGCTCGATGGTCGCAAGATGTCGAAGTCCTACGGCAACACCATCGGCTTGCGTGAAGACCCCGAGGAAGTGACGAAGAAGCTCAAGACGATGCAGACCGACCCGGCACGCGTGCGCCGCACCGATCCGGGCGATCCTGAAAAGTGCCCGGTGTGGGATCTGCACAAGATCTATTCGTCTGAGGAAACTCGCGAGTGGGTGCAGAAGGGTTGCCGCTCAGCCGGGATCGGCTGCCTCGAGTGCAAGAAACCGCTGATCGACAAAGTCGTCGAGGAAGTCACCGCGATTCGCAAGCGCGCCCAGGAATACGAGGACAATCCGGACCTGGTTCGTGGCATCATTGACGAGGGTTGCGAAAAGGCTCGCGAAGCGGCGCGCCAGACTCTCAACGACGTGCGCGAGGCGATGGGCCTCAGCTACCGCTGAGTCAGCATCGAAAGCAGATGAAACCGGACCTCAGAGTCGTCGAATCCGTGCAGCCGGCTCCGCCGCCACCCACCGAGGCGCCCCCGGAACAGGCCGAGATGCCCTTCGCGGTCATCGAGGGCGAGCCGCTAACGGCGCTGCCCCGGGATCTGTACATACCGCCGCAGGCCCTGGAAGTGTTCCTCGAAGCGTTCGAGGGGCCGCTCGACCTGCTGTTGTACCTGATCCGCCGCCAGAACCTCGACATCCTGGATATCCCGATCGCCGAGATCACGCGGCAATACATGGAATACATCGAGGTGATGCAGGAGCTGGAGCTCGAGCTTGCGGGCGAGTACCTGTTGATGGCCGCGATGCTGGCGGAGATCAAGTCACGCATGCTGCTCCCGCGTTCGGTCACTGTGGAAGAGGAAGAGGACGACCCGCGGGCCGAGCTGGTGCGGCGCCTGCAGGAATACGAGCGCTTCAAGAAGGCCGCGGAGGACATCGATGCACTTGCCCGGCTCGAGCGCGACGCGTGGATTGCCAGCGCGGAGCCCACCGAGCGCAAGGTCGTGCGACTGGTGCCGCAACTCACGCTGCAGGAGATGCTGGTCGCGTTCAAGGAAGTGCTGGCGCGCTCGGCGATGTTCGCTCACCACCACGTGCAGCGCGAGCGGCTGTCCGTGCGCCAGCGCATGTCCGAGATTCTCGCCTCTCTCAGGGAATCGAGTTTCGTGGAGTTCATCCAGCTGTTCCGGCCGGAGGAAGGCCGCATGGGCGTGACCGTGACGTTCGTGGCGATCCTGGAGCTGGCGCGCGAAGGGCTGCTGGAGATCGTGCAGGCCGACGCCTACGCACCGATTCATGTTCGCCCGGGCAGCGGCATACCGAATCTGAGCATCGTCGCGGACAATACCCCCGTGGACCACTAGCGGAGACGGGCTAATGCAAGAGCATTACCTCAAGAATGTCATCGAAGCGGCCTTGCTGGCCGCAGGCCGGCCGCTGTCGATCGCGGACCTCGGCGAAGTGTTCGATGAACGCGAGCGTCCCACGAGCGAGGAGATTCGCGCGGCGCTGGAGGCGCTCGAGTCCGACTATGCCGAGCGGGGCATCGAGCTGCGGGAAGTGGCGACCGGTTTTCGCGTGCAGATCCGGCCGAGCATGACCGACGCGGTCTCGCGCCTGTGGCAGGAACGCCCGCAACGCTATTCGCGCGCGCTGCTCGAGACCCTGGCCCTGATCGCCTACCGGCAGCCGATCACGCGAGCCGAAATCGAGGAAGTCCGTGGCGTCACAGTCAATCCCAACATCGTGCGCACGCTGTTCGAGCGCAACTGGATCCGCGTGCTTGGGCACCGTGAAGTGCCTGGCAGGCCGGAGCTCCTCGGCACCACGCGTGAATTTCTCGACTACTTCAATCTGAAGAGCCTGGACGAGTTGCCGAGTCTCGCGGAACTGCGCGACATGGATAATCTCGGCGTGCAGCTGGAGTTGTCGGGAGAGGTTGGCGAGCTGCCCGCGGATGAACCGACGGACGCGGCAGACGACAGCAGCATTTCGGCGGCTTCCGAAGAGGAGCCCAGCGAGAGCGAGGAAGCCCGGCCAGACGAAGTGCAGGCGCCCGACATGGTGGCGCGCGGCTCAGACGATTGAGAGAACGCATCCAGAAAGTGCTGGCACGCGCCGGCGTCGCGTCACGGCGCCAGGTGGAAGAGTGGATCCGGGCCGGGCGCCTGGCGATCAATGGCGTCCCGGCAACATTGGGTGCGCAGCTGCATACGCGCGACAAGGTCACGCTCGATGGACGAGCCGTGCGCTTGCGCGAGCCGCAATCCGCAACACGAGTCGTCATCTATCACCGCGCGCCGGGACGTGAGCTCAGTCCGTCCGAGCCCGCGGTGTCCGGACAACTGCTCGACAGGCTGCCAAAACGCGCGGGGCGTCGCTGGGTGCCAGTAAGTCCGCTGCCGCCAAATGATGGCGGTCTGGAGTTGCTGACGAGCGATGGTGACCTCGCCCAGGCGCTCATGCGCCGACTGGCAACGCTGCGTATCGTCTTTTCGGTGCGGGTCCGCGGAGCGATCAACGACGAGCAGCTGGCCCACCTGCGCTCGGGCATTGTCGACGACCAGACGACACTCGAAGTCGAATCAATCGAGGCGGCGGGCGGCGAGGGCGTCAATCGATGGTACACATTCACTACGCGCGGCGGTCGCGCACGCGACCTGCACCGCCTGTTGCAGACTGCCGGGGTCGAACTCAGCCGCCTGATGCGCATCGCGCTCGGGCCGGTCCGGATGGAGCGCGACCTGGCGCGTGAGCGCCACCGGGCTCTGACACCCGCCGAGACGGCACAACTCTACGAGATTGCCGGCGTGCAGCAGTCCACTCCTGCGCCAGGACGCTCCGGGCCGAAGAAACGTCCAGGCAAGCGTCGGCAGCGTCAGGCGGCTGCCGACTCGACGCGATCCCGACCGCGATCCTTGGCGCGGTACAAGGCCTGATCGGCGGCGCGCAGCAGCGAGTCGGCCGCCGTGCCGTGGTCGGGGAAGATCGCGACGCCACAGGACATCCAGGCCGCCGGCAGCGCGAGATCCAGGTGACGCACACGCAGGCGTTCCCGACAATTACTGAGAGAAACAGAGAGTGACTCGCGAGGGCCGGCGGAGTCGTCGAGAACGTCCCCGCACCCGTGAATCAGTCCACAGCTTGCGGGAATCCCGCAACGCAGGGCTAGGAACAGTCAAAGCTCTGCCCGGAAATTCCCCGGCTGGCGGCCCCTAAAAGGTATAGATAAGGTCCCACGAGGGTATCGGGCTCCGGCAACACGCTGCGGTCTTCGGCAGGGTAGGCCTGAAGGCGCATCGCGGTGCGTGCGCGGCCCGGATTGATCGAGTTCACGCGGATGGCAGTGGGGGCCGTCTCGTCGGCGAGCACTTGTGCCAGGCCCTCGACGGCAAACTTCGAAACCGCATACGCGCCCCAGAGTGCACGACCGCGCCGCCCAACGCTGCTGGAAGTAAACAGTACGCTGGCATCGGCCGATTTTCGCAACAGCGGCAGACAGACCTGAGTGAGTGCGAAGGCAGCGGTCACATTGACGTGCAGCACGCGGACCCAGGTTGGCACGTCGTAGTGATCGATCGGACTCAGCTGTCCGAGAATGGCGGCGTTGTGCAGCAGTCCGTCGAGCCGGCCGTAGGTGGTGTCGATCGCGCTCGCGAGCGCGTCGTAGTCGTTGGCCAGGGCGCGTTCGAGATTCAGCGGCGCAATGCTGGGACGCGGCCCGTCGGCGGCGAGGATCTGATCGTGGACTGCTTCGAGCTTGCGCACGGTGCGGCCGCTCAGGACCACCGTCGCCCCGTGGCGGGCGAGGGCAAGGGCGACGGCGCGACCGATCCCATCGCCGGCACCTGTGACGAGAATGACGCGATCGCGCAGCTCCCCGGGCGCCGGACGATAGTGCTGCAGATCAATGGCGCTCATCAGGGGCTCCGGAGTCCGGTGTGACATCCGCTGCCTCGCCACTCGGAGTCCGGGCCAGTTTCTCCACCGGCTCCAGGGTCTCGAGGTTGCGGTCCGGCTTGAGTCCCAGGTCGGTAAAGCGACGCGCCGCCGGCAGCACCTGCCGCTCGAGGGACCCGATTGCGCTGTTGTAGGCCTCGACGCTGGTGTCCAGGCTCTTGCCGACCTTGCCCAGGTGCGCGCCGAAGACACTCAGGCGTCGATAGAGCTCTTCGCCCAGATCGCGGATGGTTTCGGCGTTCTGCGCGAGCGAGAGCTGGCGCCAGCCATAGGCGATCGCTTTGAGCATGGCAATGAAACTGGTGGGCGTCGCCAGAATGACGCTCTGCCGAATGGCGTCATCGAGCAGACCGGGATTCTCGTTGAGAGCCGCGGCGAGAAATTGATCGCCCGGCACGAACAGGATGACGAAATCCGGGCTCTTCTCGAACTGCGCCCAGTACGACTTGGCGGCGAGCGCACGCACGCGCTCGGCCATGAGCTGCCCGTGTCTCTTCAGCGCACTCGCACGCGCCTCGTCCGAAGGCGCATCGACCGCTTCGAGATAGGCGCCGAGGGGCGTCTTCACATCCACGACCAGGTCGCGTCCGTCCGGCATGTGAATAACGAGATCGGGACGCAGTGCCCCTTCCTCGGACGCGGTGTGGACCTGCTCGGTGAAATCGCAGTGGGGCGTCATACCCGCAAGTTCGATCAGGCGCCGCAGCGACATTTCGCCCCACTGGCCGCGTACTTCCGGCCGGCGCAGCGCATTGACGAGGTTGCGCGTCTCGCGTTGCAGGAGGGATTGGCTCTGGTTCACTGACTCCAGGTACTGTCGGATGGCGCCAAAAGCCTCGTGACGATCCTTCTCGATCGTGGTGATCTGCGCCTGCGTCCGCCCCAGTGCCTCCTGGATCGGTTTCAGCATCGTTTCTATGGCTTGCTCGCGCTCCTTGAGCGCATGCGTGGCTTGCAGCTGTTGCTGCCCGAGATTCTCGTGAGCCAGCTTGAGGAACAGCTCGCTGTTGCTGCGCAGGGTCTCGCGCGCCAGGCCATCGAAGGCGACGGTGAGGCGCTCCTGCGTGCGCTCGAGCGCGCTGTTGCGCTCCTGCTCGAGCGTGTCCTGCGCCTTGAGTCGGGCGCGGGCATTTGCGAGATCGAGCCCGAGCTGCTGCTGGGCGCGGGAGGCGCGCAACGCCATCAACAGCCAGCCGAGCACGAAACCGATGACGCCGGCGAACACGAACGAGATCCAGAGGCTGTTGCTCATGGCTTCGAACCCGCGCCGTTCAACCAGCCGATCAGTTCACCAGGCCGATCGATGGTGCCGTCGGCGTTCCAGCTGTGCGGCTGATCGTGCTCGCCGAGATAGCCGAACAGGGCGATGAGCGCGCGCATTCCCGCGGCATGGGCAGCCCGTACATCGCGCTCGGCGTCGCCAACGTAGACGCAGTCGCTGGCAGCGACACCGAGCAGGCTGGCGGCATGCAGCAGGGGCGCGGGATGAGGCTTGCGTTGCGGCAGGGTGTCGCCGCTCACGATGCACCCGGCGCGCTTGGCGAGATGCAGCGTCGCCAGCAGCGGTTCGGTGAGAAAACCCGGCTTGTTGGTGACGATGCCCCACCGCAGCCCACGGGTTTCGAGTTGCTGCAGGACCTCTTCAAATCCCGGGAAGAGCGCAGTATGCGCGGCGATGTCCGCGGCATATAGCTCGAGCATTCTGGCGCGCAGCAACGCGACCCGCTCCTCGTCCGCCGCCGGGAAGCCGAGCCGCACCAACGCCAGCGCGCCGTGTGAAACGTGCGGGCGAATCTGCTCGAAGGAAATCGCCTGCCCACCTTGTTCAGCGCGCAGCCGGTTGAGGGCCTGCGCCATATCGGGCGCCGTGTCGAGAAGTGTCCCATCGAGGTCGAAGAGCACTCCGTGGATCATGGATTGCGCGGACATCACGCGCCGGCGCGAGTCAGATGCACGAGGTAGTTCACCGTGGCATCGTCACTGCGAAAGAACTGGCGCGTGATCGGGTGGTACTCGATGCCAGCGATATCGACCAGCTCGAGCCCCGCGTGTCTCGCCCAGCCGGCGAGTTCCGAAGGGCGAATGAAACGAGCGTAGTCATGCGTGCCGCGCGGCAGAAGGCGCAGCACGTACTCGGCGCCGACGATCGCCAGCAGGAACGCCTTGAGATTGCGATTGATGGTCGAAATGAACAGGTGACCGTCGGGTCGCAACAGCGTTGCAAGGGCCGTGAGAGCCTGATCCGGCGCCGGAACGTGCTCGAGCATCTCCATGCAGGTGACGATGTCGAAATGTCCGGGGCTGGAGGCCGCGAGCTCTTCGGGTGCTGCCAGGCGGTATTCGAGCTTCACGCCATGCTCGACAGCGTGCAGCTCTGCGACTTGCAACGCCGCCTGCGCCAGGTCGATTCCCAGGACCTTCGCACCCTCGCGCGCCATCGCTTCGGACAAGATGCCACCGCCACAACCGACGTCCAGAGCGCTGGCGTTCCTGAGTTCGGCATGTTCCATGATGAAGCCGAGCCGCAGCGGGTTGAGTTCATGCAGCGGCCGGAACTCGCCGGCAGGGTCCCACCAGCGCTGCGCGAGCGCTTCGAACTTGGCGATCTCGCCGGCATCGACATTGGGGGGGGCGTGCATGTCGGGTTCGCTCACGCGGCGCGCTCGGGGAAGAAGTACCAGTCTGCGAGACAGGTGGTGCCCGAGAGGAGCATCTCCGCGTACGCCAGCTCGCTCCCGTCGCGCACGAATTCAGCGCTCACCCAGCGCTGCTCGAGCGGCCAGATGCGCCTGCCAAGCCAGGCTTCGAACGGCAGATCGTCGGCGACCCCACGCAGCAGGCTCATCGGCCCGTGGGTGTGCGCATTGACGAAGCCGGGCACCAGCACGTGGTTCGGCCGCTGCAGCCGTTCTCGAGCGGCGAAGCGTGACGGCGCCTCCGCGGAGGGCAACAGCGCGACGATGCGGCCGCCATTGATGGCGAGCGCGTGATGCTCGAGCACCCGCTGATCAGGCTCGACAGGGATGACCCAGCGTGCGTCGATGAGCAGATCGATGGATTCCATGCGTACCGCGGCGGGCAAATTCCGACTCCTAGTATAGCGGTGACGACGACTCGCCGGCACGCTGCGCGGGTTCGGCGCGGGTGCTTGCTGTGATAAGATTCCGCGCTTTCCACTCGGCCCAAAACCGCACTCAAACTCACGCTCCAGGCGCTCGCCCGAGCTCGACAACGGACCCCTGAATGGCGGACATCGCGCGCGAAATTCTTTCCGTCAACCTCGAAGACGAAATGCGCCGGTCCTATCTCGATTACGCGATGAGCGTGATCGTGGGCCGCGCACTGCCCGACGTGCGCGATGGCCTCAAGCCGGTGCACCGGCGCGTCCTGTACGCGATGCGCGAGCTCGGCAACGACTACAACAAGGCCTACAAGAAGTCCGCACGCGTGGTGGGCGATGTCATCGGCAAGTACCACCCGCACGGTGACACGGCGGTATACGACACGATCGTGCGCATGGCGCAGGCCTTTTCCATGCGCTACATGCTGGTAGACGGGCAGGGCAATTTCGGCTCCGTCGACGGCGACATGCCGGCGGCGATGCGCTACACCGAAGTGCGCATGTCGCGCATCGCGCATGAGCTCCTTGCCGACATAGAGAAGGAAACGGTCGATTTCGTCCCGAACTATGACGAATCGGAGAGCGAACCGGCGGTACTGCCGACCCGCATTCCGAACCTGCTGATCAACGGCCAGACCGGCATCGCGGTCGGCATGGCCACCAACATCCCGCCGCACAACCTGACCGAAGTCGTGAATGCCTGCGTGGCGCTCATCGACGATCCGGCGATCTCCCTCGCCGGGCTGATGCAACACATACCGGGTCCGGACTTCCCGACCGCCGGCATCATCAACGGCTCCCAGGAGATCGTGGCGGGCTACAAGACCGGTCGCGGGCGCCTGTCGGTGCGTGCGCGCACGCATATCGAGGAGCTCGCGCGCGTCGGGCGGCACGCGATCGTCATCACGGAACTCCCATACCAGGTCAACAAGGCACGTCTCATCGAGCGCATCGCCGAGCTGGTCAAGGACAAGCAGCTCGACGGCATTGCGAATGACGGCCTGCGCGATGAGTCCGACAAGGACGGCATGCGGATCGTCATCGAGCTCAAGCGCGGTGAGGTAACCGAGATCGTCCTGAACAATCTCTACGCGCAGACACCGATGGAAACGGTGTTCGGCATCAACATGGTGGCGCTGGTCGATGGCCAGCCGAAACTCCTGTCGCTCAAGGAGCTGCTGGAAGCGTTCGTGCGCCATCGCCGCCAGGTCGTCACGCGCCGCACGGTTTTCGATCTGCGCAAGGCGCGCGAACGCGCTCACATCCTGGAAGGTCTTGCCGTAGCCCTCGCCAACATCGATGAAGTCATTGCGACCATCAAGCGCTCGCCAACGCCTCCCGAGGCGCGGACTGCGTTGCTGGCTCGCAGCTGGGGTCCCGGAGCGGTGCCACAGATGCTCGAGCGCGCTGGCACGATCGTCACGCGTCCCGACAGTGCGCCGGCGGAGGTTGGCCTGATCGGCGGCGGTTATCGCCTCTCGGAGGCGCAAGCGCAGGCGGTCCTCGACATGCGGCTGCAGCGCCTCACCGGCCTGGAGCAGGGCAAGATCGTGGCCGATTACCAGGAGTTGCTCACCCAGATTCGCGACCTCAGTGACATCCTGGGGCGGCCCGAACGGCTGTTGACCGTGATTCGCGGCGAACTGATCGAGATGCGTGACGCCTATGGTGACAAGCGGCGCACCGAGATCATTCACGACCACTCGGACCTGACGATCGAGGACCTGATCGAGCCCCAGGAAGTCGTGGTAACCCTGTCGCACTCCGGATATGCGAAATCGCAGCCGGTGTCTGCCTACCAGGCGCAGCGTCGCGGTGGCCGCGGCAAGGCCGCCACCAGCGTCAAGGACGAGGACTTCATCGACAAGCTGTTCGTCGCGAACACGCACGACACGCTGTTGTGCTTCTCGAGCCACGGCAAGGTGTACTGGCTCAAGGTCTACGAGCTGCCACAGGCCGGGCGCGGTGCGCGCGGCAAGCCGATGGTGAACCTCCTGCCGCTGCAGGAAGGTGAACGGATCAACGCTGTGCTCCCGATTCGCGAGTACGACGAGCACCATTATGTCTTCATGGCGACGGCACTCGGAACCGTCAAGAAGACGCCGCTGACTTCCTTCTCGCGACCGCGCAGCACCGGCATCATCGCCGTGGACCTCGCGGCCGAGGACCGGCTGGTGGGCGTTGCGCTCACGGATGGTCAGCGGGAAATCATGCTGTGCACGAGTGGTGGCAAAGCGATCCGCTTCCGTGAGGATGAAGTGCGGCCCATGGGACGCGAGGCCGCGGGCGTGCGCGGTGTGAAACTCTCGATCGGCCAGCGCGTGATCGCGCTGATCGTGGTTGACGAGGGGTTCGTCCTGACGGCTTCCGAATACGGTTACGGCAAGCTCACGCCGGTCGACGAATTCCCACAGCACGGTCGCGGCGGCCAGGGGGTCATTGCGCTGCAGACCACCGAGCGCAATGGACAGATGGTGGGCGCCCTGCATGTCGTGCGTGAGCACGAAATCATGCTGATCAGCTCAACCGGCACTCTGGTCCGAATCCCGGTGGCCGAAATCTCGGTGGTCGGGCGCAATACCCAGGGCGTTCGGCTCATCCGGCTCGAGGAGGGCGAGCGACTCGTCGGTCTCGAGCGCGTCCAATTGCTCAATGGCGAAGCTGCCAGTGAGCTCGAGATCGGGGAGCTCCCCGCTGAAACGCCGGATCCCGCCTGATACACTCTTTGCGCCTCTTTTGTAGTGCGCTCAGCACGGGAATTTCATGCGCGTCTTCAATTTCAGCGCCGGGCCGGCAGCGCTGCCTCTGGAAGTCCTCGAACAGGCCCGGGATGAGTTGATCGACTGGCAGGGCGGCGGGATGTCCGTCATGGAGATCAGCCACCGCAGTAAGGCGTTCATTGCCGTCGCTGAAAGGGCCGAGGCCGACTTCCGCGACCTGCTGTCCATACCCGCCAACTACAAGGTGCTGTTCATGCAGGGTGGCGCCACCGGCCAGTTTTCAGCAATTCCAATGAATCTTGCCAGCGAAAACTCGGTGGCCGACTACATCAACACGGGTAGCTGGTCGAAGAAAGCGCTGGGCGATGCGCGGCGCTACTGCAAGGTCAATGTAGCGGCGGATGCAGCGAACTCCGGCTACAACTCGATCCCGCCGCTGGCGGAATGGAAACTGAGCCAGGAAGCGGCATACCTGCACTACACGCCGAACGAGACGATTGGCGGTGTGGAGTTTCATTTCGTGCCCGAAATCGGTGCAACACCACTGGTCGCCGACATGTCCTCGACTTTGTTGTCGCGCCCGATCGACGTGTCGAAATTCGGACTCATCTACGCGGGCGCGCAAAAGAACATTGGGCCTTCCGGTATCACGGTGGTCATCGTGCGCGATGATCTGATCGGGCGCGCGCGTCCCGGCACGCCGCTCGTATTCGACTACATGGGCATGGCCGACGAGGGCTCCATGCTCAACACACCTCCCACGTTCGGATGGTATTTCGCCGGGCTCGTGTTCCAATGGCTGAAG
>DASQOO010000138.1:0-8394 GCA_035644435.1 Steroidobacteraceae bacterium | reverse complement strand
TGACGTTTTCATGAAGCCTTCACAAAGCCTGTCGGGCGCGGGGTCTAAGGCGTTGATCGGGTTTGCTTACTTGCGGTTCGCTCAAAAAATCGCCAACGCAATGCGAGTGCCCTGTGCCACGCTCAGTTAAGCGCTCTCGCCCCGATTCGTCCACAGACTTACCCACAGGTTTTGTGCACAACCAGGCGGCGCGGACCATCCTCCGGGTGGCTGTCGACACGCCGCTCCGCCGGCTCTTTGACTATCTCGCGCCGGCGGGTGTTGCGCGCTCGACGCTCGTGCCGGGGAAGCGGGTCCGCGTTCCATTCGGGCGCCGGCGCACGACTGGCTTGCTGATGGAGCTCACTGCGGCATCCAAGGTCTTGCCACACAAGCTCAAGGCCGCACTCGAGCTCGTGGATTCGGAGCCGGTGTTCGATACCGCGCTCCTCGGATTCCTCGAATGGGCCGCCGAGTACTACCACCATCCGATCGGCGAGGTCGTGAGCGCGGCGTTGCCCCTGGCATTGCGTCTGGGCCGCCCGCTGGAGGCAGTCGAGGAAACCTGGCAGCTCACGCTGGCGGGCCAGCAGTCGCATGGCGCGCCGTTCGGAACTCGCGCGCCACGCCAACGAGCCCTTCTCGACCAGCTGGCGCACGGTCCCCTCGGCTCGCAACTCGCCGCAGCCGGTCCGCGCTGGCGCAACACTTTGCGCGAGCTGCTGCGCAAGGGCTGGGTGGAATCGGTCGAAGCCAGGCGCGAGCATGCCGAGCCAAAGCTGTGGGCCGCCCGGCCGGGCCCAGTGCTCACGGACGCGCAGGCGCAGGTGGTGGTCGCCGTGTTGCGCGCGGGTGAGCGCTTCGGCGCGTGGCTCCTCGATGGTGTAACCGGCAGCGGCAAAACCGAGGTGTATCTGCGTGTCGTCACGGAAGTGCTGGCGCGAGGACGCCAGGCGCTGGTGCTGGTCCCCGAGATCGGCCTCACGCCCCAACTCGTGCAGCGCTTCGCTGAACGCTTCGATGCCCCGCTCGCGGTGCTGCATTCGAGCCTGAGCGAAGGCGAGCGACTCGCCGCCTGGCGACGCGCGCGCCAAGGCGAGGCCGCAATCGTGATCGGCACGCGCTCGGCCATCTTCACGCCCCTCGCGCGCCCGGGGGTGATCATCGTCGACGAAGAACACGACAGCTCCTATAAGCAGCAGGAGGGATTTCGCTATTCCGCCCGTGATCTCGCGGTGATGCGCGCGCGCCGGCAGGACCTGCCGGTGATTCTCGGCTCGGCCACGCCGTCGCTGGAATCACTGCAGAACGCCCGCGAACGACGTTACACGCGTCATGTCCTTCCCGAGCGGCCGGGCGAAGCACGCCACCCGCGGATGATTCTCGTCGACTTGCGTCAGTATGCAGCCGAGTCGGGGCTTGCCGGCCCGGTCCTGCTCGGCATTGCGCGGCACCTCGAGTCCGGCGGCCAGGTGCTCATCTACCTGAATCGTCGTGGCTACGCGCCGACTTTGTTCTGTCCCGGTTGCGGCTGGATCGCCCCGTGCCAGCAATGCGATGCGCGCTTGACAGTGCATCTGCGCTCGCAGCGCCTGCGCTGCCATCACTGCGGCGCCGATCAGCCGATGCCGCTCGGCTGTTCGCGCTGCGGGCACGAAATCAAGCCGGTCGGCCAGGGCACCGAGCGCGTCGAGGACCTGTTGCGCGATCGCTTTCCTCAGCTTCCGCTGGTGCGCCTGGATCGCGACAGCGTGCGACGCAAGGGCGAAATGCAGGCGCTGCTCGCGCGCGTCACAACCGGCGAGGCGCGCATCCTCGTCGGCACGCAGATGCTCGCAAAGGGCCATCACTTCCCCGACGTGACACTGGTCGTGATCGTCAATGCGGACCAGGGTCTGTTCAGCGCCGACTTCCGCGCGAGCGAACGTCTCGCCCAGACCATCGTGCAGGTGGCCGGTCGTGCGGGGCGTGCATCGCGGCCCGGCGAGGTGCTGATCCAGACGGCGTTCCCGCAACATCCGTTGCTGGTGAGTCTCCTCGAGAAGGGCTACGAGGGATTCGCCGCGGCCGCGCTCGAGGAGCGTGCCGCCGCGCACTGGCCACCGTTTTCGCGCCTGGCACTGTTGCGTGCGGACGCGCGCGAGGCCCAGGCCGCCATGCTCTTTCTGGAAGCGGCTTCGAGCGTCGCCCAGCCTGTACCGGGAAGCGTGCGCATTCTCGGTCCGGTGTTCGCGTCCATGGCGCGTCGGGCCGGAAGACATCACGCTCAGCTGCTGATCGAGAGCGACGCGCGCACGGTGTTGCAGCGATTCCTCACCGACTGGATGCCGGCGGTGGAAGCGCTGCGCGGCACGCATGGCCTGCACTGGTCGCTCGATGTCGATCCGCAGGAGCTGATGTGATCGGGTAGACTGGCGCGCTTCGTTCGACCTCGAGATGGAGCCTTGAAAGACCAGATCAGCAGCCTGATCCGGCAGGCACTGGCTGCGATGCCCGCCGGAAGTTTGCCCGCCGAAGGCGCCGACGCGGCGGTCGAGCTCGATCGCGCGCGCGATCCGGCGCACGGCGACTTCGCGACCAGCATCGCGCTGCGACTCGCCAAGGCCGCGCGCCGCAATCCGCGCGAGCTTGCCCAGGCGATCGTCGCCGCGCTTCCCGCCTCGGACCTGATCGCGAAAGCTGAAGTCGCGGGCGCGGGCTTCATCAACTTTCGACTCGCGCCGATCGCATATGCGCGCGAGCTCGAGCGCGTCGCGGCCGAAGGCGCGCGCTATGGCAGCTCGAACCTGGGCGCAGGGAAGCGCGTGCTGGTCGAATTCGTTTCGGCCAATCCAACCGGCCCGCTACACGTCGGCCACGGCCGGCACGCCGCTTACGGCGCGACGCTCGCGAATCTGCTCGCCGTCACGGGCTTCGACGTCAAGCGCGAGTACTACGTGAACGATGCGGGGCGGCAGATGGACATCCTCGCCGCGAGCGTGTGGCTGCGTTACCTGGAACTTTGCGGTGAGCCACTCGAGTTTCCGAGCAACGGCTATCGCGGCGACTACCTTCTGCCGATCGCGCAGAAAGTGTTCGATGCCGAGCAGCGACGTCTGCATCGTCCGGCGGCGGATGTGTTTCGCGACCTGCCACCCGACGCGCCGGCCGGCGACAAGGACCAGTACATCGACGCAGTGATTGCGCGGGCGCGCAAACTTCTGGGCACGGACGACCTGCGCCGGGTGCTCGACGTCGCACTCGCGGATATCCTCGGCGACATCCGCGAGGATCTGGCTGAATTCGGCGTCACCTACGACCGCTGGTTCTCCGAGCGCACCCTCGCCACGGACGGCGCCATCGACCGCGCGCTCGAGCGCCTCAAGGCAAGCGGGCACGTCTACTCGAAGGACGGCGCGCTCTGGTTCAAGGCGACCGACTACGGCGATGAAAAGGATCGCGTGGTCGAGCGCGAGAACGGGCAGCGCACCTACTTTGCTTCCGACATCGCCTACCACCTGCACAAGCGTGAGCGCGGCTTCGAGCAATTGATCGACGTGCTGGGCGCCGACCATCACGGCTACGTCACGCGCGTGCGCGCGGGCCTGAGCGCGATGGGCGAGCCGGGTGAATGTCTCGAAGTGCGGCTCATCCAGTTCGTCACCCTGTTCCGCGGCGGCGAGAAGGTGCAGATGTCGACCCGCTCCGGCGAATTCGTCACGCTGCGGGCGCTGCGCGCGGAAGTCGGCAACGACGCGGCGCGCCTCTTCTACGTGATGCGCGGCAACGACCAGCACCTGGATTTCGACCTGGAGCTCGCCAAGTCACGCTCCAACGACAACCCGGTCTACTACATCCAGTACGCGCACGCGCGCGTCGCCAGCGTCATGAAGCAGCTGGCCGACCGCGGCCTCGCGTTCGAGCCCGAAGCAGCCCGGCGCAATCTCGCGCTTCTCGATGCGGAGCAGGAAGTGGCGCTGCTCAGGACACTGAGTCGCTATCCCGAGGTGATCCAGCTGGCGGCGCTCAATCGCGCGCCCCACGCGCTGGTCCACTACCTGCGCGAGCTCGCCAATGACTTTCATACCTACTACAACGCGCACCAGTTCATCGTCGAGGACGCGGGACTGCGCAATGCGCGCCTCATGCTGGTCCAGGCGCTGCAGCAGGTGGTGCGCAACGGGCTCGGATTGCTGGGCGTTTCGGCGCCCGAGTCGATGTAACCATGTCGCGCGATTACAAGGGCAGTCGCGGCGGTCGCGCCGGCAAGGGCCTTTCGGGCGGAGTGGGCCTGCTGCTGGGGCTGGCCATCGGGCTGGGTGTGGCAGCCGCTCTTTATATATACGACCGGCGCCCCGGCGCGCAGCAGCCGGCGAAGCCCGAGGCGTCCGCACGCACGGATCGCAATGCGCGCGCCTCTGCCGAAGAAGAACCAACCGAGGAATCCGGCCGCAAGTACGACTTCTACCAGATGCTGCCGAAGTTCGAAGTCGTGGTGCCGGAGCGGGAAAAGGCCGAGGCCCCCGATGCGCGCTCAGCGCCGATCGCACGGCCTGGTGCGTATGTCCTGCAGGCGGGCTCGTATCGCAACTACGCCGATGCCGATCGCGTGCGCGCGCAACTGGCGCTGCTGGGCGTCGAATCGAAGGTGCAGAAGGTCTCGGTCGACAACGACACCTGGCATCGTGTGCGCATCGGCCCGATCGAAGACCTGAAGGAGCTCAATCGCACCCGCGATCGGTTGCGCCAGGCCGATATCGAAGCGCTGGTGATCAGGGTCGGTGACTAGCGACGAGTGGTAATTCGGCGCAGCAACCCGAGACTCAGTGCCAGGAGGTCGAAGAGCATCATTCCGCCGCCACCGTGCTTGCCACCACTCGGTGTCACAGGAGGCGGACCGGTCTGGGCGATGGTGATGATCGGCGGGCAGGCTGCTCCGCTGAGCGGCGCGGTCGCAGTTGTCACGGCGGCCATCGAAGTTACTGCCACGTCGGCGGTGTCTTGCGCACCGTTGCTATCCGTCACTGTCAGCCGCAGCACGAAGTCGCCACTGGTCGGTACCTGGACGCTCGCCACAGCCTGATCAGGATTGTTGATGGTCGGCGGCGTGCCGCTCGCAGTGGATACGCTCCAGGAGAACGTCGACAGAGTGCGGTTGCAGGCCGCGGCACTCGGCTGCCCATCGAGTGAAATCGTTTGCCCCGCGGAAACACTCGCGGGCACGTTCACGAACGCAATCGGGCGCTGCGCGGCGCCCACGGCGGCGAAAGCATCGAGCATTCCCGCGCCGCAGGTTTGCGTGGTGCAGATACATTCGGCGGTCTGCACGTCGCTGCTGTTCGCCGGCACGTGGCAAACCGGAGGCGCCGGCGTGGAGTTCGACGTGGACGGGAACGGCGCCGCCGATTGCTTCAGGCGCGCGATTACGAGCGCCGGTGGCAGGCGCGCATTGACGGCATGCATCAGGCCCGCGGCTCCAGCCACGATGGGCGATGAGAAGCTCGTGCCCACGCTGAAATTGAACTGGTCGGTGTAGGTCGGACCGGCAGGTGCCGTGCGTCCGACGTCGCTGGTGGTATTGATCGAGAACAGGCACGGCTGCCCGGCACCGATGTTCACACAGTTGCCGCCGGGCGCGCCTATCCCCGCATCGAGTCCGAGGCTGCTGAAGCCGACCTTGGTGCCGGCCTGGCGTAGCCCGACGACCGCCATGACGCCGGCGCAGTTCGCAGGCGAGTCGATGAAAGTACCATCGTTGCCGGCCGACGCCATCACCACCACGCCGCGCGCGGTCAGTTCGTTGATGACATCCGCGTAGGCGGCGTTGCAAGCGCCGTCCGCGCCCAGGCTCATGTTGATGATGTTGGCCGGATGCGGATTATCCGGCACGCCGCTGACCGAAAGTCCCGCCGCCCAACGCATGCCGGCCATGATGTCGGAGTCGAAGCCGCCACATTTGCCGAGCACGCGTACCGGCAGAATCCAGGCGTTCCAGGTGATGCCCGCCATGCCGATGCCGTTATTGGTGGCCGCGCCGATGATTCCCGCCACGCGCGTGCCGTGCCAGGAGCTGTCGCTGACCGGGCAGCTGCTGAACTCGGCATTCTGCTGATCGCCCGCATCGATCCAGTCGCCGGGATCGGACGGATCGGAATCACGCCCATCGCCATCATTCGCAACCAGGAAGCTGGTCGCACTCTCGCCGGCGATGAAATCGTAGCCCGCCAGGAGCTTGCCGCCCTGCTCGGCGTGTCCAAGGTCAGGATGGTTGAAGCGCACGCCGGTATCGAGCACCGCGATGACAGTGCCCGCACTGCCGGTCGTCGTGTCCCAGGCCGTGCTCGCGCGGATCCCCGAGAGTTGCGCCGATTGCAGGTACCACTGCGTAGTGAACAGCGAATCGCTGGGCACGAGGTGCGGCCAGCGACGTCGATCAGGCACCGCGTACTCGACGCCGGGATCGGCAGACAGGCGCTCCAGCGTCTGCTGCAGGTCCGCAGCCGACAGTGGCTGCTCCAGTCGCAGGAGCTGCAGGCGCGGTGCGATCTGCGTCACCGACTGAACGTGCATGCCGGCAAGCGCTGGAATCGCATTGATCTCGGCAGTGGCCGGCGCCTGCTTCGCGGACGCGATGGAGGCACTCGCGCGCCACTTCACGATGATGCGATCGGGCGCGAGCGTCGCGCCTGACGGATGCGAAAAGCGGCCGTTGTACTCGGCCGACTGCGCCGCGGCCGCGCCGCTCAGGATGAACGCGGGCAACCAGAAAGAGAGGAGGAGCTTGCGGTTCACGGAGTGCCTCCAGGCCAGCGCACTCATCATGACTTTCCACTGATTGTAGAGCCGCAGCCTAGTTCACAATGCCGCGCGTGAAGCATTGTTAATGCGCAGGCTACGGCGGTTTGTCGCTAGCTGGCGACGATCGCGCTGATCAGACCGGCCTCGATCCACCCGTGCAGCAGGCTCGCAGCGCGTTGCGGCGCTTCTTCCTCACCCCGCAGGTCGGATATTCCCGAGCAGAGCGATCCGAACGTTTCGCCGGCGCGCACCGCATCGATGGCCTTCGCTTCCACCGGGTCGAGCGAGCGAAACAGGAGCTGCAGATCCCTGCGCCAGAGCAGCCAGGGCTGCGGCGGTGAAACGCATTCAGGTGCTGGCGCCGCTGCATCGCCCTGCAGCGCCTTCCAGGTCTGCGGCGCGTTCCACGTCAGGTCGAGCCGCCGCAATGACGGATGTGCGAGGAGCTCGAGATCCGACCACGCCTCGGGCGCGAGGCCGGCAAGATCTGTGAGCCTTACGTTCGGAGCATCCGCGGCATCGAACACCTCGGTCATCGCCCATTCCCAGGCCGCCAGGTCTGCGAGCAGCGCCGCGCCTCGGTAGCGCTCATCCGCACCGAGGAACCCGGCGAGGCGGTCACCGTACCAGCGGACCGAGCGGTGCGTGGAATCGTGGCGCAGGATGTAGTCGCGGGCGAGCGCCCGGAATTCATCGCCGCCCATGAGCTTTGCCAGGACCGGGAAATTGCTCTCCAGCGCCTCGGTGAGCCGCGTGCGATATGCATTCGCATAGACGTCGAGGCGCGCGCCGGCCGAACTGCTTTCGGTGCTGCGCACGTAGTCGTGAACATCAGCCGCGTCGTGCAGCACGAACTCCTGCAGCGCGCGCTGCAACCGGGCGAGCGAAGGTGTACTCATGGCGCGCGACACAACGCACCACCGGCGAGCGAGCGAGCTGTGTCGAGCTCCGCGAGCAGATCCGTGAGCGGCGGGATGTTGGCGTCGCGCTCGATGGAGGTCGAGACCGCGCCGAAGCGACGCACAGCCTCGACGTACAGATTCCAAACCGCGGCGGGCACCGGGCGATCATGAGTATCCACGAGACACGCGCCTCGATCCTCGTGTCCCGCCAGGTGAATCTGCTGCACTCTCTTCGCTGGCATGGCGTCAAGATACGCAAGCGGATCGAACCCGTGATTGACGCTGCTCACATACACGTTGTTGACGTCGAGCAGGATGAGGCAATCGGCCTCCTCCGCCAGAGCGCGCAGAAAGTCGTGCTCGGAAAATGTCGCGCTGTTGAAGCTGACGTAGCTCGAGACGTTCTCGAGCACCAGGCGACGCTCGAGAAGGTCCTGCGCCACGCGCACGCGCTCGACGACGTGGCGCAGTGCTTCTTCGGTGTACGGCAGCGGCAACAAATCGTGCGTGTTGCGGCCTGCCACCCCGGTCCAGCAGAGATGATCCGAGATCCAGGCGGGCTCAAACCGGGTCGCGAGCGCCTTCACCTGCGCGAGGTACCCGCGATCGAGCTCATCCGTGCTGCCGATCGAAAGCGCCACGCCATGCATCGCGATCGGGAACTGTTCGCGGATGCGAGCTAGAAAGTGCAGCGGCCTGCCACCGGGGACGAGGTAGTTCTCCGTCAGCACTTCGA
>DASQOO010000137.1:0-7452 GCA_035644435.1 Steroidobacteraceae bacterium | reverse complement strand
GCGAGCGAGCGTGCCAGGTCATCACGGCTGATGAGGATCACCGGCGCCAGCACATCGCTGAGCGGTATCTCAGTGCGCGTGGCGGTGACGACCGTTTCGCCGAGCGGTGAAACCGTTTCGGCGGCAATAGTGGGGAAACTTACCGCGGCAACTGCGGCCGCGACACACAGGCGACGAATAGACACGGACTGACTCCCCCATGCACTCCCGCATGGCGTTGGGACGAGGGCCAGCCGCGGGCAGGGACAGGGTGGGGGTTAGCCCAGTGCCATCGCCCGCCGCGAAGCTGGTTTGCGGCTGTCAGGCCGGTCTCCGGGCTTACGAGTTGGCTGAAGCGAGCTTCAGCCGGTCGGCATCGCCTTCCCACGCGTTGAGGAATTCCTCGCAGCGCAGTGGCTTCAGGATGCCGTCATCACTCGATCACCGTTGCGGGGGCAGCGCCGGGATTGTCGCTCGCGCGACGCACCGGCTTCCCGTGCACCTGACAGTGGAGCGGCAGCCTAGGGAGCGGATGGAAACGTGTCAAGCGCTGCGCTGGAGTCGATCGCAGCCACGTAGGTCACTTGTCGTGGCCCGTCGGGCCGCCGACCGCTTCGCTGTAGTTTGCTTCGAGATAGCCCTTCATCAGAACCACGATGCGGCGAAGCATGTCGTTGTCCTGTGCGCCGAAGGTCCACGCGCCACTCTGCGCAGAGGCGCGCTGGAAAAACTGCGGCTCGCCGATGACGGTTCCCGAGGGTTGCTCGAGCAATGTCACCTTGAGCACTACGGAGGACGAGCCTGCGAGCGTTCCAGCCCAGAAGCGCTTGCCGCCGCTGATGAAGCGGATGCTCTGCACTTCCGGAACGACGACCAGTGTGGTCTGCGTATCTTCAGGCTTGTCTGCCTTGCCCCAGGTGTCGAGCAACGGCGCAACCTCGTTGTCGAGGTACTCCTGGATTTTAGCTTTGGCCTTCTCGTTGGTGTCCTGTCCGGCGTAGGGCGCGCCCATCTTCAGCGGCTGTATCTCGTACTGCCCGTGGCCCGACAGCTTCGATGTGGGCGGCGGATTGGACGGTACCTCGGCACCCCTGGCGGCAAGGCTGGCGCACAACATCGAGGACAGCAGGAATATTCTTGTTCTCATGGCATTCCCCAGTTGACCGGAAGCTTGTCGGTCAACGATCCGCAGTATCGAGCCGCGGCGCGACCCCGGCAAGGCGGATCATCAGGCGTCCCCGTCCGAGGATTTGCTCATCGTGGGCAACTTCGAAGGAGTACGTGAGCGCCTCGGCACCGTGCGCTTCGCGGCGCGCCTGGATCCGCAGTGCATCCGGCAGCGCTTCGAGACGATCGATGAGCAGCTCGCATTGGCGCACTGAAACCAGCATGCCGGCCCTGCTGGCCTGTTGCGGATCGGGCGCGAGCAAGGCTCCGTGAAGCGCGGCCGCTTGTGCTCCGTACTCGATGAGATGCACGGCTGACAACGCGCCAGCGCGCCGCAACGGATTTCGCAGGTCGCGATGGGTCTCGGACTCGCAGCGGATCTGGTCCTGGTCCCAGCTCAACGCGCGATCGATGAGGCACATCGTGCCTGAATGTGGCACCCGCGCGAGGATTTCGTCGCGGCCGATCACGGCGTGTTGATCCGGATGCCGAGGCAGCGATCGTCGTACTCGCGAACCCCGATGCAGGCCGGGCGTGACGCTGCGAATGCCTGCAGCAGCGGCAGCGCCCGCATTGCCGGGTTTGCCTGGCGCAGCGCTTCGAGCTTCGGATCGTGCATCGTTGCTTCCTCGCGGGCTTCGCAGAGCGCCAGGCGAGCGATCGACCCGGACGCACGAGCACGGGTGAGTAGCAGTGCGACGGCAGCTGGATGAGCGAGCGGTCGCGCGGCAAATAGCGGAGGGGGCGGCGGCACATCGTAGAGCACGAGCAGCACGTCGGTGTCGTCGATGCTCAGCAATGCGAGCGCCTCGCGCAGGCCCGCCGCAAGATTGAAGTCGTAGGCCGACACCGCGCTCGATGGGCCGTGTGCGCGCGTCGCAATGCTCCAGTAGCCCGAGGCAGCGTTATGCACCGAGTTATGGAAGTCGGTTGGCGATACGCTGCGCGTGGGCTCCGCAAGGGCCGTGCAGATGCGGTGAATGATCTCGATGTCGGCATCCGAGGACGCGAACACCGAGGCGAGAGCCGCCGTCGCATCCGCTGCTGCGGTCGCTTCCTGCGCGGCACGCAGTGCCATGCGCACGCCGAGTGGCGCGCGGCGACGCTCGTTGGCCGGCAGGAGTTCTGACTGGACTGTGCCGATTGGTGCTGCCTCATAAGACCTGGCGCCGTTCAATGTCGGAGCCGCCTCCTGCCAGGAGGGCAGGCCGGGCGCGACGAGGCCGATACCCGTGACGAAAGCCTCGTTCATGCAGCTCCTCCGAATACCAGCGCGCAGTTGCTGCCGCCGAACCCGAAGGAATTGCTGAGCACTCGTCGCACCGGTGCGCTGCGAGTCTCGAGCACGATGGTGCCCAGGATCTGCGGATCCTGCTCGCGCGTGTTGAGGCTGCGCGGGAGAAGTCCTGCCTCGATGCAGAGCAGCGCGATGGCCGCCTCGACGATCCCGGCTGCGCCCAGCGTGTGGCCGGTCCAACCCTTGGTGGAGCTTTGCGGCACGCCGTCGCCGAATACTTCCCGCACCGCGCGATCCTCCGCGGCGTCATTGGCAGGCGTGGCCGTTCCATGCAGGTTGATGTAGTCGATGTCGCGCGGCTCGAGATCGGCGCAGCGCAGGGCGCTACGCATGGCCGCACTCGCACCGCGTCCGTCGGGATCGGGAGCCGACATGTGGTGGGCGTCACTGCTCTCGCCGTAGCCGAGCAGCATCAGCTCGCCATTGCCGGGCTCGAGCAGCGCGAAGCCTGCAGCCTCGCCGATCGAAATGCCGTTACGCCTGAGATCCGCCGGCCGGCAAGGCTCAGCGGAGACCAGCTGCAGCGAATTGAATCCGTAGAGCGTCGTGAGGCACAGGCTGTCGACTCCGCCCACCACCGCGGCCTCACAATGTCCCGCGGCTATCGCGCGCCGCGCCGATGCGAACACCTTGGCGCTCGAGGAGCAGGCGGTGGAGATTGCGAGCGTCGGCCCGGCGAGGCCGAGAGCGATGCGCACGTAATCGGCGGCACTGAAGATGTTCTGCGTGTAGCGATGCAGGAAGTAGTCCGGTAACCGCTCGGAACTGCGATCCCGGTCGCGGTAGGCCAGCTCAGTCTGCTGCACGCCGGAGGTGCTCGTGCCGATGAAGACGCCGATGCGCTCGTCGCCCAGCGTCGCCCGGCAGCGCCCGACCGCGTCTCGAAACTCATCCTGCGCCAGCGACAGCTGTGCGAGTCGATTGTTGCGGCAGTCCCAGCGCGCCGACTCGCCTGCGAGCGGTGCATCCAGCCCCGCGACTTCGCCCACGTGAGTTTGCAGTGCGCAGTTTGCGACCGCCTGCGGTCGCAGCCCGGTGCGCTCCGCCTGCAAGGCATCGAGGTGAGCACGGCGCCCGCAGCCGAGCGCCGAGGTCACTGTGTAGGCGCTAATGCGCAGCGGTTCCATCGCGCTCCGGCGCCCCGTCGAGCCAGTAGTCGTGAAAGTTGAACCAGTTGTAGGGCGCTTCGCGCACCTGCTGCTCGAGCCGCGCCGCGAAGCGCTGCGCACAGTCCTGCAACACTTGCTCGCGCCGCTCGCGCGGAAAGTCGATCCGCTGTTCGAACAGCTGTAGCCGGCACTCGTACTGACTGCCGCCACGATAGATCCCGAAGCCAAGCAGCACCGGAACACCGAGCATGCCGGCGATGATCCAGGGTCCAGCGGGTATGCGAATCGACCCGCCCAGGAAGGTCACGCTGATCGAGCGCTCATCGGCGCGCGCCCGATCCGCCATGATGCCGACGATATGTCCGGCTTCGACCGCCTGCTTGATGTCGAGCATCAACCCCGGACCGCGCCGCGAGGCATCGATGATGCGCGCTGCCAGTACCGGGTTGAGCCTCTCGAGCAGGCTCATCGCCATGCGACCGACCTGCCGATCGAGCACGATGCGGATCGGCGCCTCGGCACGACGCGTGCCCTTGATGCGCAGCGCTTCGAAGCTGCCGAAATGTGCGACGAGGAGCAGGCAGCCCTGCTTCTCCCGGATGGTGCGCAGCGCGTCCTCGGCAACGCGTGCGTCGATCTGCAGCTTCTCTTCGCGGTCGCTCAGCAGGTACACACGGTCGATGAAGACCACTGCAAAAGTGTGGAAGTGGCGCAGGATGTCTTGGGCGCGCGGCTCGTGCTCGAGCACACGGCGCAGGTAATCCCTGGAAGCGCGGCGCGCGTCCCTGCCCGTGAGAAAGAAGTAGAGAACGATGGGCCAGAGCAGGAGCCGCATGAGCGGCCGGCCGAGGAGCAAGGTCGTGTTGACCAGCAGGCTGATCATCGGCGGTGTGCTGCGCTCCGGGTAGCTGTCCCATGAGCGCAGGCCCTCGGCATCCTGAGGCGAACGCTTCACGGCTGGCGCGGTGCGAAGTCGCTGGCATGCAGCGTGATCACGCCCACCGCGATCGGCCTGCTTCCCGAGCGGCAGCCGAAGCGGACCGTGTTCGCCCCGGTCGTCTGCAGTTCGACGCTCAATTCATCGCCCGGCCGCAGCGGCCCCAGGAATTTCACCGCGTGAATGTGCTGCGGCCAGCGTTTCATCCCGGTCCGCCGCGAAATCTCCTCGATCACATGCTCCAGGACAACGACGCCCGGCACCACCGGGTTTGCGGGAAAGTGCCCGGCGAAATAGGGCGCATCCGCGGCGATCGCAACGCTCGCTTCACCATCGACTTCGCTCATCAGCTTTCCCCGATGGCGCCGAGAAGCGCGGCACGCGGAATCTTGCCCAGCGCATCCCTTGGCAGCCGCTCGACCAGCAGCAGCGGCCGCGGCACGAGAACCGGATCGAGCTGCGCGGCCAATGCCGCGAGGATCTCGTCGCGAGCGATGCCCGAGGCTACGACGAGCGCTGCGGGACGGCCATCCGGGTGTGGCACGAAAACGATCGCGTCATGCACGCCCCTGATCGTGAGCAGTCGCTGAGTCAGCTCGGCGAGCGAGGCGCGTTTGCCTGCGACCTTCACCAGGTCGGCATCCCGACCGACGAGGCGAAACGTCTGCGGGCTCTCGAGCTCCAGGAAATCGGGCAATGGTACGGGTTCCGGCAGGTGCGCCCCGTGATAGGTCGCGCCTGCCTGGTGGGCCTCGACCCACGCACCCGGATACGCGAACCAATGCTCCGACTGGGTCGTGCGCCGGGAGGCCATGCTGCCCGCTTCGGTGCAGCCGTAGATCTCGAACACGCGAGTGTTCCAGCGACGCTCTGCATCGGCAGCGAGCTCGCGGTCCAGGGGGGCCGTCGCCGAGATGATCAGCTCGAGCGCGGGAAACGACGCTCCGGACGCAACGCAAGCCCGCAGATGAGCGGGTGTCGTGATCAGGACGCGGGGCGCCGGAACAGCCGCCAGTTCTGCGGCGACGTCGGCCGGGAACAGTGGGCGAGCGTCGCTCACCGCGCTGGCGCTGAGCAGAATCAACGTGACCGTGGTCTCGAAGCCATACATGTGCTGCGCCGGCACGGTTGCGACGACATTGAAGCCGCGTGCGTCCGGCAGGAATCTCTCATGCGCGAGTCGCGCCGTCGCCAGGAGTGTGCGCCAGTCCTTCTCGTGTGGCGTCGGCCGCCCCGTGGTGCCCGAGGTGAAGACTATGGCCACAGCACCCGATTCCGCGATCGTGAGGGGTGATCGCATCACGGAGTCGCTGATCGCTCCGTCGGCCAGTTCATCCGTCAGCACGTGGTGATCGGGATAGTGGTCCTGGATCTCGCGTACGGCGAGCGGCGCACGGCTCGAGGGCAGCAGGCTGACCTGTTCGCGCTGCGCTGTGGCCAGGAAAGCGGCCAGGAAATTGCGGCGACTCTCGCAGAGGTTGATCGCGTAGCGCGTGCGCGGCAGCACCCGGGCCAGCGCGTGCGCCTGGGCGTGCAGCTGCGCGGCGCTGACGGCTTGCCCCTGGCGCCACACCACGACCTCATGCGGCGCGTGCTGGCACAGCACCGGGAGCGCCGGGGCCGCGTTCATGGGGACCGCATGCGCACCGGTTTCAACTGGCGCAGGTAGGCCAGGAATCCGGGATGCTCGAGATGCCGGAAGTGCCAGCGGCGCCAGAGGTACTCGCCCGCAAACACCGCGCCGATGAAGAAGTAGTGCAGGAAATTCGTCGCCAGCGACCAGGCTTCACGCGAGGCGAACAGGGCCAGCAGGAGCGCTGAGAGCGTCAGCGCCGCGAACACGACGACCCAGAGTACCGTGACGCTGCGGGTGTAGGTGACCAGCTCCGGCGGCAGCGAGCCTCGCGCGAGCAGGGCGAAGCGGGTCACCATCGGTTGCTGGCCGGGACGCAGCGAAGCACCGAACAGGAACATGAGCGAGAGCGGGATCGCGATCGGCGGCAGGAGCAATACCCAGTGCGTTCCCTGCCAGCGAACGATGAGGGTACTCGCCACGAGGCAGGCGAGCAGCGTCGCCCAGGCCCACGGCCGGCGTGCACGTAGTGAGGGATAGAGGGGCAGGGCACTCAAGGCGGCGAGCGCGAGCCATTCGAGCCAGGGACGCGGCCAGATGACGGCCAGGTGCACCAGCACGGGATAGGCCACGGCTAGCGGGAACATTGGCGTCGGTCAGCGCCCGTTGCGGCGGGTCAGGATGTGAGCCGTGAGCTCCCTGAGCGAGGCGAAGGCGGATTTGGTGCCGGGGTCCTCGGAACGCAGCTCGATGCCATATTGCTTCTGGATGGCGAGGGCAATCTCCAGCGCGTCGATCGAATCGAGCCCGAGACTGCCGTGGTCGAAGCCGAACAATGGCGCCGTCGGCGAGATCCGGGCCGGCGCCACGTCTTGCAGGTTGAGCGCCTCCACCAGCAGGGCGGCGAGCGCGGCTTCGTCAGCCGTCTGCGCGAGCGTCGAAGAATCTGCCACTGTCGTCACCGTGAAGCCGCTGCGAGATGCGATAAGCTAATTGTATGGGGGGCACTGGGCCGATGGAAACGCGATTGCGAGGGATGCTCGATCGTGGCTCGCGCCGTTTCGGCACGGGACTCTCGTTCGTGACCTTCGGGGTGGGCGGCACCCTGCTCAGCCTCACTCTGTTTCCACTGCTCAGACTCTTTTCCCCTAATCGAGTCGTGGCGCAGAGACGCATCGGTGCCGCCATGCAGCGCGTGATGGGACTGTTCATCTGGTTCATGCGCAGTCTCGGCCTGCTGACGTACGAGCTCCACGGGCTGGAACGGCTGGCCCGGCCGGGTCAGCTCATCGTCGCCAATCATCCGACGCTGATCGACGTGGTATTCATGCTATGGCTGACGCCGGACGCGGGTTGCGTCGTCAAGCGGGCGCTGTGGCGCAATCCCGCG
>DASQOO010000136.1:0-34410 GCA_035644435.1 Steroidobacteraceae bacterium | reverse complement strand
ACAGGCCATCGAAGGCTTCGTTCTTTACCGTCCCGGGATCATCGCCCTGGAAGAACGCGTAGCGGTAGGACAGCTTCGGCTTCCAGACTGTGTCGAGCTGATAGGCCACGAGAGCGTTCCACGCCTCGGAATCGAGCGCGTCGCCGTTGTCCTCCTTGGCGTACTCGAGCTCGAAGGAGAGCGCCGTGAGGTTCGGAATCGGAGCAATGAAGGCCCGCACGTCGTACACGTCGAGGCCATCACGCTGAGGCGCGTTGTCGTTGGCCGACCACTTCATGTAGGTGGCCCCGACCGCGTTGTTCTCGTTGAACGCGTACTCGTAGTTCAGGCCCCAGAGCTTGCTGTCGGTGTTCGACTCGGGCAGCTCATCTCGCTTGAGGTAGAACGCCTCGACCGTGTTCTTGCCAGGCTTGAAGCGCCCGATGGCGGCAAACTCGAATGCCTTGCGCGCATTCGTCCAATAGCCGCCGCGCGACCCGCCCTCCGATGAGCCGTCCCAGAGCAACAGGCCATGGCCGAGCTTGTACTGAGTGCGCCCAACGGTGAAATCGAGCGCGTTTTCGCCAAGACTGCCAAGGCTGTTTCCGGACCGCCAGCCGACGTAGAGATCCTCCACGTCGAACGAAGAGTGATCGTCACCCACGAGCGATGGCGAGGCTCCGTAGGTGCGCTCTCCGACACCGCTCACCTTGCCATAGAGCTGCGAAGAATTCGCAAGCGTGTAGTCGCCACCGATCCCCGCCGTGATCGAGCCCTCGAACCAGTTGTCGCTGAGATCGCCCGACGGTTCATCCGGCTTTGGATTCGTATAGAGCGAGTTCGCAAAGCCAAACGAGCCCCAGCTCGCCGCGAAGTCGAACTTCCAGTCGAGTCCCGGCGGAAACCCCGGAGGAGGTGGTGGCGCGGCCGGCTCTTCGGCGAACGCCACACTGCCGAAGAGGGCAAGCAAGACGCCAGCGGCAAGCGCCCTCGATTTGACGCCGCAGCTCGTGTCCGAATGCGAATGCTGTGACTGCATGGCTCGACTCCTTGTATGCATCGTCGACCGTTACTGCGTAGCGCGCGCAGCGGTCGGAGAGCCCGTGGAGGCAGGAACTGCACGCGCCGCGTGCGGCAGCTCTTTGCGCTTCTTCGCTGCTTCCATGGAACGAATGAAGAATGGATACAACGGTACGCTGATCAGGAGCGCGACCATCGCGTGAACCACGGTGTCCGGATCGCCGCCGATGATGGCCCACAGGCAATACACGACCGCGGCCAGTGCGATCCACTTGTAGAGCTGAAATGTGCCGCGCGGCAGGTGGTGGTCGTGTACGACCTTCACCATCGCGACCGCTGCGTAGACGTACGGGACGATGATCAGGATCACCGCCAGGTCGACTATGCGATTGAACTGGCCAGCGAGCGTCGGCGACATGGTCGCAAACAGAACGATCGTCATCAGCACAGCGACGATGACGAGTCCGGCGCCCGGTACGCCATGGACGTTGAGACGTGCGAACACCTTGGGAAACATGCCATCGTCCGCGGCCGCCTTCGCCGACTGACCGACGAGCAGCATCCAGCCGCCGAGCGAGCCCACCGATTTCAGCACGGCGCAAACGCTGATCACGATTGCACCCACTGGTCCGATCGCGATCCGCGCCGCTTCAGCAAACGGCGCGTGCGAGGTCTGCAACTCGTGATTGGGGAGCATTCCCATGATCACGGTCGAGCTCAGAACATACACGACCGCTGCCAGTGCGAGTCCGATCAACGTCGCCAGCGGCACATTGCGCTTCGGATTCTCGATAACTCCCGCTGACACCGTCGCACTCTCGATGCCCATGTAAGCCCACAAGGCCATCGAGGCGGCACGCGAGACCGCATGCATGTCCGATCCGCCACTCACGTTCCAACTCGACATGAACGTGTCGGTGCTGAACCAGAACCAGCCGATGAACGCAATGCCCATGATCGGGATCAGCGCCAGCGCCATCGTCCAGGTCTCGAGCAGGCCAACGACGCGTGGACCGAGAATGTTGGCGAAGGTGAGAATCCAGATGACGGCGGCGGTTGCGATCACGCTGCCTGGCGGATCAGCGATCCCGGGTAGCAACTCGGCGAGGTAGCCCACCGCTGCCACGGCGATCGCGATGTTCCCGATCCAGTTGCCGAACCAGTACACGTAGTTGGTCTGAAAGCCCGCGAATGGTCCGAGGAAATCCCGTGCGTACGCGTACGGCCCGCCCTCCTGAGGGTCGAGCTCGCCCAGCTTGGCGAATGCGAGCCCGAGCGCGGCCACCCCGACGGTGGCGATCACCCAGCCGAAGATCGCGATGCCGCCGACCTGGGCCAGGTTGACCGGTAGCAGGAATACCCCTGTTCCGATCATGTTCCCGGCCACCAGCATCGTCGCCTGTGGCAGCGACATCTTGCGGCCGGTCGTGCTCACGCCCGCCCCGTGACTCGCTCCGCACCTTTCTTGAGGCACTGGACGTAGTAGACGCCGTCACGATTCTCGACGCCGTGCGTGTCGTGACCGAAGCCTGGGAAGCGCTTGTCCCACGCCGCGAGCGCACGAAGATAGCCCAGGTACGGGCCATCGTCCGCGCCGGTCGATTCACCGGGCATCAGCATCGGAATTCCGGGCGGATACGGCACGACGCTGGTCGCGAGTACCCGATCGGCAAGCTCCTCGAGCGGCACGTGCTCGATCTCGTCCCGCACCAGGTACTGGAACGCCGCGTTGGGCGTGAGTACCGGCGTCGGCAGTGTCGAGAAGGCCTCCGCCAGCCAATGCGTCTGCCGCGATTCCTTGAGTTGCGCAAACATCTGGTCGGCAAGGTCACGCAGCCCGACTGCGGCGTATACGTCGCTGGTGAGACCCGGCAGTACCTGCGCGACCGGCACGTTGTTGTCGTAGTCGCGCTTGAAGTCGAGCAGCGCGTTGAGGAGCGTGCCCCACTTGCCCTTGGTGATACCGATCGAGAACAGGAACAGGATCGTGAAGTCAGTGGTCTTCTCTACTTCGACGCCCCGGTAGTGCAGATATGAGGTCACCAGGCTCGCCGGAATGCCCCGCTTGTCGAGACCGCCCTTGTCGGCGACGCCTGGAGTCACGATCGAAACCTTGATCGGGTCGAGCATGCAGTAGTCGTCTTCCAGCTTGCCGAAGCCATGCCAGTTCTCGCCAGGGTGCAGCACCCAGCACTGCGGATCGGTCGCGAGCTGCTCCGGGGAGGCGTCTTCGAACAGCACCTTCTTCTTACCCGCCTTGACGGTCTCAGCGTTCCAGCTCCTGAAGAACCAGTCGCGCTTCCTGGTGAATTGTCGATGCACGCGGCACATGGTCTGCCGGAAGGCGACCGCCTCCTGGATCGACTCATTGGTGAGCGTCGGGCCGCCCGGGCCGTCCATCATCGCCGCAGTGATGTCGTTGGAGACAATGATCGGATAGAGCGGCGAAGTCGACGCATGCAGCATGTACGATTCGTTGAAGCGCGAATGCGGGATCGGGCTGCGCCCGTCGCGGATGTGCAGGAGCGATGCCTGCGAAAGCGCCGCGAGGAGCTTATGCGTCGAATGCGTGGCGAAGAGCGTCGGACCCTTATGATCCTTGGGATCGCCGTGCATCGCGTGCCGCTCCCGGTAGATCGGATTGAAGCGTGCATAGGCGTACCAGGCCTCGTCCCAGTGGATGCGATCGACGCTCGGGTCGAGGAGCGCGTTGACGCGCTTCACGTTGTAGCAAAGGCCGTCGTACGTCGAGTTGGTGATGATCGAGTGCACGGCGCGCGTGCTGATGCCCTTCGTCACGAGCGGATTGGATTTGATCGAGTCCTTCAACGCTTCCTTGCTCAGCCGATCCGGTGGGATCGGACCAATGATTCCGTAGCGGTTGCGCAGCGGCACCAGGTAGTTGGGGATCGCGCCGGTCATCACCAGGCTGTGCTCGATCGACTTGTGACAGTTGCGATCGCAGAACGCGATCTGGTCGCGCGCCACGGCGGCCATGAAGATGACCCGGTTCGACATGGAGGTGCCGTTCGTGACGCTGTAGCTGCGGTGCGCGCCGAAGACGCGTGCGCAGTACTTCTCGTGCTCGCCCATCGGACCACTGTGATCGAGGAGCGAGCCGAGGCTCCCGACGCTGATCGAGAGGTCCGAGCGCAGCAGGTTCTCACCGAAGTAGTCGAAGAAGATCCTGCCCACCGGAGACTTGAGGAACGCCGTGCCGCCCGTGTGTCCCGGCGTGTGCCAGGAGTACTCGTACTCCTGGGTGAAACGCATCAGAGCCGCGGCCAGCGGCGGCATCATCACTTCGAGGTAGCGACGGATCGCCGCGGCAATACGCCCGCCCACGAACGCTGCCGTGTCCTCCAGCGTCCAGATGAACTCATCGACCATCTCCATCACTTCGACCGGGATCGACGACGCCTCACCGCGCTCGGCCATGAGGAAGATCGGGATCTTGTCGTTGCGCTCGCGGACGAACTCGAGGAATGCTCGCGCCCGAGCGTGGTTCCTGTCGTCACCCAGTGTCCAGTCGATCAGCACCGCGTGGATCGCGGAATCCGACGTCATGACCGAGGTTCCGTCCTCGGCAGAGTTGGCCTCGACCACCTCGATGCTGCGGCCCTGCATCTCCTGCACGAGCGTGCGCGCGGCGCGGCCTTCCGCGGTCGGAGTGCCGAGTTCGTCGTCCACGATGAGCGCCCGCAGACTGAGGCGCTTGATACTGCGTTGAATCATCTCGACGGCTCCTCGATTTGAAATTGCCTCATGTCACCAGGCACCTCGGCCGCCGCTCCTTGATTACTGGGGCGGCGTGCTCCACAGGAAGAACGTCTGCGTGGCATTGTCGAACTCGCCGATCCACTTCTTGTAAAGCTCACGGAAGCCGTTGGTCGGATACAGCTGGCTGAGACTGCGATCGACGACGAGCCGGAAGTCATCCTCGTTACGCCCGAGCGCCAGGGCATAGGCCTCGTGCGTGAAGAGGCGGTCGCCAATTACGAAGTCCTGGCTTGTCTTGCTGTCCATCGCACCGAGCACGTACGTACGGTCTCCGAAGAGAGCATCGATCTTGCCGTCGCGTAGCTGCTGCAGTCCCGCCCCGTAGTCGGCAACGAAGGTCGTTTTCGCGTCGATCTGCAGAGTCGCGAGCTGACTCGTCAGCCACTTCTGCGCAGTCGAACCCTCGACGGCGGCAAAGGTCTTCTGGCCCAGGACCTTCGAAGCCGGCGAGCCGCGCCATACGGGCCGGATGTCCGGATGCTCAGCGAGCGCTTGCCGTAGCGCGGCCGCCGTGTCTGCGCGTAACACCGCCCGCACGCCACCCGGAAACACCGCGATTGAGAACGCCACGTCCTGTCGCCGCGTCAAAGCTGCACTCACCGGCGTGCACAGCAGGTCGACGTTGCCGGCACGAATCTCGCGCAGCGCGTTGTCGCCCGTGACGGGCACCCAGTCGAGCGTCAGGTCGGGAAGCGCCAGTTGCGTCTTCACCTGCTCGGCGATCACCTGGCACAGCGCTGCACCGAACCCGTCCACGGCGCCCGAGTCGCTGCGCTTGGTGAACGGCGCCCCATCGGCGAGGTAACCCAGCTTGATATGTCCGGTTTCCTTGACGCGGTCCAGCGTCCCCGCGGAGGACGGCTGCGCACTGAAGGCGGCGCCGAAGAAGACCGCCATCATCGCCACTGCTTTCGCCGCTCGCGCGCCGCCGGCCGCCGCACCCGCAGACGCGGAGCTCGAGAAGCGGGGCGCGAGGAATCCCCAGATGGAGTACGCGATGCCCACCACCAGCATGCCGCCCATCACGGCATCTTTGCCGGAGGCATATAGCGCGAAGACGCTGTAGGCCAGGGCAATCACCAGGATGAAGACGTTCCGCTTGAAGACTCCGTCCGCCACCTTTGCCGCCCGCATCATGACGACCAGTGCCGAGAGCGAAACGATGTAGGGCAGCACGTTGGTGACGACCGCGAGATTGACGAGCGCGCTGAACTGCTCGCTCAACGTCGGCGAAATGGTCATCAGGGCGAGCCCGGTCTGCACCACGCCGAGCACGATCATGCCGATGACGGGCGCACCCATCCGGTTCACCTTGGTGAAGAGCTGCGGGAACATGCGGTCTTCGGCCGCAGACTTGCCGGTCTGGGCGATCGTGAATTGCCAGCCAAGGAGTGAGCCGAGGCAGGCGAGCACCGCGAGCGCCATGATGATGCGACCGATGGTCGGGTTGAACATGTGTTCGTAGGCGAGCCCGAACGGCCCGGTTGAGGCCGCCAGCTCGGCATTCGGCACGATGCCCTGGATCACCGTGGTCGAGAGCACATAGATCACCGCGGCGCCCAAAGTCCCGAAGAGACACGCGAGTGGCACGTTCTTCTTCGGGTCCTCCACGGCGGAGGAATTTTGCGCCGCCGATTCCATGCCGAGGAACGCCCACAGCGTCAGGGAGATGCTCGAACCCATGCCCTCACCAAGGCTGAGTCCTTTCGGATTCCAGGCCGCCGCAAACGTATCCGAGCTGAACCAGAACCAGCCGATGAGCGAGATCGCTCCCACCGGAATGATGACGCCCCACACCGTGACGGAACCAATTTTTCCCGTCAGGCTCGGGCCGCCAAAGTTGGCGACCGTCGTGAGCCAGAGGAGCGCGATTACGCTCATGCAGGTCGCAATCGGTGTTGCGTTCATTCCCGGGAAGAACGTCGCCAGGTAGCCGACCGCAGAAATCCCGATCGCCACGTTGCCGATCGCGAGTGACAGGAAGTAAAGAATGAATACCTGGAAGTACCCATCCTTCCCGTACGCGTCTTCCGCGTAGGCCGCCATGCCGCCGGTGCGCTGGTTGAAGATACCGGCCTGTGCAAAGCCGTACGCGATGGCCATCGACCCGACTGCGGTCACGACCCACGACAGCAGCGAGATGGCGCCCACCTGCGCCATGTTGGTCGGCAGCATGATGATGCCGGAGCCCATCATGTTGACGGCGACGATGAACGTGAGCTGGATCAGGTTCATCTTTTTCTGTTCTTGCATTTGACTTCTCCCCTCGGCCCCGAAACGGGGCTCACTCTCGAACGGCGTAGGTGTAGAACTTGATGCGGTCGCCCTTCTGTTCCTGGTACACGCCCTGGACCTCGTAGTTGAAGCCAGGGAAGCGGTTGAACGACTCCTCGAACGTCAGAAAATAGTCGAGCATCGGTTTGGCGCGCTCGTCCCAGCGCTCGCCGGGCACGATGACGCCGATGCCCGGCGGATAGATCAGCGCCAGGGTCGCCGCGATCCGCCCCTTGATTTCGCTCATTGGCACGTAATCGACTTCGTTGCCGACGAGCTTCTCGTACGCGTCCTTGGACGGTATCGCGAGTTCGGGGAAGCTGCTCGCACGGAAGCATAGCTTCTGCAGCTGCTTCACGTTCGCCTGGCGATAGAAGTCGTGCATTTCATTGCACACCTTGCGCAGCGAGTAGCCCGCATAGCGCGCGCTGTTCTGCGCGTAGAGCGTCGGCAGTGCATCGCCGAGCGGCGCGTCGCTATCCCAGAGATTCTTGAACTTGACCAGCTTCGCGATCAGCGTGTTGAGTTTGCTCTCGTCCTCGGCGGGCGTCATCAGGAACAGGATGCTGTTCAGATCGCACTTTTCCGGAACGATGCGCTGTTCGCGCAGGTAGTTCGCGAGCACCGTAGCTGGCACACCAAAATCGAGGTACTCGCCGCTCTTGCGATTGATGCCGGGCGTCAGCAGCGCGAGCTTGCACGGATCGACCATCGCGTAGCCGTCCGAGAACCCCGAGTAGCCGTGCCAGGCGGCCTTGGGGTCGAAGTTCCAGCATTGCTGCTCCTGCTTGAGCACCGCGGTTGGCAGATCCTCCCAGGGTACGTTCTCCGCGTCCTGAGTGAACTTCGAGCCGCGGATGGTCACGACGTCGGGCACGAACGGATCGAAGAACCACTTCTCCTGCGCGTCACGGCCCTCGCGTGCGTAGTGATGCCCGAATTGACGCAACTTCTTGCGGGCCTCGATCGCGAGCTCGATGCAGCGGTCCCACAGCATCTCGCCGGCCTTGCCCTCGTGGACCTTGGCATTGACGTCGAGCGACGCGAACAACGGGTAGAACGGCGACGTCGAAGCGTTCATCAGGAACGATTCGTTGAAGCGCTTGTGCTCCACGAAGCGGCGCTGCCCCTGGATATGGTTGTCGCGCTTGTGAATCTGGGAAGCCTGCGAAAAGCCCGCGCCCTGCTTGTGGACGGACTGAGTCGAGAACAGGCCCGGCATGTTCGCATCGAGCTTCTCGATGTGCATCGGGCTGTGATCGTGGAACAGCGGGTGGAACGCGTTGTAGCCGATCCACGCCTCGTCCCACAGCACGTAGTCGCACAGGTGCCCGATCTTTTCCATCACCTTGCGGACGTTGTAGATCGTGCCGTCGTAGGTCGCGAGCTGGATGCACGCCAGGCGGAACGGGCGCTCCGCCTTCGCCTTGCTGGCGTCCTTGAGCAGCGGATGAGCCCGGATCTGCTCGCGCAGATACTTCTCATCCCACGCGTCCCAATCGACCGCCCCGATCATGCCGAAGGGATTGCGCGCCGTCGGCAGAAAGATCGGGATGGCACCGGCCTGTACGAGCGCGCCCTGGTGCAGAGACTTGTGATTGTTGCGATCGAAGAGCACCAGGTCGCCACGCTTCAGGACCGCGTTGGTAACGATCTTGTTGGAAGTGCTTGTGCCGTTGAGAACGAAGTAAGTGCGATCGGCGCCGAACACCTGCGCGGCATGGCGCTGCGCATCCACAGCGGGCCCGACGTGAATCAACAGGTCGCCCAGATCGACGTCGGCGTTGCAGAGGTCGTTGCGGAAGATCTGTTCCCCGAAGTGCTTGAAGAACAGCTGCCCGGCTGGCGACTTGCGATAGAACTGCCCGCCCTGGTGTCCCGGGCAGTCGAACGCGATGTTCGCCTCGGCGTCGTAGGCCACCAGCCCGCCAAAGAACGGCGGCAGCAGGCTCATGCCGTAGTCGATGATGCTGGTGATGATCTGCTTGGCATAGAAAGCGTCGGATTGCTGGCCCAGATAGAGGTAGCCATCCACCTCGCCCAACCCGCCGGCCACCGCAATGTCGGTGAGCTTGTGGGAATCGGCCAGCGCCCACAGGGGTGTCCGGAAACCGATGTGGCGCACGGCTTGTGCCAGCTTGCGCGCCGGCTCACGCCGCTCGCCATCAATGGCCACGATGTACGCGCCCACTCCAGCGTCTTCGGAGACATCACGATCGTAGTGCGTACTGGTCTCGACCTCATATCTCTCGGCGCGCAGGCGCTCGATGAGCGGACGCACCTGCGGATCATCTCCATCGACGAGCGCGACTACCTTGAGCATCTGGTGGAAGGGAATCGGAATCGTCGGTGTCTTCGCTGCGTATTCGATCATGGCCGGCTCCGCGGGCTTACTTGCCTGCTCCCTTCACGCAGTAGATGTGGTAGCCGTCTTCTTTCTCTTCCGTGCCCTCGACTTCCTTGGCGAAGCCCGGGAACAGGTGTCCGTATTCCTGCAAGGTGCGCAGGTACGTGAGCCACGGGCCGTCCGCGGCGCCGATGCTTTCTCCGGGCATTACGATCGGAATGCCCGGCGGGTACGGAATTACGCCGACGGCGACCACGCGGTTAGCAATCTCCTTGAGCGGCACCTTCTCCGCGTCTCCGGCCATCAGGCGCTGGAACGCGCGACGCGGCGTCATCTCTGGTTTCGGCAACGTGGCGTAGGCTTGCGCCTGCCAGTGCCCCTGTTTGCTCTTGCGCAGCTGCGCCCACATCTCGTCGCCGAGATCCTTGAGACCCTTGCCCGCATAGCGAGCGGGCGCTGCGGCGGCGATCGACGGCAGGACTTCCTCGAGCGGCGCGTTGCGATCGTAGTCGACTTTGAAATCCAGCAACGTGTTGATCAGCGTCCCCCACTTGCCCTTGGTGACACCGATCGAGAACAGGAACAGCACCATGTGGTCGGTAGTGCGTGACGGGACGATGCCGTGGCGGCCGAGATAGGCCGAGACGATATCCGCAGGGATCCCCGCGGTATCGAGCTGCCCATCGGCCTTCATGCCGGGGCAGACGATGCCGAACTTGATGGGGTCGAGCATGCACCAGCCGTCCGGCAGGCCTTCGAAGCCATGCCAGCTTTCGCCCGGATGCAACACCCAACAGTTCGGATCGGTGGCCAGGAGTTCCGCTGATGCCTCGTGGAACGGGATGCGCTTGCGCGTCTTCGGATCGACTACCTCGTCTGCGTTCCAGGGCGCGAAGAACCAATCCTTCTTCGCCAGAAACTCCTGGCGCGCGCGTGCAACGGCGAGTCGGCAAGCTACAGCCTCATCGATGGACTCCTGGATGAGCACCCGCCCTCCCGGTCCGTCCATCATCGCGGCGGCCACATCGTTCGAGGCGATCAGCGCGTAGAGCGGCGAGGTGCTCGCCTGCGAGCAGTACGCCTCGTTGAAGCGTCCATGATCGATCGCGCCGCGCCCATCGCGGATATGGATCCAGGAAGTCTGCGAGAGAGCGGCGAGCAGTTTGTGCGTTGAATGAGTCGCGAAGACCGTGGGCCCGTCCTTCGGATGGGTGCTCGGACTGTCGCGCATGGCGAAGCGATCGCGGTACATCGGGTTGAAGCGCGCATATCCGTACCACGCTTCGTCGAAATGGACGCGATCGACGCTCTTCGCCAGTCGTGCCTGCGCCTCGACAGCGTTGTAGCACATGCCATCGTAGGTGCAGTTCGTCAGCACGCTGTAGACCGCACGCTTGCCCGCCGCGCCTTTGGCCAGCGGATTGGCCCCGATGCACTTCTCGATCGCCTCCGGTTCAAGTCGCTCCGGGGGGATGGGTCCAATGATCCCGTAGCGATTGCGCGTCGGGGTCAGGAAGACGGGGATGCCGCCGGTAATCGCCAGTCCCTGCTCGATCGACTTGTGGCAATTGCGATCGCACAGGGCGATCTCGTTGTCACCGACGCACGCGGTCATGATCGCGCGGTTCGACGCGGAAGTGCCATTCAGCACCGTGTACGAGCGGTGCGCGCCGAACACGCGCGCGGCGTAGCGCTCGCTCTCTCCTACCGGGCCGCTATGGCCGAGCAGCGAGCCCAGCGCACCGCGCTCGATGCCCATGTCGGTGCGAAACAGGTTCTCTCCGTAGAAGTCGAAAAACACGCGGCCCACCGGCGACTTCAGAAAAGCGACGCCGCCCTGATGACCCGGCGCCGCCCATGAGTACTCGCGCTCACGGTCATAGCGCGCCAATGCGGCCGCGTAGGGGGGTAACAATGCCTCGACATAGCGATCGATCGCGGCCTGCACGCGACCGCCGATGAACGCCGCCGTGTCATCCAGGATCCAGATGAACTCATCGGAGAGCGTCGCGACCTCGACGCTCACGGTGCCCGCGAGCGCGCGACTCGCCATGAGGAAGATCGGCACTTTGGCGTTGCGGGCTCGCACGGCTCGCAACAACTCTGTCGCCTGTTGGTGAGCGCTGCTGTCGTTGGCGCCGAGCGTCCAATTGAGCAGGATGCAATGGATGCCGGCATCGGAGACGACGGTTGCCAGACCGTCTTCACATGAAAGGGCCTCGACGACGTCGATCTTGCGCGCTTGCAGCTCTGTGACGAGGCCTCGAACTCCGCGCGCGGCGGCGCTCGCGGCCCCTGCAAGTCCACTGTCGATAACGAGCGCTCGTCTAGCGAGCGGCCCCGTTCCAGTACGCTGAATCATCGTGCTTCCCTCGCGGTTTGCGGACCCTTAGCGTGAAATGCTCTTGGGGCCGAAGACGCCCACGATTTCCAGAACACGAGCGCCCTCATCGGTCTTGCGGAAGAATCGCGCGCAACCACCCTGCAGCGCCTCGACTCGCGCAGCGGAATCGTCGTGGGCCTAATGAAGATGATGGGTGTGCGACAGCCGGCGGCCACGAGGTGGCGCTGCATCTCCAGGCCGGACATGCCACCGAGTTTGAATATCCACCAACAGACAGCCTATCCAGCGCCTCGAGCATGCTGCGCAGACTAGCCCACGCAGACCGCAAGCCGGTACTGCCCTTTAGTGCAGTGTGGAGGATGTTTTCAGGGCTGAACGGACAGAATTTGCGCGCGAGTGGGTAGTTCGGGTCACAAAATCAGGCCGGACGTTCAGGCCCGAAGACGTTCGCCTCTCCGACGAGGCGCTATATCGCCGCTTCGCGTTTCCAGCTCTCGTCCGGATCGAACAACTCGATGTGGGCAGCGACCTTGGCCGTGTCGGGGCCGAGGTCCTTGGAGAACACGACACCGTCATAGTTGACGATGAACGTCATCACCCCGCTCGTCCCATACTCCGCGGGTGTCGCCATCAACGCAAAGCCGCCCAGCATCTTGTCGCGCACCATGTAGTCGTGCGCTCCGCCGGCGGCATTGGGCCCCTGCCCCGTCAGCAATCGATAGAGATAGCCGTGATAAGGCTCGGTTCCGGCCTTGTCTCCTTGCAGCGCGTATCCCTCGGCGCGCGCCCGCGCGAACCCCGCACCGAGTGGACTGGGCGGTTCATCCCCAGCGGTCGGCCAATACAGCCCATCCTTCTGGCCTTCGGAGCTCACGAACTTCTGCGCGTAGTGCAGCAGTGGATCGTTCTGCGGATTGCGAACGTAGTACTCGCGCTCCGCATCGACGAATGCAAGGCAGGACTGCACGGTGGAGAACTCGTTCTTCCCCACGCGGCGGTTGATGATCTCATCGCTTCCGTCCGCGGTATCGAAATGCCAGCGCCCTTCGTGCTGCAGCAGGGGGAACGGGAACGGCCAATTGTCGGATCCGATCTGGAGAATGGCCAACCCTTCCACGGGAGTCTCGAGCGAATGAGCTGTCTGGTACGCCTCCATGAATCGCTCGCGTGCCTGCCGGTCCTGGACCGGGTCTCCGGACTCGACCACGGGCTTTGCGTCGTTCCCCAACACCTCGAGCAGGCCTCGGGTCTCGCCTGATTTCACCGCTGCCAGCAGGGCCTGGACTGCCTCATCGGTCGAGGCGTAGTCCCTGTGCTGCACGGACCGAGTGCAGGCGACTTGGGTTGCCGCCGCGATCACCAGCCACAGGACTACGAGCACACGCATGTCACGCTCTCCTTCTCGGCTCAACGACGCCTGCCGCCACCACCGCGCGACATGCCGCCGGAACCGCGGCTCGAGGCTCCTCGACTGCTCTGCGCCCGGGTACTGCCCCCGCTGCCGATGCCATTGAAGGCGTCGGGGCTGCGCGAGCGGTTTGATGAGCCGCCGCGGTTCGATGAACCGAGGTCGCGGTTCTGACCGCCTGCATCACGGTTCTGACCACCGAAGTCTCGGCCTTGAGTACTTCGATCGCCAACTCTCGAGGAGTCACGGGACTGCGAGCCAAGTCCGCCGCCGTCGCGTCCTCCGAGCTGATTGCCGGCCAGGTCACGCTGGTTGCCGACGCCTTCGCGGGCCATCTGCTGCCGCCCCTGCTCTGCCCGTCCGCGGAACTGCTCGCGCGACTGCATGGCCTGCTGACTGCTGCCTCGGCCGTATTTCTGTTGGCTGCCACTGTCCCGGTAGCCGACGCCCTGGCGATGTTCAGGATTGTGCTGCCACTTGCCGCTACCCTTGCCATCAGCGCGATTGGTGTTGCCGATGTCGTTGCGCTTGCGGTTGGTATTGCTGATGTCGGTGCGATTGAAGTCGTTGAACCTGTTGACGTTGATGTCGATGTCGCTATGCCCCCAGTTGCATCCGCCCCAGAGCGCCCCTCCAACGATGACGCCCGCGGTGAAAGAGAAGAATGCAGCTCCGGCGACATAGCCTGGCGGGTAGTAGTAATAGGGAGGATAGGCCGCATAGGGCCAGGCGCCGTAGACCACCGACGGGTTATACGTCGGCACGTAGACCACCTGGGGGTCGGCCTGCTCGATGATGATCGTCTGAGTGGGAGTGGATCCCGTGGGCGCGGGTTCCGTCTTGACCGTCTGTTCTTTCGTGCTCTTGAGGTTACCTTGCTCCTTCGCCTTGGTGCGCAAGCGTTGCACGGCGTCCATGACGTCCTTCTGCTGCGCGAGAAACGCATCTCCGAGCTTCTGTGTCCAGTCAATCTTCTCGTTCATCATCGCGAGCACTTCCGGAAGCGCCACCAATGACTTCACGCTGGGATCCCACGTCTGCTTCTCCATCTCCTTTGCGACTGCATCGCCCTTGACCTCCGGGTGCGCCTTTGACCAGCGCGCCGCCTCGACGATTTCGAGCGGATAGGTCGAAGCCATGAACACCTGCGCAAGAACCGAATCCGGATAGAGCGCGATCGGCGCAACGATCTGTTCCAGCTCCTCAGGCTTGAAGCTCGGCGCTTGGGGTTGGCTGGTGCTCGGTGTCTGAGCGAGCGAGGGTGACCCCAGTGCTACGACGGTTGCCAGCGACGCGAGCCAGCATACGAATGCGCTCTTCATCCCAGTCACCTCGCGTGAACGCAGTTGGAATTCTTTGTGCGTCCAGTCGCCGCTCGCGGGAGCCTCGCGCACCGCATCGAGCCGTTTCCGCAGCACGCGTGCCCATTGGCTGATCAAGTTGCGCGCTTCCGCCGAGTTCGAGACGCCCGATGACACTTCCATGAATCCATCGTACCGCAACCAGACGATATCGTTCAGTGGCGCGCAACGTAGCTCCGCGTGCTGACCGGATCACCTGCCCGAACGGGTAGTGGCGAAGGAGTTTCGCCCGCACCCATCCTGCGCCACCAGGAACCAGACGCTCGCTCGCTGGACGGGAGTCTGTGCTTTCGCTACGGTGGTAGCGCGATGGCCTCGATCCAAATTGGATTCTGAGCCATGGGCTGCGCATCGGCACCGATGCGAATGACCACAACGCCGGGAGGATACACTTCATGCTTACCATTCGCGCGACCGCGCTGATCTTCGGCGTCTTCCTGAGCTGTGCCGCCATGGCAGAGACGTTCGACGGCTCGGTTCCCCTGCAATGCACCGTGTCCCAAGCTCACGACTGTCTGCCGGGCGCGGGTGGCGGGTGCAAACCGATGCAACCCGAATCGACAAAGCCGCTCGTCGTGAGCATCGATGTTCCCAAGAAGGCGATCCGCACACCGTTCCGCACCTCGATCCTGCCAATTCTTCACCACACGACCAATGCGGAGGCGCTGGTGCTGCAGGGGGCGGATCTGCTCTTCGCCTGGGGCGCGCTGATCAACAAGAAGTCTGGAGCCCTCACCATCGCGGTGACGGATCGCAAGGGCGCCTACGTCATTTTCGGGCAGTGCAAAGCAGCGGACGCTAAGGGCGCCATGTAAGGCACTGGTCGCGGCCTTAGAAATCGTCGCGGGCAGGGACGCCGCGCCAGGATCGGTCGCGACTTCTCAGTTGGCCGGCTCATTGTCCCTGACGAACCCGGCGGACCCGTCCGCACCGAGCGTCGTGAGACACGATCCTGGTCTAGAGCGGAACAATTGGTCGGGGCGACAGGATTTGAACCTGCGACCCTCTGCACCCCATGCAGATGCGCTACCAGGCTGCGCCACGCCCCGAACCGGGAGAGAAAGAGATCGCGTTGAACCGCGGCGCGCATCATAGCCGTCGCGGCGCAAAAAAAGAACCCACGGCGGTTCACGCCGTGGGTTCGACGACAGGGGACTGGTCAGAATCCCGAGATCAACTGGATCGCGCGTACCGCGTCCACGAAGCCAAAGCCTGAGTCGAAATCGAAGCCCCGACCGTGGTCGATCGGGAATGGCCCGGAGGTTATCCCGGCGCGCGCGCGGACGTCCTGGGCCGTGACTCGCAGCGCCCAGTACATGACATCAGGCGACAGATCCTTCGGTCCGAGGAAGTGCTTGTGAGCCGCGATATCGCGCTGACGCTTGTCGAGCATGAGCGCGCCGATCGCTGCGACATGCGGCGCCGAGGCTGAAGTTCCGAAGAAGTTCGGAAAGCCATCGGGCTCGGTCGTTCCTGGAATTGCCACATCCAGATCGAAGAAGAAGAACGTGGTATTGCCACCATCCGGTCCGGTGACACCGGGCTTCAGCCTCACGTCAGGTATCGGCAGACGCCCGCCCTTCTTGTCGAACAGGATCGGCACGCCGCCCGCCGAGGAGAAATTCTCCAGGCAGGCCGGCCCGCACTCAGGCTTGTTCTGGCCGAACTCTTCCGTGTTGTAGAACGGCGCAGCGCCGACTGCTTCCACGTGCGCGGCATTCGTATGTCCGTAGGCAGTGCCGCTCTTGGTGTCGAACTCGTTGACCAGGAATGCGCCGGCATCGAGATCGAAATACACATACCTCATCAGCTTGGGCGCCGGTCCTTCGAACAGCTCGACGGCCAGCTGTGCCTGCAGATCGGTATCGCTGAGGTTGACGAGAATTGGAATCTCGATCGCATCAGCGCCGACATTGAAGTCCAGGCCGGGGATCTGGCAAACGACCTGATTTGGATCGTCGGTGCAGATCTCGATCGGCACGCCCTCGGCGTCGAGAAAGTAGGCATCGACGTCACTCGCCGAGCCCGCGCCACCGGTCACCGAGAAGAACGGCTGATCCCACTGGAACGACAGCAGCGTAACGCTCCCCGCTTGTGCAGTGACGGACTGCAACGGATCAACGCCCTTGCCGGCGTCGAAGTCGTGCAGCGGGCCACCAGACACGCCGGCGAAGCCGGAATTGCGGAAGCGCGACTGATAGGCCTGGCGCGCGTCGTTGCCGGCTGAGGAGAAGAATGCGACGCCCTTCGAGGCGGCCTTCTCCGCGGCGAGCGCAATCGGGCCGTCGAGGAACATCGGCTCCGCGAAATAGATCACGTCGTCGACGATGATGTTGGAGCCCGCCTTCACCAGCGCGCCGATGCCGGCCGCGAAGTCCTCCGCGCTTTCGAACGCCGTGTAAAAGGCGAGCGAAGCGCCCGGCGCGACGTCGTGAATGAGTTGCATGATCGCCCGACCCTCGTCGGCGCAATCGTTGCTCGGCGTCGCCGACAGGTCCTTCAGAACGATCACGTCCTTCGGCAGATCATCGCTGGCGATATCGTCCGCGGCGCGGGTAAACGGCGCACCTTCTGCGAATGCGCCGGGAGCGCAGTCATAGCTGTCGGACATCACGCCGACGCGCACATTCCTGCCATTGATCCCGAATCTCTGGCGCGCGGTGTCCGTGCGCATCGATCGATCGCCCTGGCTGGTGACGAGACCAGCCCGCGTCATCGCCATCGCGGGCCGCAGGAAATGCAACCCCTGCGTGTTGGCGATGTCAGCCAGCGCTCCGAGCGGCACGCGGCCACTGACGGCGTTCTCGTGCTGGCTCGCGTCGAGCATGCCCTTGCTGATCAGCGCAGCTTTCAGCGCGGCGAGATCCATGCCCGCTTCCGGGTACGCACTCACGCTCACGTAGCCGTCGCGTGCCAACAGCCCGCGCATCTTGCCGCCGAGCGGCGCAGCGACGAGCGACTTGGGCTGAGTACCGGCACTCGTCTGCCCTTGTATGACGGCCAGCTGCGAACCGAGCTTGCGATCCGCGCCCGACTTCACCTGCGTGCGCATGGCGGCGAACGCTTCCTTCGCACGCGCAGCCTTCTCGGTGGTGGTGGCGGTCCAGGCGGGAGTCGTGCAGAGCAGTCCGGCAAGCGCGAATACCCGCGTGCCTGTAGCAAATCTCATGGTGATCCCTCCATTGCGAAACACCCGCGCCGTTCTTCTCATCAGGCAAGTCTGTCGCCGGTCGCAGGCAGCATCCTGATTCTTGCCCGCCGCAGGCTGTTACCTACTCCGGCGCCACGCCAATTTCAATCGCCCCCGAGTGCATGATTGTGCGCAAACGTGGTTGTGCATAAATGCACAACTGTTCAGCGATTGAAGATTTTTCAGAGAGCCGCCGTCGAGCGGCGAAATTCAGCGGGAAAGCCGTTCAGCGGCGCAGGATGCGCAGGACTTCTTCGAGTTCGGTTCGCAACTGCCGCACGATCTGCACGCTCATGCTGAGATCTTCCCGTGCCTCATCGCCGGTGAGCCGATTGCGCGCGCCGCCGATAGTGAAGCCCTGTTCATACAGAAGGCTGCGGATTTGCCGGATGACGATGACATCCTGGCGCTGGTAGTAGCGGCGGTTGCCGCGACGCTTGACAGGCTTGAGCTGCGGAAATTCCTGTTCCCAATAGCGCAGCACGTGCGGCTTGACGCCGCACAGGTCGCTCACCTCGCCGATCGTGAAATAGCGCTTGCCCGGGATCGGCGGAAGTTCATCGTTATTGCTTGCTTCCAGCATAGGCCTCGACCCGCGCTTTGAGCTTCTGGCCCGGACGGAACGTCACGACGCGCCGCGCGCTGATCGGGATCTCCTCACCTGTCTTGGGATTGCGGCCGGGGCGCTGATTCTTGTCGCGCAGGTCGAAATTGCCGAACCCGGAAAGCTTGACCTGTTCACCGGTCGCAAGCGCCGCCCGCACCTCCTCGAAGAACATGTCAACGAGTTCGCGTGCTTCGCGCTTGTTCAATCCCAGCTGGTTGAACAGAGCCTCCGCCATCTCCGCTTTTGTGAGTGCCATGCTTTATTGATCTCTTATTGAGGCGTTCAGCTCGCGCCGCAGCCGCTCCACCACTGCGGCCACAATTTGGTCGGCGTCATGGTCAGTAAGCGTGCGGGAAGATTCTTGTAAAATCAAGCCTAAGGCGACGCTTTTTCGTCCAGAATCTACGCCTGCTCCCCGGTAGACGTCGAAGACACGCAGGTCGCGTAAAAGGCTTCGGGCGCCAACACTAACATGTTCACGAATTGTCGCCAGCGTGACCGCTTCGTCGACCACGACAGCGAGGTCGCGCCGGATCGATGGGAAGCGCGAAATTTCCCCGAAAACAGGCAACTTGCCTTCAATTGCTGCCGCCGCTTCGAGTTCGAACAGCACCGGTACATATGTCAAGTCGAGCGAGCGCACCAACTCGGGATGGAGTTCACCGATCCAGCCAACGATGCGGCCACCGCGGCGAATGCTGGCACTGCGGCCTGGATGCAGACACGAAAGCTGGTCGGGTGAAAACGAGAACTCCGCGGTCGATCCGCCCAGATCGAGAAGCGCCTCGACGTCTGCTTTGACGTCGAAGAAGTCGACCACTCGCTTCTTCTCGGCCCATTGCTCGGGCAACGCCGCGCCCGCGGCCACGCCAGCCAGAGAGGGAATCTCAGTGAGTGATCCACCCTGCAACACGAACCTGCGGCCAGCTTCGAACAGCCGCACGCGATCCTGCTGCCGACGCAGGTTCTCGCGCAGAGCGACGATCAGCCCCGGCCAAAGAGAAACACGCATGGCCGAGAGATCGGCCGCGATCGGATTGCTCAGCAAGAGCGACGTGCGGTCCGGAAAAAGCTGCCGTTGCAGCGCTGGATCGACGAAGCTGTAAGTGATCGCTTCGAAGTAGCCGCGATCCGCGAGCAACGTCAGCGCACGATCAATGCTCACCTGGGCCTCGGGGAGCGGCTCGAATCGCTGCCGAATACGCGCATCCACTTCCGCGATTCGGTCATAGCCGTAAATGCGTCCGACTTCCTCGACCAGGTCCGCCTCGATTGCAATATCGAAGCGGTGCGAAGGCGCCATCACCTGCCACCCATCAGCGTTCGTCCGCACCTGCATGCCGAGCGCCTCTAGAATGCGACCGACCTGCTCATCCGGAATCCGCGCACCCAGCAAGCGGGCCAGCTGTCCGCGTCGCAGCGCAAGTGTCGGCGCGACGGGCATGGATGCCTGGTCGAGCGCGGTCGTGACCGGCCCCGCTTGTCCACCGGCTATCTGCAACAACAGCTCGCTCGCACGCTCCATCGACTCTTCCTGTGCGCCAGGATCGACGCCACGCTCGAAGCGCTGCGCCGCATCGGTAATCAAGCCGTGCCGACGCGCAGCGGCGCTGATCACCGGTGGGTTGAAGAACGCGATCTCGAGGAATACCTCGCGTGTAGTCCCGTTCACAGCGGTTCGCGCCCCGCCCATGACACCGGCCAGGCCCACGGCCCCCGCCGCATCGGCAATCACCAGGTCGTTGGCTTGCAACAAGACCTCGTTGCCATCGAGCAGCGTCAATTTCTCACCGGCTGTTGCCGAGCGCACATCGATGCCGCCCTGCAACTGCGCAAGGTCGTAGGCGTGCATCGGCGTGCCGAGCTCGAGCATCACATAGTTCGTGACATCCACGATCGGGTTGATGGCGCGCAAACCGCTGCGGCGGAGTCTCTCCCGCAGCCAGATGGGCGAGCTGGCACGCGCATCCACGCCGCGAATCACACGGCCCACGAATTTGGCGCAGCCCCTGGGCGCCGAAAGCTTGACGTGAACGTGCGCATCGCTGCGCGCGGGGGCATGTTTGCGAGCCGGCACATTCAGACGCTCGCCCATGAGGGCCGCGACCTCGCGCGCCAGGCCGCGCACACTCATCGCGTCGCCACGGTTTGGCGTCACGTTGACCTCGAGGACTTGGTCGTCGAGGTTCAGGACCTCGCGCAGATCGCGCCCCAAAGGCGTGACGCCGGGCAGTTCCAGGATGCCTTCCGCCTCGTCACCGAGCCCGAGCTCGCGCGCACTGCAGAGCATGCCGTTCGACTCGACCTCGCGAAGACGCGTGGCTTTGATCGTCACCCCGTTGGGCAGTTGTGCTCCCACGAGGGCCACTGCGGACCTGAGCCCGGCACGCGCATTGCTCGCGCCGCATACGATCTGCAGTCGATTCAGGCCGTCGGTTGTCACGCTGCAGATAGACAGCTTGTCCGCCTGTGGATGGCGCGTGCACTCGACGATTTCGCCGACGATCACCTTGGTGAAGGGCGGCGCAGCTGGGCGGCTCCCTTCGACCTCGAAGCCCGCCATGGTCAGGCGACTCGCGAGGGTCGTCGAATCCCAGGATGGGTTGGCCCATTCGCGCAGCCAGGCTTCGCTCAGCTGCATGGCTCAGCCTGCGTGAAACTGCGCCAGGAAGCGCAGATCGTTTTCGAAGTACAGGCGTATGTCGTTCACGCCATAGCGGAGCATTGCCAAGCGCTCGATGCCCATACCGAATGCGTAGCCCGTCCAGCGCTCGCTGTCTACTCCGGCAGCGTCGAGAACATTCGGATGCACGACTCCGCAGCCCAGCACCTCGAGCCAGCCCGTCTGCTTGCAGACGCGGCAGCCCGCGCCGCTGCAGAACAGACACTCGATATCAACCTCAGCGGAAGGCTCCGTGAATGGGAAGTAGGAAGGACGAAAGCGGATGCCGAGCTTGCGCTCGAAGAACTGCTCCATGAACCCGTGCAGCGCTGCCTTGAGGTTCGCGAGACTGACGTTCTCATCGACCATCAGGCCCTCGATCTGATGGAACATCGGCGTGTGGGTCATATCCGAATCGCTCCGATACACGCGACCCGGCGCAATCACCCGCAAGGGAGGCGGCGTATCGCGGAGCGTGCGGATCTGAACCGGCGAGGTGTGCGTGCGCAGGAGCTTCCCATCGGGGAAAAAGAACGTGTCCTGCATCGCGCGCGCCGGATGATTCAGCGGGAAATTGAGCGCGTCGAAATTGTGGAAGTCATCTTCGACTTCGGGCCCTTCAACGAGGCGAAATCCTGCGGCACGGAACAAGGCCTCCGCCCGCAAGCGCGCTCTCGTTACCGGGTGCAGGCCGCCGCTGCGCACGCCACGGCCCGGAAGCGTGACGTCGATATGCCCCGCGGCCAATTGCGTGGTGATCTGCGCCGCTTCCAGCTGGGCGCGGCGCGCGCCGATCGCATCGCTGACCGCCTGCTTGGCATCGTTGATGCGTTGACCGGCCGCGGGCCGTTCTGCCGCCGCGAGCTTGCCGAGCGCTTTGAGTTGCTCGGTGATCTCCCCAGCCTTGCCCAGCACCCGAACCCTGATCTGTTCGAGTGCCGGCAAGTCAGCAGCCTGGGCGATCTCGCCCAGCGTCCGCTTGACGATGGCGGGCAGGTCGGCCACTCAGGCCGCTTCCAGGGCCGCCTTCGCCTTCTCGGCGATGGCGCCGAACGCTGCTGAATCATTCACTGCGATATCGGCCAGCATCTTGCGGTCGATCTCGATCCCGGCCTTGCCGAGACCGTTGATCATGCGGCTGTACGACAGGCCGTACACGCGCGCGGCTGCGTTGATGCGTGCGATCCACAGTGCACGAAACTCGCGTTTCTTCTGCCGCCGGTCGCGGTAGGCGTATTGCCCGGCCTTGATAACCGCCTGCTTGGCAGCACGGATGACTTTGCGACGAGCGTTGTAGTAGCCCTTCGCTTTCTTGAGAATCTTCTTGTGACGGCGTCCTGCGACAACGCCGCGCTTGACTCGCGCCATGACTCACTCTCCTCGAAAAAAAGTTTGTGGCTCAGCTATGCGGCAGCATCTGCTTGACGCGGTCGACATCGGTCTTGTGGACCATCATGCCGGTGCGCAGCTGACGCTTTCGCTTGCTGGGCTTCTTGGTGAGGATGTGACGTCGGTGGGACTGGCCGCGCTTGAAGCCTTTCGCCGTCTTGCGAAAGCGCTTCGCCGCCGCCCGGTGTGTTTTCAACTTGGGCATCGATCTTTACCTCTTTCATTTAGCCCGATCACAGGTGGCGCGCCGAATCACCGGCACGCCGCCGCTACGGGCGGTGCAATCAACGTCCCGCCAGGGACGAGCGATTGCTCACTTCTTTTTCGGTGCGAACATCATCACCATCTGCTTGCCCTCCATCAGCGGCTGCTGCTCGACCATGGCATGGCCTGCCAGGTCCTGCTGCACGCGATCGAGGAGCTTGCGTCCGATGTCCTGATGCACCATTTCACGGCCGCGGAAACGTAACGTCACCTTGGCCTTGTCGCCTTCCGACAGGAACCTGAGAAGATTGCGCAGCTTGACCTGGTAGTCAGCCTCCTCGGTTCCCGGTCGAAACTTCACTTCCTTGATGTGTATCGTTTTCTGCTTGCGCCGGGCCGAATGGGCCTTCTTGCTCTGCTCGAACAGGTATTTGCCGAAGTCCATGATGCGGCACACCGGAGGTTCGGCAGTCGGCGAGACTTCGACCAGATCCAGTTCGGCCGCAGTGGCCATCTGCAGGGCCTCGTTGCGGGTCATCACTCCGGCCTGGCCACCATCTGCGTCAATGACGCGTACCGAGGGAGCGGAGATCTCTTCATTGCGCCTGACGCGCTTAGCTGTCGCGATACTTCAATCCTCCAATAAAGTTCGGCCGCGGCTCGCGACTTCGCGGGACAGACGCTGGGCGACCGCGTCGAGCGGTATCGTTCCGAGGTCTTTCCCGTTGCGCGTGCGCACGGCCAGAGAGTTCGATTCGACTTCCCTATCGCCCACTACCAACAGGTAGGGGATGCGCTGCAACGTGTGCTCGCGGATTTTAAAGCCCACCTTTTCGTTTCGCAAATCTGTTTCGACCCGAAGCCCCTGATTTTTCAGGATTTCAGCAGCGCGTCGCGCGTATTCGGCCTGTTTCTCAGTGATATTGAGCACCACGGCCTGCACCGGCGACAGCCAGGCCGGCAGTCGACCCGCGTGATGCTCGATCAGGATGCCCAGGAAGCGCTCCAGCGAACCAAAAATCGCCTGGTGCAACATGATTGGCGTGTGTTTCTGGCTGTCCTCGCCGATGTAGCTCGCGCCCAGGCGGCCCGGCATGTTGAGGTCTACCTGCAATGTCCCGCACTGCCAGTCCCGGCCGATCGCATCGCGCAGCACGAATTCCAGTTTCGGCCCATAGAAGGCGCCTTCGCCTGGATTGAGCTCGCAGGTAATCCCGGCGGCGTCGGCCGCCGCCCGCAACGCGGCCTCGGCACGATCCCACGTGGCGTCGTCGCCGACGCGTTTCGGCGGTCGGTCCGCGAACTTGACGCGAACCTGGTCGAAACCGAAATCCTTGTAGATCGACATCAGCAGGTTGATCACGGCCGCTGATTCCGGCGCCACCTGTCCCTCTGTGCAGAAAATGTGAGCGTCATCCTGCGTGAAGGCCCTCACCCGCATCAGTCCATGTAACGCGCCCGAGGGCTCGAAGCGGTGCAGCTTGCCGAACTCCGCGAGGCGCATCGGCAGCTCGCGATAACTGCGCAGCCCATGCCTGAAGATCTGGATATGGCCGGGGCAATTCATCGGCTTGATCGCGTACACGCGCTCGTCCGGCGTGCGCGTCAGGTACATGTTCTCGCCGAACTTCTCGAGGTGACCCGACTGCTGCCAGAGACCCACATCCATCATTTCGGGGGCATTCACTTCGGCGAAGCCTGCGCCGGCCTGTCGCTCACGCATGTAGCGGATCAGCGCCTGGAATACCGTCCAGCCCTTCGGATGCCAGAAGACCGCACCGGGCGCCTCCTCCTGGAAATGGAACAGGCCCTGTTCCTTGCCGATGCGTCGGTGATCGCGCTTCTCTGCTTCTTCGAGCCGATGCAGGTAATCCTTCAGTGACTTCTCGTCGGCCCAGGCCGTGCCATAGATCCGCTGCAGCATTTCGTTGCGCGAATCGCCGCGCCAGTAAGCTCCCGCCACCTTCATCAACTTGAAGGCCTTGAGCTTCCCGGTGCTTGGCACGTGCGGTCCGCGGCACAAGTCGATGAAATCGCCCTGCCCGTACAGGCTGATCTCTTCGTTGCCGGGAATCGAAGCGATGATCTCCGCCTTGTAGATCTCGCCCTGCTTGCGGAAGAACTCAACGGCCTGATCCCGTGCCATCACGGTTCGGTTCACCTTCAGATCTGCGTTGGCGATCTCCCGCATGCGCGCCTCGATGGCGCTGAGATCTTCCGGAGTGAAGGGCCGCTTGAGAGCGAAGTCGTAGTAGAAACCATCTTCGATGACCGGCCCGATGGTGACCTGCGCATCCGGGAACAACTGCTTCACGGCCTGCGCCAGCAGGTGTGCCGTCGAGTGACGAATGACCTCGAGACCCTCGGGATCGCGATCGGTGATGATGTTGAGCTTCGCATCCCTGCCGATGACGAACGACGTGTCTACGACTTTGCCGTCGACCTTCCCGGCCAGCGCCGCGCGCCGCAGACCAGGACCAATGCTGCCCGCCACCTCATCGACCGTCACGGGTCGGTCGAAGTGCTTCTGGCTGCCATCCGGCAAAGTAATGACTGGCATCGGGTGCTTTGGATCACTCGCAACAAAAAAGGGCGCTCCCGTACATGAGACCGCCCTTCGTCTTTCTGGTGGGCGCGGCTGGGATCGAACCAGCGACCCTCGCCTTGTCGAGGCGATGCTCTACCGCTGAGCTACGCGCCCCCTGACTTCCCGTCAAAAAAGGGGCGCCAAAGATACTGAACGACCCCCGGCGGTGCAAGCAACTAGCCCGCCATGCTGTCCGGCAAACCCAACTCGGCCTTGCGTAGCCGGGCAACCTCGTCGCGAATTCTGGCTGCCTGCTCGAATTCGAGATTGCGCGCCAGGCGAAACATCTCCTGCTCGAGTTTCTTGATGCGCTTGAGGATCTGCTCCGGCGCCATCCGTTCGTAGCGAGGGCCGCCCTCGGCAATGCGCGACTCGCGGCTCGCAGGTTCCGCCCGGGCGCCTTCCATGACGTCGGTCACCGACTTCACGATGCCGCGCGGCGTGATGCCGTGATGCTCGTTGTACTCGATCTGCTTGCGGCGCCGCCGCTCCGTTTCCTGAACGGCTCGATCGATCGATCCGGTGATCTGGTCTGCGTACAGGATTGCCCTGCCGCTCAGGTGACGCGCCGCCCGGCCGATCGTCTGAATGAGCGAACCCTCGGAACGCAGGAAACCTTCCTTGTCGGCATCGAGAATCGCCACCAGCGACACTTCGGGCATGTCGAGGCCCTCGCGCAGCAGGTTGATCCCGACCAGCACATCGAATTTGCCGAGGCGCAGATCCCGGATCAGTTCCGTGCGCTCGACGGTCTCGATGTCCGAGTGCAGGTAACGCACGCGCACACCATGCTCGCGCAGGTAGTCGGTCAGATCCTCGGCCATCCGTTTCGTCAGCGTCGTGATCAGCACTCGCTCCTGCAACGCGACGCGTACGCTGATCTCGGACAACACGTCGTCGACTTGCGTGCGCACCGGTCGGATCTCGACTTGTGGATCCACGAGCCCCGTGGGCCTCACCACCTGTTCGACGATCTGGCCGGCGCGCTGGCGTTCATACGGACCCGGCGTCGCCGAAACGAAAATGGCCTGTGGTGCGAGCTGCTCGAACTCATCGAAGCGCAATGGGCGGTTGTCGAGCGCCGAGGGCAAGCGAAATCCATATTCGACCAGCGTTTCCTTGCGCGACCGATCGCCGCGATACATCGCGCCGAGCTGCGGGATCGTCTGGTGGCTCTCGTCAATGACCAGCAGTGCGTTGCGCGGCAGATAGTCGAACAGGCATGGCGGCGGCTCGCCCGCCCGCCGTCCCGACAGGTACCGCGAATAGTTCTCGATACCTGCGCAATAGCCGACCTCGTTCATCATTTCCAGATCGAACCGCGTGCGCTGCTCGAGTCGTTGTGCTTCCACGAGCTTCCCCGCGGCGCGCAGCTCAGTCAGTCGGCCGCGCAATTCGTCGCGGATCTGGTCGAGCGCACCGATCACTCGCTCCTTGGGCGTCACATAGTGGGTCGATGGAAACACGGTCAGGCGCGGCACCTTGCGCGATACCTCGCCGGTCAGGGGATCGAAATAGCTCAGCGATTCGACCCGGTCGTCGAACAGTTCCACCCGCACGGCTTCGCGCTCGGCTTCCGCCGGGAAGATGTCGATGACGTCACCGCGCACCCGATACGTGCCCTGCGAGAGATCGAGCTCGTTGCGTGTGTACTGCATGTCCGCAAGGCGTCGCAGGAGCTTGCGCTGGTCGAGCGGTTCGCCACGCACCAGGTGCAGCACCATACTGAGGTATGCCTGCGGGTCGCCCAGTCCATAAATCGCCGAGACCGTCGCCACGATGATCGAGTCGGGCCGCTCGAGCAGTGCCTTGGTCGCCGAAAGCCGCATCTGCTCGATGTGCTCGTTGATCGAGGCGTCCTTCTCTATATAGGTGTCGGAGGACGGGACGTAGGCTTCTGGCTGGTAGTAGTCGTAGTACGAGACGAAGTATTCGACCGCGCTGTGCGGAAAGAACTCACGGAACTCGCCATAGAGCTGCGCCGCCAGTGTCTTGTTGTGCACCAGCACCAGCGTTGGTCGCTGCACGGCCTCGATGACGTTGGCGATAGTGAAGGTCTTACCGGAGCCCGTGACGCCCAGCAACGTCTGGTGCGACAGCCCGTTCGTCAGACCGTCTATGAGCTTGGCAATGGCGTCGGGCTGATCGCCAGCCGGCCGATACCCGGCGATCAGTTCGAAATGCGGTTCCTTTTCCATGTGTGATCGATGCGTCAGCCGGGCGGAAGCCCTAAAATGCGCACTGGCTCAATCTCGCGGTGGTGAAAAGTGAGTGTACCAGTCTCCCGACGCGTTCAGCGTGTGAAGCCCTCTCCCACTCTGGCCGTGTCCGCGCGCGCAGCGCGCCTTAAAGCGGAAGGTCAGGACATCATCGGCCTCGGTGTCGGCGAGCCCGACTTCGATACGCCGACCCATATTGCAGATGCCGGGGTCGCGGCAATTCGTGACGGCTTTACGCGCTACACGGCGGTCGAAGGCATCAACGAGCTCAAAGACGCCATCGTGGCGAAATTCAAGCGCGACAATGGCATCGACTACACGCGCGCGCAGATCCTGGTTTCGAGCGGCGCCAAGCAGACGATCTACAACCTTTGCGCCGCCATCCTGGATCCGGACGACGAGGCAATCATTCCGGCGCCCTTCTGGGTTTCGTATCCGGACATGGTGCTGCTCTCCGACGGTAAACCCGTGACGATATATGCGGGGCCCGAGCAGGGGTACAAGATCACAGCAGCTCAACTGGCCTCTGCCATCACTCCAAGGACGCGCCTCTTCCTGCTGAACAGCCCGTGCAATCCGACTGGCGCCTCGTACACCCGGGCGGAGCTCGTCGCTCTCGGAAAAGTGCTGCTGGCCCATCCGCGCATCGTGATCGGCACCGACGACATGTACGAGCACATTTACTGGGGCCCCGAGCCCTTCTGCAGCCTGCTGACGGCGGTGCCGGAGCTGTATGACCGAACTGTGACGATCAATGGTTGTTCGAAGTCATACGCCATGACCGGGTGGCGCCTCGGCTATTGCGGCGGACCCCAGGAAGTCGTCACGGCCATGGCGACCATCCAGGGTCAGTCAACGTCCAACGCCTCCAGCATCAGCCAGAAGGCGGCAACCGTAGCACTCAACAGCGATCAGAGTTGCGTAACGAAAATGAACCGCGAGTTCAAGGCACGCCATGATTTCATCGTGCAGGGGCTGAATAGTCTCCCCGGCGTGAGTTGCCTGCCGGGTGCGGGGACTTTTTACGCCTTTGCGGACGTGAGCAAGGCGATGGCGGCCACCAATTGCAAGGACGATGGCGCGTTCGCCGAGCACCTGCTTGCGAACGCGGGCGTCGCCGTGGTTCCCGGCACTGGTTTTGGTGCTCCCGGACACATCCGCCTGTCGTTCGCCTGCAGCATGGCGACGCTCGAAGACGCGCTGGAACGTATGCGACGTTGCCTCGCCAGTGGTGCCACGAACCGGCTCAAGACGGCGTAATTGCGCGGCCCGGGCGCGGTTGACGGCCCCGGGTCGCTCAAGGAGAATTCGCCGCCTTTCCGGTTCCGCCGTAGCTCAGTCGGTAGAGCGAGGGACTGTTAATCCCCAGGTCGGAGGTTCGAGTCCTCCCGGCGGAGCCATCTGTTACCGGCGTTTTTCCGCTGGCGCAGGCGCGCCGGAATGCGGATACTGTCGCGCACAGAATTCCGGCCGGCACGCAACGCCCGACGAGTTTTGCAACATCTTCCGCGACCTGTGGCCAAGCGCCGCGGTCGCCTTTGGACGATCCGCCTTACGCAAATCAAGTAAAGGGGTCAGACATGGCAGCCAAGAAGTCATCCCGTCGCAAGAGTCGTTCCAAGAGTGCAGGCGCCCGCAAGACGGTGCGCCGGGCGAAGCGACGCCAGCGCCGCGCCGCCAGAAAAGTTGGTCGGAGCACCCGCAAGGTCGCGCGCAAGGTCGCGCGCGGTACGCGCCGGGTCGCACGTAAGGTGGCTCGCGCCACACGGCGTACCGCGCGCCGCGTTCGACGTACGACGCATAAGGTCATCAAGCGGGCGGCGGTAAAGATCAACGAGGCCACTGCTGCCATGGAACAAGGTGCGACCAGCGCCGTTACGGGCGCGACGACCGCGGTTGAGAACGCATCGGACGCGATGCAGTCCGCCGTGGTTACGGCGACGGACAAAGTCTAGAGTTGATCCCCTCTCCAGGCTGGGCGGCGGCGCCTCGGGGCGCCCGCCGGCCCAGTGCGGCCAAGCTCAGCTGCGCTTGTGCCGCAACTTGGTGAGGTCGAACAGGTACTTCTCAAACTCGGGCCCCAGACTCGAGTGATTCAGCGCATATTCGACCGTCGCCTGCAGGTAGCCAAGCTTGCTACCGCAGTCATAGCGGCGCCCTTCGAATTCATAGGCAAACACGGGCTCTGCGGACAGTAGCGCCGCGATCCCGTCCGTCAGCTGAATCTCGCCACCGGCACCGCGTCCCGTTGCCTCGAGCTTCTCGAAGATGCGCGGCGTGAGGATGTACCGGCCGACCACCGCGAGTGTCGACGGCGCACTCGCAGGTTGCGGTTTCTCCACGATGCTCCGCACCTGGCTGACGCGACCTTGCCGCGCGTCGCTGGCGACGATGCCATAGCGATCCGTTTCGTCGCGAGGTACCTGCTGCACACCCAGCACGCTGCCGTTGCGCTCCTCGTAGATGGCGGCCATCTGTCGCAGGCACGGGACCTCGGCATCGATGAGGTCGTCAGCAAGGTGTACGAAGAACGGTTCGTGGCCGACTACCGGGCGAGCACACAGGACCGCATGGCCGAGGCCGAGCGGCGCCGGTTGACGGATGTAGACGCAGCTCGCCCATGACGGGAGTATGCCGCGCAGCGATTCCAGCAACTCGTGCTTGCCTTGCGCTTCCAGTGCGGCCTCCAGCTCACGATCCGAATCGAAATGATCCTCGATGGCTCGTTTGGCGCTGCCCGTAATGAACACGAGGGTGCTCGCTCCGGCGGACAAGGCTTCCTCCGCCGCGTACTGGATCAGCGGCTTGTCCACGACCGGGAGCATTTCCTTGGGGCTCGCCTTGGTCGCGGGCAGAAAGCGCGTACCGCGCCCGGCAACGGGAAATACCGCAGCGCGGATCGGGTTGGAATGCGCCATGACTCTCTCGCTCGGTGACCGGTGCTGCGAATGATAACCCGATGGCCGCAGGTCACCATGGCCAGCGTGGGCAACGGGGCGCGCTCCAGGCGGCGCGAGCTGGAACACGCCCCGGGGGAGCGAGATCTATTCGCTCGATGCGCTCTTGTCGGCGGGCTTGGCCGGCCCCTTGCTCTTGTCCGTTTTTTCAAGGCGAATGTTGGCGCGATTCTGTTCGACCACCTTGGTGCCGATCCCTTTCACCTTGGCGAGCTCGTCGACACTCTTGAACGGCCCGTTCTTCTCACGGTAATCAACGATCGCTTGGGCACGTGACAGCCCGATGCCGCTCAGCTCCTTGGCGAGAGTGCGTGCATCGGCGGTATTGATGTTGACGGGATCGGCAAATGCGCCCGTTGACAGCAGGCTGGCAAGCATGAATGCCCGGATGATTCTGTTCATGGAACTCCTCCTTGAGTGCATTGGCTGCGGATCGCGCCTGAGCGCGGTGATCGAGGCGCCAATGTCCCGCAGGAGGCTGCCGCATTGAATTGGGAAATGGGATGTGAACGTCGAGTTTCGGCGGCCGCCTGCCTGCCCGCTAGCGAGTCACTGCGGCGCCCGCCGCCAGTTCGCCGGCCGCGCCAAGTTGTGGCTTGAGGCTGTCCCAGCTCTTGCAGCCGGGACATTGCCAGAACCAGGCGTGACTCGCGAAGCCGCACTCCCCGCAGCGATAGCGCGGACTGCGCGCCAACACCCTGCCCAGCAGGCGCGCCACACGTCGCAGCGTGTCATCGTCGAGACCGGTGCTGGTGTCGAGCGGTTGTGCCAGCTCGCGCAGCAAACCATCGCTCAACACGTAGTCGCGTACCGCACTCAGTGCGCTCGGGTCCTCGAACGCATCCGCGAGTATCAGGGCACAGGCGACCTCATGGGCGGGGCGCCGGCCGCGCTGAAGCGCGAGGATGGCGGTGCTCAGCGGCTCATGCGACTGCATCCTTTGCCCGCATGCATGCAGTCGCGGCAGCACTTCCAGCAGCAGGGCCGGTTCGCGCTCCAGTGCCAACAGCAGCAGGCGGGATGCCAGCGAGGTATCACCCGCATCACGTGCGATCTCGGCACGCAGCATGGCCGCCCGCGGAAAGCGCCGCTGTTCCCGGCGTGCGTCGCGCAACAGGCGGCGCGCCTCATCTCCCCGCCCCGAGCTGCGGGCGAGTTCTGCGAGCTCGCAGTGGTAGTGAGCGATCGCCGACGGCTGCACCAATCCGCCGCTCGAACCGAGCTGGCGATGAGCGTTGATCGCCTGTGGCCAGTCGTGTTGCTGCTCGTAGATTCCGATCAGGGCCCGCAAGGCTGCAAGCCGGTGCCGCCGTGTCTCGGTGAGCTTCAGGTACAGGCTTTCGGAACGATCCAGCAGGCCCGCGCGCAGATAGTCCAGGGCGAGCTCGAGCAGTGCCTGCTCACGCTGTACGGGCTCGAGCTGCGGGCGGTCCAGGATCCCCTGGTGAATGCGGATCGCCCGGTCGACTTCGCCGCGGCGACGAAACAGGCTGCCGAGCGCAAAATGGATCTCGACCGTTTCCGTGTTCACATCGACCATGCGTGTGAACACTTCCAAAGCACGGTCGGGCTGCTCGTTGATCACGTAGTTGAGGCCCGCGAGGTAGTCGGCGGGAAGCCGGCGTCGTGCGGCGCGCCCCGCTGCACGCTGGATGCGTCGCCCCAGGCGCCAGCCCACGAACCCGGCGATGACGGCGGCCAGCGCGATCAGAAACGCCGAGTCAGCCACGATCTTGTGGCAGCGGCCGCAGGTTCTTGATCTCGGCCTCGGCCAGCCGCAGGTTGCGACGCAAGGCAGCGCGCTCGCTGGTCAATCTGCGAACGAAGCGCCATGCAGCGGCAATGCCAGCGAGCCAGCCCATCACGAAGGCCGCCACCATGAGCTGCCCTGTTGTCAGCTCGATCTCGGCCACCAGCAAGTCAACGTGAATCGAGCCGCTGTTGGCGGCGACCAGCGCGGCGCCGGCGAAGAACACAAGGAGACAGGTGACGATGAAAAGAACGCGCGGCATGTCGATCTCTCGAGCAGCGCCACTCTACCACCTGGCTTCTTCCTTGCGGACGTCGTGCCCGGGGTGCCCTTCCAGTCTTTGGCTGGTTGGTGGTGCGTGACGGTCAGTCGTGGATCGGCTCGCCCGCGCCGTTGTTCACGCGCTCGCGCAGATCCTTGCCGGGCTTGAAGTGCGGCACATACTTACCGGCGAGCGCCACCGCTTCGCCGGTCTTCGGATTGCGTCCCTGGCGCGGCGGACGAAAGTGCAGCGAGAAACTGCCGAAACCCCGGATCTCGATGCGCTCGCCCTGGGCGAGCGCATCGCTCATGATCTCGAGGATCTGCTTCAGCGCCAGCTCCACGTCCTTCGCGGGCAGGTGCTTCTGCTTGGCCGTAATGATCTCGATCAGTTCCGACTTGGTCATGCGCAAGGCCCTTTTACCGTGCGAACGCTTCAGTCCTGGCCGCCGATATGTTCCTTGAGCAGATCACCGAGGCTGGTGCCCGAAGAGGAATCGGTAGCGGTCTTGTAGTTCTGCACGGCTTCCGCCTCCTCGTGCGCCTCTTTGGCCTTGATCGACAGTGCGATGACACGGCCCTTGCGATCCACGCCGGTGAATTTCGCCTCGACCTCATCACCCACTTTGAGCACGGTGCGCGCGTCCTCGACGCGATCACGCGACAGCTCGCTGGCGCGCAGCTGTCCTTCGACACCGTTGCCCAGATCGATCAGTGCGCCCTTGGCATCCACGTCGCGCACTACGCCCTTCACCATACTGCCCTTGGGATGATCGGCGAGGTAGCTCGAGAACGGATCCTTGGCGAGTTGCTTGATGCCGAGCGAAATGCGCTCGCGCTCCGGGTCGATGGTGAGCACCATCGCCTCGATCTGCTGGGCCTTCTGGAAGTTGCGTACCGCTTCCTCGCCCGGCACGTCCCAGGAGATGTCCGACAGATGCACCAGGCCATCGATGCCGCCCGGCAGGCCGATGAAGATGCCGAAGTCGGTGATCGACTTGATCTGGCCCGCTACCTTGTCGCCGCGGTTGTAGTTCTCGGCGAACTCCTTCCAGGGGTTGGTCTTGCACTGCTTGAGCCCGAGCGAGATGCGCCGGCGCTCCTCGTCGATGTCGAGCACCATCACCTCGACTTCCTGGCCGACGTGCACCACCTTGGAGGGATTGACGTTCTTGTTGGTCCAGTCCATCTCGGAGACGTGCACCAGACCCTCGACGCCCTCTTCGATCTCGACGAAGCAACCGTAGTCGGCGATGTTCGTGACCTTGCCGAAGAGCCGAGTGTTGGGCGGGTAGCGGCGTGCAATCGCCTGCCAGGGATCTGCGCCCAGTTGCTTGAGGCCGAGCGATACGCGTGAGCGCTCGCGATCGAACTTGAGGATGCGCACCTCGATCTCGTCGCTCACCTTCACCACTTCCGACGGATGCTTGACGCGCTTCCACGCCATGTCGGTGATGTGCAGCAGGCCGTCGATGCCGCCGAGGTCGACGAACGCACCGTAGTCGGTGAGGTTCTTCACCACGCCTTTGACGACCGCGCCTTCCTGCAGGTTGTCGAGCAGCGCGTTGCGCTCGGCGCTGTATTCCTGCTCCACCACAGCGCGCCGGGACACGACGACATTGTTGCGCTTCTGGTCGAGCTTGATGACCTTGAATTCGAGCGCCTTGCCTTCCAGGTAGCTCGGATCGCGCACGGGGCGCACATCGACGAGCGAACCAGGCAGGAACGCGCGGACATTTTCGATTTCAACGGTGAATCCGCCCTTCACGCGACCGGTGATCACACCGGAGACGATCTCGCTGGCTTCGAACGCCTTCTCGAGTCGTGTCCAGGTGCGGGCGCGCTTGGCTTTCTCGCGCGACAAGCGGGTTTCGCCGGAGCCGTCCTCGACCGTGTCGAGGGCAACTTCGACATCATCGCCAGCCTTGACCTCGCTCTCGCCTTTCTCGGATCGGAACTGGTCGATGGAGATGACGGCCTCGGATTTGAGGCCTACGTTGACGATCACGAAATCCTGGCCGACTTCGACCACGTGACCCATCAGGATGGTGCCGGGCTTGATGCGCTGGCT
>DASQOO010000135.1:0-9255 GCA_035644435.1 Steroidobacteraceae bacterium | reverse complement strand
GTGATGTGGTGCACGACGTCGAAAGCCCGCGCGCGATGCAGGCGCCTGGCGAAGCGGAATGCGCCCCACTGCCACAGCAGGTAGTAGAGGTGAACGCCGCGCCCGCCTCGCTTCCACCAGCGAGCCCAACCTGGCAGGTCGTAGTACGCAAAGCGCAAGCGTCGAACGGGGTCGTTGCGCAGCGAGCTCTCGATCGCCATGCGATTGTTGGCACGCGTGAGCACACACACTTCGTTTCCCGCCTCGGCCAGGTGTCGTGCCCAGTTCCAGCCGATGCCCGGCTCGGAGCCGCGCGCCGGCTCACAGGCGTAGGCGGACAGCAGCACGCGCAAGGGCTGAGTGGCCGGCGCGGTCATGGCCTCAATCCCGTCGAACCCGCCCACTGTCCCCGACTGCGGATGAGCTCGAGATAAGCGCGCACCAGCGGATGCCAATCGGGCAAGGAGTCGCGCGACAAGGAATAGAACAGCACCGTGTGCAACAGGTAAGCGAGCGCCTGCAGGGCGACGATTTCACGGCTCCACGGAAAACCCGGATGAGCCGTCCGCGCCAACGCTTCTGCCTGGTGCAACGAGTCCTGCAGATCCGCTGTCCCGATCTCGCCTTGCGCGACCGCGCGCGGCGCAAGGCAGAAATGCATGACGTCGAGCAGCGCGATGGCGTCATCGCTGGCATATTCCCAATCGAATACGGAGATCCCGTCAGCCGCACGGCGGATGTTCCAGGAGGCAAAGTCGCCGTGCGCGACGACACAGGGTCCGTACCAGGTTCGCAGGCGCCGCTGGCAGTCATGAATTGCGCTCGTGATCAACACCCGCGGTCCGAAGCCGATCTTGCCGTTGAGCCGCTGCATTGCTGCGTCGAGAAACCGCGCAGTCGATGATGCGGAGTAAGGCCGCACGCTCAGGCGCGCATGGCCCAGGCACGCAAGGAACGCGCGATGAGCCGGAGTGATTTCCGATCCCGTCTCGCGGCCTGGAACGATGCTCACCAGTACATAGTCGCGGCCGTTGTCCGCCTTCCCGTGCTGCAGAAGGCGAGGCACGTGCGCAGCGATGTCGCTGTGGCGGGCCAGCTCTTCGAGCCAGTACGCCTCCGCGTCGACCATCTGATTCGCTTCCTCGTTCAGCGCCAGCTTCGCGAGCGTGAGCGGCTCACCGCTCGGCGACATCAGCAGCAGCGTCGCTTTCTGATACGGTCCCGGGGTGCCGATGTGGAATGCGACTTCAGTGGCGGAATTGGTCTTGATCCGTTGCAGGAGCGTGCCCGGCCCGGGCTCGGCCATCTGCACCTCCGGCAGAGCACCCAGACGGCGCGCAATACGCTCGGTACGCAGGAGCATCCGCGCGAACAGCCGGTTGCGCGGCTTGGTAATGAAGAACCGCAGGCTCGATTCCTGCGCTGCGCGGTGCCTCGCCGGCACGAGCAGTGGCCGCGCCGACCGACTGAAGAGCGCGCGCCAGACATAGGGCGCCGCACCGTTGCCTGCACCTTTCGACACAGGCTCCGGTGCGTTGAGACTCTCGCTCAATGCGCGCCAGGATTCTTCGAGCGCCCGGGTCATCGGACCACCGTGGCGTGTTCGTTGAGCCAGGCGAGATGCTCGCGCGGGACACTCGCGCCATAGCTCCCCGCCGCCACTTTCAGGGCGCAGCGAAGTGTGCGTGCCACCAGGTGCTTCAGCGGATAGGTGAGGCGATGGGTGAGCACCGGCACCGCGCGGTAACGCACATGCGCGTCTTCATGGCGGGCACGCGAGCGCAGGGAGCGTGTCTTCTGGCTCTCGTAGAAACGCATGCAGGACAGGAAGCGCGGCAGATGCTGGATACGTGTGAGCGCCGCGAAGCGATCCCACAAGTCACCGTCCATCGCCACATCGAAGCGTGGATCGAGACCGCCCGCCTCCACGTAGAGCTCACGCCGCCAGAACATGGAAGGCTGCGGAATGTAGTTGTGCGCATAGCGGAATATGAACCGGTTGAAGGAGATTTCCTTCTTCGGCCGCAGCAATCGGCCGGCCGCGTCGATCCAGAGCGCATCTCCGTACACGGCAGCGACATCCGGGTGACGCTCGAAGAACTGTCCGACCGCATGCAACGCGCCCGGCAACATCAGGTCATCCGAGCACAGCCAGCCCATGATCTCCCCGCTCGAACGGGCGAATCCCTTGATGAGCGCATCGGTCTGACCCGCATCGCGCTCCGACACCCAGTAAGCGAGCGAGGACTCGTGGCGCCGGATGATGTCGACGCTTCCATCCTGCGAGCCGCCATCGATCACGAGGTACTCGAGCGCCGGATACGCCTGCTCCAGCACCGAGCGCAGGGTCGCTTGCAGGAAGCGGGCCTGCTGGTAGGAACAGGTCACCAGGGAAATTCGCGGCAGGGTCATGCCGCCAATCCTTCCTGCACGCGCAGGACCACACGCACGTGGTCGCGCGCCACTGGGCTCCAGGGTTGCGCGCCGACCTTGCCGAGTCGCGCCGCGAGTTGCCCGTACATCGAGGGTGAGGCGCGATAGCAACCCACCTTCACCAGGTCGCGCGTAACCGTCATCGGCTGCAGCCCGCGGCGCAGCTTGTGCCGGCACTCGCGCCACGCGGTGATGCGCAGGCCGTTCGCCGCCGCTATGCGCTCCATGGACTTGCGGCACCAGAACACGTGGTGCTCGAACAGTCGCGCGTACCACCATTGGCCGAGACCGTAGCGGCGCGGCCAGTAGCTCGCGACATTCCCGGTCTCGATCAGCACGACACCGTCCTTGCGCACCAGGCGACGCAGGTTGCGGAACGCCACCTGCGGCCGGTACAGGTGCTCGAGCACGTCGAACAAGGTCACCACGTCGTACGGCTCTGTGCTCCACTCGGGCGCCTCCTCGTCGAGGAAGCCGCGGATGAACTCGCCGTTGATGTGGCCGAACACGCCGGGATGAGCGATGACATCGAGGGCGGAGCGCCGACCGCTGACCCCCGCGACCTGGCAAGCATTGAGCAGCGTGCCGCTGCCAGCACCGATATCGAGCACGTCGAAGTCACGGTTGCCGGTGAGCCCGATCAGTTGCTGCGCGTCCGACGCGAAGCCATAGGGCTCCATCCACTTCTCGCCGGCCTGGCGTGTAAACACCTCGGCCAGGAAGTGTCGATCCGGGACCAATCCCTTGTAGACGAGATCGCACTCGCGACAGCGCAGGAGCGGTATACCGTTCGCTGGATAATCGAAGTGCTCGCTACCAAAGGCGTACGAGCTGCCGGCGAGGCGAACCCGTTCGACCACCCCGCTGCTGCCGCAAGCCGGGCACGAGGTCACCGCGCTCCACGCGTCCCGGTGCGTACCTGCGCGCTCTGCGCACACCGCAGCGTCACTCAACATAGCTGTGTCCTTCTCTGCCCCTGTCCCCGGATAGCCGGACGACCGAAGGCGCCAGGCTCAAACCCAGCAGCATGCCGAGCGAGATCCAGAGCAGGTACGCCATGGGTGGCTGCAACAGGATCGGGTTGAAGCCATAGGTCAGGATTCCGCACAACACGATCGCCATCAGGGTATGCGCCGCGCCCGCCCATGGCTGATCGATGAATTTCGTGGCGAGTACGTAACGCCACGCGCGACGCACGACGCGCACGTGGCCGATGAGCCAGAGTCCGATCGCCAGCACTCCGCCGTTCGCGAGCAGGTCAAGTACGTCGCTATGGGTCGGCAGCCGGTTGCGTGCGATGCCGATCGAGTAGAGCTTGAACTTCTCCACGCTCTCGGCCCGGAAGCCCGTTCCGAACCAGGGCGAGCCGAGGAAGCGATGCCAGGCGTTCGCGTAAGTGTGCGCGCGGTACTCCACATTGCCGCTCGGCAGGTACTGGTCGCGGTGATACATGAGATACGCGAGCCCGCCGGCAACGATCAGCACCAGGACCGCGCTCAGGTAGGCACCACAGATGCGACGCAGGGGCGCGGCGCCGCTCAGATTGCGCGCCGCCATCAGCAGGCCGATGTAGCCCGCCACCAGCAACGCGATCATGTACGAGGTGTTCTTGGCCGACACGACCGTGAGGGCGAGGAAGAACGCCACGGCACTGGCTCGCAGCATCGGACGCTGCAATGTGAGGTAAGCCAGTACCGCCATCGGGATCACGAGGAAGATCTGCTCGTGGTAGACGTCGCGACGTCCGCCGTGCGCAATCAGGACCACCGACATGGCGAGCGCGGCCGCCATCAGCAGGCTGGCGTGCGCCCGTACCAGCCGAACGGGTGACGGGCTGCGCGCGACGATCACCGCGCCCGCGACCACCATCAGCATGTACAACCCCACGTTGAGAAAGGTGCTCTGCACACCGTCGCTGAACCGCACCAGCAGGCTGCCCGCTACGATGTAGAGCGCGAGGAACAGGAACGGCCAGGCGGCGCCGATGATGGTCCCCACCCGGGCGCGCTCGCTGTGTCCATCGAGTGAGCGCCCCGCCAGACTCAGCATCAGCGGCAGCCCGACCAGGAATAGCGGCAGGTGCTTCAGTGCCGCGTCGGTGCGCATGATCCATTCCGGCATGCTCGCCGCCCCGATCGCCGCGGCGGCGGTCGCAAGCAGGAACAGGTACTCCGACCACACGAGCTTCGCGCTGGCCTCGACCGGCTCGACGCGCGCCGCGACGACCTCGTCACGGAAAGTGGTCGCGTGCATCACGCCGCACTCCGTCGCACGATTCGGTTCGCCCCGACAACCGTCACGTGTGCCGGCACGTCGCGCGTTACCACGGCGTTGGCACCGATCACTGCCCCGTCACCGACGCGCACCGCACCGAGAATGCGTGCGCCTGCGCCGACGTAAACGTCGTTACCCAGCACCGGGGCGACGCTCGCGCCCGGATCCTTCGAGCCGATGGTGACCTGCTGCATGATCGTGACGCGCCTGCCGAGGCGCGCTGCGGAGTGCACGACGATTCCATAGGGATGCGGGATGAGCAGATCCGGCGGCAGCTCGCAGTAGATGTCGCAGTTGAACAGCACGCGCATGAAGCGGCTCACGACCGGTATCCGATGCCGACAAAAGAAGAGCAGCGCCCGCGTCGTCGCCGGGTTCACTTCGGCGCGCGCGGTGAACCCCATCCGTCTTTCGGTCCGGTGCGCGAGGCGTTCCATGATGGCCCAGCGCGCCTGCTCCACCACCGTCACGAGGGGTTGCGTCGAATCGATCACGACTGCGTGGCGTTGCATGGCGGCGAGCTGCAGGTAGTCCTCGCGCTGGCGTGCCGACTCCATCGACGACACCTCGCACTTGCGCGCCTGCAGGATGTGCACCGGTGCGTCGAGCACCAGCCACAGGTGCGGCCGTGGCACGAACCAGCGCGCCCGGTTCACGAGCAGAGGCGACCCGCCGTAGCGGTAGCGGCGCGGATCGATGAGCAGGTCATCGAAATAGCGATCGCACAGGATCAGGGTACTGCGCACCAGGCGCGGGCGCAGTTTCACCCAGTAGCCAACGAGGTAGTCGAGCGTGAAGAGAACCACCTTGGCCGCCGAGAGAAAGCGCCCGCGCGGCGCCGCCGCATGCGGTCGCTCGACCGTGGGCCGCGGCTTGCCCGCGAAACTGCCGAGCCTTGGACGCAGATGCAGCGTCGCGGCGCGGCGAAACTCCGGGCGACACCCGCTCGCGAGCGCCGCAATCACGCTGCTCTTGCCACTGCCATCGGCGCCGAGCACCGCGACCAGGAGCCCTGTTGGCGAGCGCAATCGATGCCAGTAGCGATGCGCCTCACCGACGAGTGCCTGCAGGGAATGAACCAGCCGCCAGCGCAAGGCCGCGCGCAGTTGCGGCAGTGCTGCGCGCACCGCGCCCCACTCGCCGTTCGCGGCCGCACGCGACAGGAGCGCTACATGCTCCAGCCCCCAGAAGCGCTCCAGTTGTTCGACGGCGCCTTCCGGGTTGCTGCGCCACTCCATCGTCAGGTATTGGCCTTGGCGCTCGTTGAGGCTGCGCTTGTCGACGCGCTTGACCAGGTAGTAGATGAAGGCCGTGGGTGCCGCCGGCACGATGAAACCGAGCGGACGCGCATCGACGCTCGTGGCGGGGCGGCGTCCGGCGAGAATTTCCTGCGCACGCAGCATGCGTCGACCGATGCGGAAATAGTCCCCACACACGTCGATGGAAAGCGTGTCGATCTGGCCGTCCGGCCGCGTCCAGGCGATCACCAGGAAACGGCTGTTCTGCTCGTGTTCCAGGCATTGCACCACCCTGGCGTTGGCACGAGTCGCCACGTCGTGGATCCAGCGCACGGTGGGCGCGATCTTTGACGGCTCGACCACCAGGTCGACATCGCCCGTGATCAATTGCGGCAAATCGCGCCAGTCTCCGACGACGCAATAGGCGATGGCTCGCTCATCGAGCAGCCGGAACAGATCCTGTAGCAAGGTTGCGTGATTCATGGCTTTCAGTTGAGCAGGTGTTGGTACTGGGTGAGGGTCCGATGGGCGATGGCGTTCCAGTTGAGGCTCTCGACTGCGCAGGTGCGCCCGCGCAATCCCATCTCTCGCCATTCAGCGCGCCTCTGTACCAGGGCCAGCAGGCCACCGTGAATGGCATCGACATCAGGGGTGACGACCGTGCCGCACTCGCTGGCCACCACGTAGGGCGTGATGCCAGCGGATTCCGTCACGAGCGCCACGCGCGCGGCCAGCATCGCGTCGAGGGTCGCAAGGCCAAACCCCTCGAAGCGCGAAGGTGTGCAGACGATGTCGTGCTCGCCGAGGACGCGCGCGGCCGGTTGATCGAATACTGGCGGCCGGATCTCGATGTGCTCCGCGGCCCGCGATCTGCGCACGAAGTCGACAACCGCCTGCCCGTCGCCGAACCAGTCCGGCCCCTGCAGCACCAGCCGGGCATCGACAGTGCAGCGCAGTCTCTCGAAGGCCTGGATCAGCAGGTCGAGGCCCTTGATGTGCAGGTCGAGCCGCCCCCAATAGAGCAGGCGCACCGGGCCATCCGCTCTCCACTTGAGCTCGGACTCCGGGATCAGCTCCGCCGCCGCGAAACCGTTCGGTGTCTCGACCACTCCGCCATCGATGCCGAGCTGGCGCGACCAGAGCGCCTGGCGCGCATCGAGGAATTGAATCGCGCGTGCCTGTTTTAGTAGCCGCCGCTCGAGCAGGTACCAGTAGGGCCACTTGAGGAAAGGCTTCTTGCGAAACAGCAGCGGGTGGTACGGACCATGGGGTGCAACCACGTACGGAATCCCGTGCTTGCGCAGCTGCCGTGACAGCGCATAGACGCTCGGGTGAAAGATGCCGTTGAGGACCGCGAGTGAAGGACGTCGTGGCGCGCTCTCCAAGAAAGCTCGCAGACCCGGCGCGACTCGCAGTGTGTAGTACGGCGCCCTGGTCGCGAAGCAACGGATCGTGTAGCCAGCCTCGGCAGCACGACAACCCTCCGCATTGCCCTCACAGAGCACGGTCACATCCGCGCCATTCGCCGCCAGGCCAGCCGCAAGACCGTGCACGGCCTTATTGGTGCTGACGCGCAGCGGCGCGCCGGCGGCGGGAAAGTGCTTCAGGTAGAGGAGCACATTCATGCGTATGCGCCTCGAGTTCCGCGCTCACCGCGCGCCAGGGCCTCGAGCGTGGCGCTCACCTGTTCGCGTGCGCCCGTCAGGGGCGCCAGTGCTCGTGCAGCCACCTGCGCCGGAGCTGCCAGAAGGTCGAGTACCTTTTCGGCCACCGCCAGCGGCGGATCCTGTGGTCCGAAGGCGCAGGACTGGATATCGAGCGTGTCGAAGAAATTGGCGATCTTGTCGGTCGGGGAGAGACCCACGACCGGTGTGTGCGCTCCGAGGGCGATGATCGCCGCGTGCAACCGCGTAGCGATCACCGCAGTGCTCAGCCCCATCAGCTCGCGCAGCTGCTCGACGTCGCGGCCCGGATGGACCTCGCAGTCGAGTTCCGCGAGATGGTGTCGCACGCGTTCGGCCGCCGGCAGGTCATGTCCATTGCCGGTCGTGTAGATCAACGTCCGGCCTTCGGTCCCGATCTCGGCGGCGATGTGCTTTGCAGATTGAGCGAGTGCCTGCTCGTAGCGCTGCTGCTCATCCTGCGATACGCCCAATCCCTGTGCGACGTTGATCGCCAGCCGGTAAAGCAGCTGGCGGCGGCGCTTCGGGCGCTCGGCATCGAGCGACAAGGCAAAATCTCCGAAGACCGGGACTGGGCCGGCACCGAGTTCTTCGAGCCGCTGCGCGGTCTGTTGATCGCGAACCGCCAGGTACGGCTCCTGCCTCACAAATTCCCGCATCAACCGCTCGGCGGCCGGCGACCACGGCCCCTCCGCGCTGCAGCCCAGGCATAGCAGCGGCTTGTCCAGCTTGCGTGCGGCCCTGCTGATGACGGCAAGCGACTGCGGGAACTGCAGGTTGATATCGGTCAGCAGCGCACCGCCACCAATACAGATGGCGTCTGCTGCCGCCAGGCGCGGGATCAGGTAACGAGAGCGCATCCGTTGACGCATTCCACGCACGGTGCGCGCTACGGGGCGCGGCAAACGTGCCTGCCATGGCGGACGCGCAGGCTTTGCCGTCTGCGTCGGAACCGGCAAGGGCTGCAAAGCGGGCGTGGGACGCAGCGCTCCGAATTCATACGATTCGACCTGCCATCCCTGCGCGCTGAAATACCGCTGCACGCCCTCGTGAATGGCGCGATCGCCGAGATTGGTGCCGCTCCACTCACCGAATACCGCGACGCGCGGGGCTCTCGCTCGAGTTGCGCGTGCGCTCACCGTACACCCCCGGCATGCGCGACTGAGGTTCCCAGCCAGCGTCGATAGACGAACGCCGTCACCAGGAAGAGCGCCGCGGTGATCACGAGGCTTGAGATCGCGACGCCCGTGACGCCCAGATTCGAGACCAGCGGCACTCCTACCACGAGCAACAGCAGGACCGGCAACAGGCTGATCAGGAACAGGACCTTGGTGGCGCGCGCCGCGAGCAGCGCGACCTCCATCGGGAAGCGCGCGAACGCGATGAACTGCGCGAGTGCGGCGATCGCCAGCAGTGCCGGCAGCCCGGGACCGGAGTACTTGTCACCGAAGAAGAGTGTCAGGACCCAGTGCGGCGCGCCGAGCAGGAGCACGGCGAGCGGCAGGAGCGGCAGCAGCAACACCGGGAACAAAACTCTCACCCAGCGGCGCAAACCCTCTTCCCCACCAGCTTGCAATGCGAGCGCCGCGCGTGACGGCAGGAATGCGTAGGCCGCCTGGCGCACCGGATTGATCATGTTGACCGGGTGG
>DASQOO010000134.1:0-3717 GCA_035644435.1 Steroidobacteraceae bacterium | reverse complement strand
TGAGCGGGCGTGACGCTGCAGAGCTTATCGGCGGGAGTGCCGAGGAACGGGCCGCCCGAAGCAGTCAGCAGAATGCGGCGCAAGCCCGCGGGTCGCTGACCGGCAGTTGAGGCGTGCGGCAGGCACTGGAAGATCGCGTTGTGCTCGCTGTCGATCGGAATGAGCTGCGCACCACTCGCCCGCACGGCATCGATCAGGAGTCCGCCGGACATGACGAGGGCTTCCTTGTTCGCGAGCAGGAGTCGCTTGCCCGCCTTGGCGGCCGCCAGTGTGGGCAGCAGACCCGCGGCTCCCACGATGGCTGCCATGACCACGTCGGTCTGTGGCAGCCGCACGATCTCCTCGAGCGCGGCCTCATCGCGCAGCACGCGCGTAGTAAGCCCCGCCGCCTGCAGACGCTCCGTCAACCGATTCGCCGCAGCCCGCTCCACGACAACGACGACCTCGGGACGATGCTCGACACATTGTTCGAAGAGCCGTGCATCGTTGGACCTGGCCGTGAGAGCTACGACGCGAAGTTCATCGCGGTGCCGGGCGATCACGTCGAGCGTGCTGGCGCCCACGCTGCCCGTGGAACCGAGGATAGCGACGCCCTTCATGGCTGCGCCTCCATCCAGCGCAGGCCAAGGAGAAATGTCGGCGCGGCCGCCGTGATGCTGTCGATGCGATCGAGCACGCCGCCGTGTCCTGGAAAGATTGAACCACTGTCCTTCACACCCGCATAGCGCTTGAACATGCTCTCGGTCAGGTCGCCCACGATCGAGATCAGGACCACCGCAAGGCACAGTGACAGGAACGCAATCCGCCGCAGGTGGAACCACCACGCGCCGATCGCGGCCACCGCCACAGCGGCGGCGAGTCCGCCGAGCACACCCTCCCAGGTCTTGCTGGGACTCACTCGCGGCGCGAGCTTGACGCGGCCGAACCGGCGCCCCGCAAAGAACGCGCCGGTGTCAGCGGCCCACACCAGCAATAGCAGAAACAGCACCAGCTCCGGGCCGCGCGTCGCCAGCCCATCGCCGGGCTGCAAATAAAGATGAGCGATCGCTACCCACGCCGGAACCAGCACCAGCAAGCCGCTCCCGGCCACCGTCGCCCGGTTGTGCGAGCCGGGGGCGAGACTGATCCAGAGGAAGGCGACGATCCACCAGCCGAGAGCCAGCAACAGCAGGGTCTGCAGCTGCTGCTCGCTTTGCGAGAAGCGCCACACCAGAAACATCGCGAGCGCTACCACCAGCACGTACAACCAGCGCGCCGCGGCGGCCGGAAAACGCGGAAACGTGGACCATTCCCAGGCGCCCACCAGGACCACGAACGCGAATACAACCAGTGCTGCTTGCGGGGGCAGCCAAAGGATGACTGCGAGCAGCGCCACTCCGAGCACAACCGCGGTGAGGATGCGCTGCTTGAGCATCAGCTTGCGACCACCTGCGCGTCCGTAAGGCCGAAACGGCGCTGCCGGCCCGTAAAGAATTCCAGCGCCCGATCGAATTGTGCGCGATCGAAATCCGGCCACAGCGTGTCGCAGAAGTAGAGCTCGGTGTAGGCGAGGTTCCACAGCAGGAAATTGCTGATGCGTCGCTCACCGCCGGTGCGGATGAACAGGTCCGGATCCGGGAGAGCACCCAGCGCAAGCTCGCTCTGCAAAGCCGCCTCGTCGATCGCATCGGCTGCGAGTGCTCCGCTCGCGCAACGGCGCGCCAGGGAGCGCGCAGCCTGGGTGATGTCCCAGCGCCCGCCATAGCCGACCGCGATCAACAGGTTCAGTTTCTGGTTGCGGCGGGTCAGGTCCTCGGTTTCGTTGAGCCGGGACTGCAGGCGCACCGACAGGGAACGCCGATCGCCGATGAAGCGCACGCGCACGCCCTGCCCGTTGAGCTCGGCCGCCTCGCGTTCCAGCGCTTCCATGAACAGGTCCATCAGCCGGCCGACTTCATCAGCCGGGCGTTGCCAGTTCTCACTCGAGAACGCGAACAGCGTCAGCACCTCGACGCCGAGTTGCGCACAGGCTTCGACCGCCATGCGCACCGGGCCCAGGCCGGCCTTGTGACCGGTGTGCCGCATCTGGCCGCGTGCCTGTGCCCAGCGCCCATTGCCGTCCATGATGATGGCGATATGGCGCGGTAACGCACTCGGGACGTCAGCTGGGGAAGGTCGGGGCATCGGCACCATCAGACTTGCATCAATTCCTTCTCTTTGTCCGCCAGCACGTGGTCGATCTCGGCGACGTGCTTGTCGGTGAGCTTCTGGACTTCCTCGTGAGCGCGCCGATCGTCGTCCTGCGAGATCCGCTTCTCCTTGAGCATCTCCTTCAGCTCGTTCATGACGTCGCGACGCACGTTGCGCACATGGACGCGGGCATTCTCAGCCTCGGCGCGCACGACTTTGGTCAGCTCCCGGCGCCGCTCCTCCGTAAGGGGCGGCAAGGGAATGCGAATCACCTGCCCCGCCGTCGCAGGCGTCAAACCCAGGTCGGACTTGAGAATCGCCTTTTCGATCACCGGCACCATCGACTTGTCCCACGGACTGACAGCGAGCGTGCGCGAGTCTTCCGCGCTGATGCTCGCGACCTGCATGAGCGGCACGTCGTTCCCGTAATACGCGACCTTGAGGTGCTCCACCAGGCTCGGGTGCGCCCGGCCGGTGCGCAGCTTCTTGAGATCATTGCGAAACGCCGTCACGCACTTCGCCATGCGCTGCACGGCATCCTTCTTGACGTCTTCAAGCATGGACGGTCTCCCGTGCCTGGTTGTCAACCACGGTACCCACGTCGTGACCCATTACGATCTTCATGAGATCACCGGGTATGTTCAGATTGAACACCTGCATCGGCAGGTTGTTGTCCCGGCACATGACGATCGCAGTGGCATCCATCACGTTGAGCTTCTGCGTCAACACCTGATCGAAGGTGAGATGCGTGTAGCGTTTCGCGGCCGGGTTCTTGAGCGGATCGTCCGAAAACACCCCGTTGACCTTGGTGGCCTTGAGCAGAACTTCCGCGTTGATTTCGATGGCACGCAGGCTCGCTGCCGTATCGGTCGTGAAGAACGGGTTGCCCGTGCCGGCGGCGAAAATCACCACGCGGTCTTTCTCGAGGTGTCGGATCGCGCGACGGCGGATGTAGTCCTCGCACACTTCGTTGATGCGCAGTGCTGACATCACGCGCGCATAGGTGCCGAGACTCTCGAGGGCATCCTGCATGGCGAGTGCATTCATCACCGTGGCCAGCATGCCCATGTGGTCCGCGGTGACGCGGTCCATGCCGGCACGCGCTAGGCCAGCCCCACGAAAGATATTCCCGCCCCCGATGACGACCGCAATCTGAACACCAGCCTGGGTGACGTCGCGGATCTCGGCGGCGATGCGCTTGAGCATCGCCGGATCGACGCCGTAATCGGCATTCCCGAGCAGCGCCTCCCCGCTCAGCTTGACCAGGATGCGCCGATAGCGTGGCTGCTTGTCGTTCTGGCCCATTACGCGCCCCCGGGACCTGATTATAGAGAACCCCGCTCGCGCGGGGTTCGATGGATCAATGCTTGCCGTGAACGGTCGCCATCACCTCGGCGGCAAAGTCGACCTGCTTCTTCTCGATGCCGGCGCCGACTTCGAACCTCACGATTGCCGTCACCTGCGCAGCAGCCTTCTTGAGCAGGCTCTCCACCGTCACCTTGTCGTCCTTCACGAACAACTGGCCGGTGAGGGATATCTCGTTCAGGC
>DASQOO010000133.1:0-25971 GCA_035644435.1 Steroidobacteraceae bacterium | reverse complement strand
TTGCCGGGATCGGATAGGTTGCCGGTGTAGCAGAGCGCGGCTTCGCAGAGTTTGCCGCTTTCCAGCACCGCGTCGATGGCGACGCGCATGTTCTCGACCCAGTTGAGCGAGTCGAAAACCCTGAACACGTCGATGCCGTTGGCCGCGGCCTGCTGCACGAAAAAGCGCACGACGTTGTCCGGGTAGTTCGTGTAGCCCACTGCGTTTGCCGAGCGCAGCAGCATCTGCAGCAGCAGGTTCGGCATCCGTTCGCGCAGTGCCCGCAGGCGCTCCCACGGATCCTCCTTGAGAAATCTCAGCGCGACATCGAAGGTCGCGCCGCCCCAGCACTCCACCGAGAACAGCTCCGGCAGCAGGCGTGCATAGGCGGGCGCAATCGCAACCAGGTCGATGCTACGGATGCGCGTCGCCAGCAGCGACTGGTGAGCATCGCGCATGCTGGTGTCGGTGAGGAGCACGCGCTCCTGCTCCAGCATCCATTGCGCGAATTTCTTCGGCCCGAGCTGATCGAGTCTCTGCTTGCTGCCTGGTGCGGGCACCTCGGGATTCAGTCGCGGCACACGTGGCGGACTGTGCTTGCCGGGACGCGCGCGGTTCTTCACCTCGGGGTTGCCGTTGACCACGATCTCGCCGATATAGTTGAGCAGGCGCGTGGCGCGATCCCGCCGGCGCGGGAACTGGAACAGCTCAGGCGTCTCGTCGATGAACCGGGTCGTGTAGTCCGCGCTCGCAAAGCGCGGATGCATGATCAGCTGGTCGAGGAAGCGCAGGTTGGTGACGACGCCACGCACGCGGAATTCCCATAAGGCGCGATGCATGCGCGCAATCGTTTCCTCGGGCGACGGCGACCAGGTCGTGACCTTCACCAGGAGCGAGTCGTAGTAGCGCGTGATGATGGCGCCGGAGTAGGCGGTACCGGCGTCCAGCCGCACGCCAAATCCCGCGGGACTCCGATACGCGGTGATGCGCCCGTAGTCGGGGACGAAGTTGTGTTCCGGATCCTCGGACGTCACGCGGCATTGCAGAGCGTGCGCGTTGATGCGGATTTCCTGCTGACGCGGCACGCCGCTCTCCGCTGTGCCGATCGCGGCCCCATCCGCAATGCAGATCTGCGCTTTCACCAGGTCGATGCCGGTGATGGCCTCGGTCACGGTGTGCTCGACCTGGATGCGCGGGTTCACCTCGATGAAGAAGAATCGTCCGCTGTCCGCATCCTGCAGAAACTCGACCGTGCCGGCGCCGCGATACTGAACGGCTCGGCCGATGCGCAACGCCGCCTCGCACAGCTCGAGTCGTTGCTCGGTGGAGAGAAACACCGCCGGCGCGCGTTCCACGACCTTCTGGTTGCGGCGCTGTACGGTGCAATCGCGCTCGAACAGATGCACCAGGTTGCCGTACGCATCACCGAGGATCTGTACCTCGACGTGGCGGGCGCGCCGGATGAGCTTCTCGAGGTAAACCTCGTCATTGCCGAACGCCGCCTGAGCTTCGCGTCGTGCCGCTGCCAGCAACTCCGCGAGTTGCGACTCACTTTCGACGCTGCGCATGCCGCGCCCGCCTCCGCCCCAGCTCGCCTTGAGCATCAGCGGATAGCCCACAGCGGCCGCAAGCGCTGCCGCCTCGCGCAGATCTTGCGGCAGCGGCGCCGTCGCCGGCATTACCGGCACGCCCGCGCGCACCGCCAGTTCACGCGCACGTACCTTGTTACCGAGCTCGCGCATGGTCTCGGCGGTGGGCCCGATGAAGATGAGCCCGGCGCCCTCGCAAGCGGTGGCAAACTCAGGATTTTCGGACAGGAACCCGTAACCGGGATGAATCGCGTCAACCCCGACCTCGCGAGCGACACGCAGCACATCCGCCATGTCGAGATACGCTTCGATGGGCCCGCGGCCCTCGCCCACCAGATAGCTTTCGTCAGCTTTCATCCGATGCAGCGAGAAGCGATCCTCCTGTGAATAGATCGCAATGGTGCGGATGCCAAGCTCGTTGGCGGCGCGCATCACCCGAATGGCGATCTCGCCGCGATTGGCGACCAGCAGGCTCTTGATCCGGGTTGCGCGTGGCATGGTTCAGTCTCGGAGGCCATGCGAAGATAGCAAAACCGAGTTGCCAATCGGCGGGGGTATTGGAATGAAGCTCATTCACGGCCTGCTGGCCGGGCTGGCGTTGTCATTGTTGGGGGGAGTGGCCATGGCTGACAAAGCCGCGTTCGGAATCGCGATCCACGGTGGTGCAGGCACGCTGCCGCGCAGTGAAATGAACCCGGACCTCGAGGCGAAATACCGCCACGATCTCGGCGAGGCGCTCGATGCCGGCTACGCCGTGCTGGAATCGGGCGGATCGAGCGAAGACGCCGCGATTGCCGCGGTCAAGATTCTCGAAGACTCGCCACTTTTCAACGCCGGGCGTGGCGCGGTCTTCAATCGTGCGGGGGAGGTCGAGCTGGACGCGGGATTGATGGACGGGGCCACCGGCCGCGCCGGCGCGGTCGCAGGCCTCAAGCACATCAAGAATCCCATCGAGCTCGCGCGCCTCGTCATGGAGAAGACGCCACACGTCATGCTGATCGGCCCGGGCGCAGAAGAGTTTGCGCTCGACCAGGGCATGACCCTGGTGCCGAACAGCTACTTCTACACCGAACGACGCCGCGAACAGCTCGATAAGGCACTCAAGGGCGATCGCCTGGCAGCGATCAAGCTCAACTACTTCGGCACCGTGGGCGCGGTCGCGCGCGATAAAAAGGGCAATCTCTTCGCCGCGACTTCAACCGGCGGCACCACCGCCAAGATCCCGGGCCGGGTCGGAGACTCTCCGCACATTGGCGCTGGCACCTATGCGAATAATCGCACCTGCGCCGTCTCGGCAACCGGCCAGGGCGAGTTCTTCATCCGCTCCGTGGTGGCGTACGACATCCATGCGCTGATGGACTACAAGGGGATGACGTTGAAGCAGGCGATCGACGAGGTGGTGCAGCATAAGCTCAAGGCGCTGCCCGCCGAAGGCGGCGTGATCGCGATCGATTCGCAGGGCGACATCGAGATGAGCTTCAACACCGAGGGCATGTTCCGCGGTGCCCGGGACTCGAACGGCCGGCACGAGCTCTCGATCTATCACGACGACCGCTAGCGCAGCGCCGGGCGGCGGACTCAGGATTTCCCGGAGGCGCGAAACGCCCCGGTCTTGAGATCGGCGTACTCGGCTGCCATCACGACGACGCGATTGCGGCCCTGGCGCTTGGCTGTGTAAAGCGCCTCATCGGCAAGCTGGATCAGTCCAGCGTAGCGTCGTGCCGCCGCGGGGCGCACGCACGCCGCGCCGATGCTCGCCGTGAGCACAGTGGCGACGGTCGAGCGCTCGTGCGCGATGGCGATAGCTTCGATGGCAGCCCGGGCGCGGTGTGCGAGATCAGCGACGAAGGCCTGATCCACGTCGTAGACGACCAGGGCGAATTCCTCGCCGCCGTAACGCGCCGTGAAATCCAGCGGCCGCCGCGCAAAGCGGTTGAGCGCCGCCGCGACCGAGCGCAGCGTTTCATCGCCGGCCTGGTGTCCGTAGAAATCGTTGAAAGGCTTGAAGAAGTCGATGTCCAGGAGCAGCAACGCCACGGAAGTCTGTTCGCGAATCGCCTGGTTCCAGAGCTGTTCGATGCGATCGTCGAAGCTGCGGCGGTTGTAGATGCCGGTGAGGCCGTCGCGAGCTGCGGCATCGCCCAACAGTCGCGCTTCGAGATAGCCGACCCGATTCGCGGTCTCGAGGTGATAGCAGACGACTGCGCCCACCAGGTTGGCCAGCGCCAGCAGCATGCTGCTGTAGGTGATTTCACGTGCCGACATGTCCGAGAGCAGCGCGGTGGCGACATACGCGGCCCAAACGATCACGTTCGAGGTCAGCGCGGCGTAGAACATCATGCCGACGAGGAAGTACAGGAAGATAGTCGTGATCACGAGAGTCGCGAACACGAGCTGCGTGCCCGCCTGGGTGGCCCCGGCAACGATCGCGACCACGCACAGGCCGCAAATGGGCGCGCACACCCGGACGATGCGCGGATACCACTGCGCGTAGCCGCTCAGGTAGGTTGCGGCGAGCGTGACGCCGATCAGCGGCAGGATCACGCCGAAGCGCAGCAGATCCGACCTCGCTTGCGTCGCGGTGCCCAGGAGCCAGCGGTCGAGCACTGCGAAAGCGACGATCAGCCCCGTCGCCAGCAACAGGTTGTGACGGATCTGGCGCCGCAGGGCGAGCAGGTGAGCCGCACGGAACTCCTGCTCGAGGCCGCCGGCGAATCGCAGCCAGCGAAAGCCTTCACGCAGCTGCACGGCGACGCCGGAATCGGCGAGCCCGTCCGCCGGTTTGGTATCAGGCGCCATGATTTTCGCTGCTCAGCGGCCGCGTGCGGCCGCGAGCGCTACTTCCGCGCGAAACATCCCTGTCTGCACCAGTGAGGATTCCGACTCGCGCGCCACTACACGGTCACCTCCGTCGTCATGTGCTTCCCGCAGGGCCGCCTGGGCCAGCTCGATGAACGCCTCACGGCTATCGGATACCCGCGGCACCGTGAGCGCAACCCCGACGCTCACCGTGACGTGGCGACCGTTGGGGGAATCGGGGTGCGCGATGCCGAGCGCCGCGACCGCCGCGCGCACGTGCTGCGGGATGTCCTCTGCGTACAGCCGATCCGGGTTGGCGAGCACGATCGCGAACTGGATGCCCGAATAGCGCGCGCAGAAGTCGAGCGGCCGGCGCGCGCATCCCGCCATGGCGGCGGCGATCTGCCGGATGCAGTCATCCCCCGCCTTCAAGCCGAAGCGATCGTTGTAGCTGCGAAAATTGTCGGCATCGACGAGCATCAGCACCGCGAGCGACTTGTCGACGATCGATTGCTGCCAGACGCGCTCGAGGTAGCGATCGAAGACGCGCCGGTTGAAAAGACCCGTCAGGCCGTCGCGTTCACCGAGGTGGGCGATCACGACCGCTTCGAGGTAGGCCACTCGAATTGCATGCTCGAGGGCATAGGCCACTGCGCAACCGATGGTTACGACCGTCAGCAAGGTGAGCGCATACGGGATGACCTGAGTCGCCCCCCAGCCGGCGAACATGACGGCGCCAACCGCTCCGACAACCAGCGCGCCACACACATCGAGAGCGGGCCAGAAGCGCAATCCCATGACGCTGCAACCGATGAGGAGCGCAGCGCTCACGCCAGAGAATGCGAGCGGCCCACCAGCGCGCGCCAGGAGTGTGTCGAGGGCAATGGCGGCAAGGCTGAAGCCGGCAAAGATCAGTGTGCTCCAGCGGACCAGCGCGTCGTTACGTGCCATCACGTAGGTCATACCGAGCCCGAGCAGCGCGAGGGGCAGCATGACGAACAGCCGCAACGCGTAGGAATGAGGCGCAAAGTCCGCGGGCAGCTGCCAGTGATCGAGCACCCACAGGATCAGGGCCAGCAGCCCGAGCGCGGCGAACCCGGCCCGGGTCCATGGCAGGAGCTTCTGGCGATGAGTGCGGCGGAACTCGGCTTCCAGCGGTTCACCGAATTCGAGCTTCGGGAACCCGGTATCGAGCTCGCGCGCTGCAGCGGTGTCCTGGGCGTCGCTCGGGACGAGGGTGAAACGCATCATCGCTCCGTGGACGGCGACGGCCCGTACGGTAGCGGCTTGAGGCTCTTGCGGACAAGCAGATACGCCGGCAACGGCTGGCGCCGCCGCAATATCTGCCTAATCTGTGAAAAACGCCCGTTCAGGGCGTGGGTTCGGGCGAATCCAGCTCATCACGCGCTTCGCGCGGTGCTTTCACCCGCGTGAGCCAAACCTGGTACGGATCCCAACCCGCGGTCGCGTCATTGCGCCGGTCTTCGACGGGGAAGCTCGCGGCGCGCTCTTCGTTCGCCGCTACATCCGATTCACCTGCGATTCTGACGAGACCGCCGCTCGCTGTTATTTTCATCGAACGCGGCCTGTAACTTCTTTTTTGTGCCCGGCGATTCTAAGCCGCTGGTTGTGAAAATCCAGTTAATTATCTGCGATCGATCGATGACACCTTGGTGAATAAGGCAAGTCAGACAATATGTTAAGGGACGAGGCGCCGCTCGCAGAGTTGCTCAGGATTCATCCACAGGCTCAGCCCACGCCGGCTGACCGGGGCAGCCAGAGGGCAACCACCAGCCCACCTCCCTCCCGGTTCGCCAGCGTAATCCGGCCCCCATGCGCCTCCAGGACCTCCCGGCTCAGGGTCAGCCCCAGCCCGGTCCCGGTCGGCTTGGTCGAGTAGAACGGCAACAGCGCATTACGTAATACCGCCTCGGACATGCCGGAGCCGCGGTCCAGCACGTTGAGCTGCCAGACGTTCACACCCGCTTCGATCGAGATGCGAACCTCCTCCGGTGCCGATCCGGATTCGTGGGCGTTCTTCAACAGGTTGATCAATACCTGCTGCAGCTGCGCGGTGTCGAACTCCGCCGCCTCGCGCGGCACTTCGCCTTCGATGCGAAACGGCACTGCGGCGGACAACAGCTCGAGAAAGTTGTTCCAGTTCACGGCGATGATGCGCGGCTGCGGGAGCTTGGCGAAGCGCGCGTAGCCATCGATGAAGGTCTTGAGGTGTGCGGCCCGCTCCTCGATGGTCGCGAACACGCGATCCAGCTTGTCAGCTTGCGGCGCGTGCGCGAGCAGCCGCCCGGAATGCGCCAGCGATGAGATCGGTGCGAGCGAATTGTTGAGCTCGTGCGCGATGACGCGGATCACTTTCTTCCAGGTCGCAACCTCCTGCGCGTTCAGCTCGCGGGTGAGCTGCTTCAGCAGGTAAAGGTGGTGCGGGTTCGCATTGAGCAGGAACCCGCGACGCGACAGGTGGAAGATCTCGGGCTCGCCGCCGATCGGGACTGTGAACAAGGTATCGCGCTCGGCCCCAAAGGCATCGCGCAGTGCCGCTGGTGCCGCTTCCAGCAACGCTGATAGGTCCAGTCCCTCGAGCTTGCGCCCGGCGTGAAACAGCTGCCGCGCCGCGAGATTGCTGTAGAGCACGCGGCCGGCGTTATTCGTCAGCACCAGTGCCAGCGGTGTGCTCTGGATGACGGTGTCGAGCAGCAGCTCCCGCTGGAACAGGTCCTGGCGTTCATCGCGCAGGATGCTGCCGAGACTGTTGTATGCCGCCACCAGCTCGCCCAGTTCATCACGGCGCCCGCCGGCGATGCTGATGCTGAAGTCGCTGTCCCTGAGGCTGGAGACACCGTCGGCGACCGCCCGCAGTGTGGCGCGTATGGGCCTCGCGAACCGCTGCGACACGATGACGATCAGCGGCACGGCGATCACCAGCGTGAGCAGGAGACTCAGCCAGGTGAGACCGAGAGCGTGCTCGAGCGCCAGTGCGATCGCGGCCGTCAAGCCTGCGCAGGTGGCACTCAACAGCGCCACCTTGCCCTCGAGCGAAAACCGCGCCATGGAGCGAGTTTAGTGCGCGGGTCCGATCCGCGCAGCCGTGACGCGATGCGGAGCGCTCAGCCGCTCTTCTCGCGGATGCCGAGCTTCTCCATGCGCCGATAGAGCGCCTGGCGGCTGAGCCCGAGCTCGCGCGCCGCCCGCGCGACGATGCCGCTCGAGCGCTCCAGCGCCTGTTCGATGTCCTGCCGGTCGGGCTCGCGCTCGACGAGGCTCGCCTCGGCGCTGTCCTCGGGCAGGCCAAGGGCCGCGGCACGAATCACACGGTCGGGAGCCAGCAGGCACGCGCGCCGCATGACGTTGCGCAGCTCGCGGATGTTGCCCGGCCACGAGTAGCCGCGCAGTGCCTTGGCCGCCGGCTCGTCCAGCACGAAACCGCTCTCGAGGAAATGCCGCGCGAGCGGCACGATATCGTCGCGCCGCGCGGCCAGCGGCGGCACCTTCAACTCGATGACGTTGAGTCGATAGAAGAGATCCTCGCGAAAGCGTCCCTCGCGGATGGCAGCGCGCAGATCGGCATTGGTCGCGCTCAGCACGCGCACCCGCACGCGGCGAGTCACGCTCGACCCCAGGCGCTCGAACTCCCCGGTCTGCAGAACACGCAGGAGCTTGGCCTGGCCGGCCATCGAGAGATTCCCGATCTCGTCCAGAAAAAGCGTTCCGCCGTCCGCGGCTTCGAAGCGGCCCTGGCGCGTTTTTGCCGCGCCGGTATAGGCGCCCGCTTCCGCCCCGAACAGCTCACTCTCCATCAGCTCGCCCGGCAGGGCACCGACATTCACCTTGATGAAGGGGCCATCGGCGCAGGCAGAATTCGCCTGGATGATGTCCGCCAGCACTTCCTTGCCCGCGCCGTTCGGGCCGGTAATCAGCACCGGGACTTCTGCGGGTGCCACCTGGGTAGCAGTGACCAGCAGCTCATGCATCGCGTCGCTGTCGTAGATAACGCCACGCAGATCAAAGCGTTCCTTGAGGCCATCGCGCACTTCACGCCGGCTGCGGGCCAGCGCCTGCTTTTCCAGGATCGCGGAACGCAGCTGCAGCAGGTTGCGCACCGTGGTGAGCAGGCGGGCATCGTCCCAGGGCTTGGAGAGGTAGTCGGCCGCGCCCGCTTTGACCAGGTCGACTGCCGTCTCCAGGTGCGTCCATGCCGTAAGCAGGATGATGGGCAGGTCGGGACTCGACTTGCGGATGCGATGAAAGAGCTCGACGCCCTCCTTACCGGAGGTCGCTTCGCGTCGGAAGTTCATGTCCTGGATCACCAGGTCGATGTCCGACTGCGCGAGCCTATGCAGACCTTCCTCCGGGTCCGAGGCTTCCACCACGCCAAGACCCTGGAGCGACAGCAGCACTTCGAGCGCGGTGCGGACCGCCGGGTTGTCGTCGATAAGAAGGACCGTGGGCATACGCGGAACGCGCGCGTTCAGCGCTCTCTGAGAGCTCTCAGAGCTGCGTTTCGAAGAGCAGTCGCAACGCGGCGGTGGCACGATCCCCTGGCGAAGGTCATTCGTACCCCCTTTGGATGCGGCACAGGGCGTCCGCGTTGCAATGCTACACGGTGCGTGTCGCTACGGCGGGTGCCACGGCGGCGCCGCGCCGCGCCGGGACCAGCACTGCGAGCTGCCCGAGAATCCACATGCACGGCACCGCGATCAGCAGGTAGCTCAGCTTGAGCATGGGCAGCGAGTACGCCGTGCTCAGCCAGTAGCTCAGGACGTACGCGAGAATGCAGCCGGCGGCTAGCCCCGCCGTGGTCAGGATCCAGTTCTCGACCATGAAGTAACGCAGGATGTCGACCTTGCGAGCGCCCACCGCGCGGCGGGTGCCGATCTGCTTGACGCGTGCGTTCACGGTGAAGCTCGCGAGTCCGACGATCCCCAGGGTAGTCATCGTCACCAGTAGTCCGATCGCAACCGTCAGCAGCACGGCCATGCGCCGGTCGGGCTTGTAGCTGCGCTCGATGTAGTAGTCGTGCGGCCGGACCCAGCTGATCACGCGCGTGGGATTGGATTCGGTGAGCTTCTTTTCCAGCTCGGCGATCAGCGCATCGCGGCGCCCGGGCTGGGCACGTACCGCGTAGCGCACGAAGGGGCCGCTCTCGACCAGCGGGTGGAATACGACCTGCGAGAGCTTGTCCCAGTCGACCCAGGCCCCCAGCATGCGGTCAATGACGCCCACGACCGTCGCGGACTGGCCCAGGTTGTCGTACACCTGCTTGCCGACGACTTCATCCGTGTTGAAGAGTGCCTTGGCCATGTCACGCGTGACGATGATCTCCGGTACCATCTTCGAGCTCGGCTTGTCTTCGTAGCGGATGATGTCCTTGCTGAACCGCCGCCCGGCGACGAGCTTGACGCCGAGGGCGTCGAGAGCCTGCTCATCGCCCTCGTAATAGTTGCCCGGGACATCCGGCGAAGACTTTTCGGGAGAGACCTTGTAGCTGGTGGAGCTGCCGCCGCCACTCAGCGGAATCCCCCGGATGGCAGAGGCTGCCACGACCCCCGGTGTAGCGCGGATCAAGGCCAGATCCTCGTCGATCGTGACGCGGTGGTTGTAGTCCGGGCGGTAACCGTAGCTCTGCACCCACAGGATATTGTCGGTATCCATGCCGGATGGCCGCCCGATCTTCTCCAGTCGCTGGTTGATGATGAACAGCGCATTGGTGACGACCGCGAGCGTGATCGCGATCTGCAGCGCGACGAGGATCGCGCCGGTGCGATTGCGCAGCAACGCGCTGATGATGGGACGAATCTCCATGGCGACGACTCCCGAGCCTATTGCGTCTTCAGATAAGGCGCCGGTTCCACGCGGCAAATGCGCCACGTCGGGTAGAGGCCCGCAAGGATGCCGGCGATGAGTGCGATGCCGAGTGCCATCAGCCCGACGGACCAGTCGAGCCTGGTAACGGCTTCATAGCTGTTGTAGAGCTGGCGCAGCGCGAGCAGGAGCAGGTACCCGAGACCGATGCCGAGCAATCCACCGGCGACGCCGATCAATGAAACCTCCACCAGGTGCTGGCGGAAAATCAGTTTGCGGCTCGCGCCCAGCGCGCGATGCAGACTGACGACCGCGACCTTGCCGGAAAACTTCGCGAGCAGGAGCCCGACCGTGTTGAGCAGGCAGACGGCGAGGAACATGAACGAAATACCGAGCAGCACGCTGTTGTCCTTCTCCACGACCTGGTTGAGCTGCAGCCATTCGCTCACCTTGCTCAGCTTGTTATTGAGCGGGCGCGGAAAGCGACCGAGCTTCTTCTGCTCGGCGACATAGCCGTCGAGGAACGACTTGAATGCTTCGACCTTCGCCGGCGTGCGCAACTCGACCCAGCTCTGGATCCACACGCACTCGGAGTTGAGGAACTCGCGGAACGAATCGATCGTTTCGGGCTTCCAGCAGTTGGTGTTGCCCGCCGAGACCACCTCGAGCAGTTCGCCGCGGCTGTAGGGAATGAACACGGCCTCAGGATCGTCGAGACTGCCGTTGTTCAGATCGTAGAACTTCGGCACCGGGTTCCAATACGCGAGCACACCCAGCACCTTGTATTCCTTGTCGTCGAGCTTGACGGTCTTGCCGACGCTGTTGCCTCCGCCAAAGATCTTCTGATTGGCTTCCTCACTCAGCACGATCACCGGCTCCGCATTACGCTCGCCTTCCGCGTCCCAGCCCGCGCCGTACTTGAACGGAACCGCGAACATCGAGAAGAAATCGGGCGTCGTGAGCCGTGCGACAGCAATGTAGGGCTTGGCCTCGCTCTTCTCGTCGGCACTGCCCAGCACGAAAGCGCCCTTGCGCATGATCACCTTGCGATCGGGAATGTCCGACTCGAACACCGCCTGCGCGTCGCGGAACGTGAGCTCGTAAGGGGCGAGGGTCGGGCGGTCCTTGTCCCAGCCTTCGTTCGGATCCCAGCCGTCCATCTGCACCGCGTACACCACGTCGTCGCGTGCGGCGAGCGGGTTGCCGGAAACCAGGCTGTACACGTTGAGTGTCGTCAGGCACACGCCGATGCCGAGCCCGATGGCACCGATCATCAGCGCCGTGAGCACCGGATTGCGCCGCAGGCTCTTGAGGCCCAGCCGCAGGTGATAGCCGAACATTCTCGCCTCCCCTTGCACTTATGCGAGCGCTGCGCGTCCCGCCGCGCCGGCACCGATCGGGCGCCCTGCATACGGCTGGAAGTCCGTGACCTTGCCGTCCATCACATGCACGTTGCGATGCGCACGGCGCGCGAGTTCTGCATCGTGCGTTACCATCACCACGGTGGTTCCGCCGCGGTTGATTTCCTCGAGCAGGTCGAGCACCTGGCGCGCCATCAACGAATCGAGGTTGCCGGTCGGCTCGTCCGCCAGCAGGAAGCGCGGCTCGCCAGCGAGTGCGCGCGCGATGGCGACGCGTTGCTGCTGGCCACCGGACAACTGCGCGGGCACATGCTTCATGCGGGACGCCAGGCCCACGAGCTCGAGCGCCTGCGTGATACGGCGGCGGCGCTCGGCGGCGTTCAACCCGCGGTAGCGCAGCGGCACATCCACGTTGTCGAACAGGTCGAGGTCGGGAATCAGGTTGAAGCTCTGGAAGATGAAGCCGATCTTCTGATTGCGGATGCGCGAGCGCGCGTCATCGTTGAGCTCGTTCACGCTCTCACCATCGAGCCGGAACGTTCCAGTGTCGAAGGCCTCCAGCAACCCGGCGATGTTGAGGAAGGTGGTCTTGCCCGACCCGGAAGGCCCGGTGACGGCGACGAACTCGCCCTCGTCGACCTTCAGGCTGAAGTCGCGCAGCGCGTGCGTCTCGATGAGCTCGGTGCGGTAGACCTTGCTGACGTGTTGCATTTCGAGCATGGAACCATCCTTCTGCTGGGAAACTCTGTCAGCCCGGCGCCTAGTCGGTGAGGCGCACGAGGGCCGCGTTCTGGAACGAATCGAGGCCGGAGACGATGATCTGGTCGCCCTCTTTCAGGCCCGTGGCGATCTCCACCGCGCTGATGCTCGCGGCACCGAGCGTGATCGGAGTGCGCCGCGCCAGCCCGTCCTCGATGATGTAGGCGACGCGACCACCGCCGCTGTCGACGAAGGGGCCGCGCTCGACTTTCAGCACGCCATCGCGCGACTCGAGCACGATGCGCGTCGCGACCCGCTGGCTCTGCCGCAGGCCGAGCGGCACGTCTTTCGCGAAGCGGACCCGGCCGGTCACCTGGTTCTGCTTCACCTGCGGGGAGATCGCGGTCACCGTCGCGGGGTAGATGCGCTGGCCGTAGTTCACTTCCGCCGCCATGCCGAGGCTGAGGTCGTCGGCATACGACTCAGGCACCTGGAACTCGATCTCGAGCGCGGTCAGGTCGATCACCGTGACCATCGGTGCGTTCTCCGCCACTGCGCCCTTTTGCTCGACCGCCAGGGTTCCGACCATGCCGTCGACCGGCGAATGCAGCGTCAGCTGATCGACGCGGCGCTTGATCTCCTCGACCACCAGGCGCTGGCGGTCACGCTCCAGGCGCCGTGTCTTGAGCTCGAACTCGAGGCCCTCTTTTTCCAGCCCCGCGTTCTGAATCGCATGCTCGTGGTTGAGCTTGGCGGTGGTCAGGTCGTCGCGCGCTTTTTCGAAATCGCGCTGGCTGATGGCCCGCGTCTGCCAGGCCTCCTCGGCACGCTTGAGCTCGCGCTCCGCGGCGTGAATGGCGACTTCCGCCGTATCAACGGTCTGCTGGTTGGTGAGCAGGCTCTTACGCGTCTCGATGCTCTGCCTCGCAACCGCGACGTCCTGGCTTTCGAGCGATGCCTGTTCGCGGGCGAGTTCGTTGCGCAGCTGCGGACTGTCGATCGAGCCCAGTACCTGCCCGCGCTTGACCGTATCGCCCGCCTGCACGTCATAGGTCACATTGCCTGGCGCCGGCGCAAACAGTGTCGGGCTCACCGCAGCCACGACGATGCCCTGCGCCGATACGTCGCGCACGAACAGACCGCGAGTCACGGTCGCCACCCGCACCCGTTCGCGCGGTACGCTGATCTCCGCGTGCATCCAGCGTATGGCCGCTGGCAGGACGATCGCGATCAGCAGCAGCGCGCCGGCGCCCGCCGCGATCAGGATCTTGCGGCGACGCAGGCGCGCCGGGCGTGGATCGATCGCGACATCCTGGGCCGAGGTATCGCGGATGCCGCCGGCCTTGGCCGCGGAAGGATCGTCGCTGTGCAGCCGGGAAATGGAAGCCCCCTTCATGACCAGGAACGCTCCTGCTTGCCACTGCACCGGGTGCAGAGCGAAACCGACCGCAGATCCGGCATCCCATCGAACGTGACGGCGCTGATGCGCAGGCAGAGCGCCGGCAGCGTCAGGCGCAGCTCGAATCGCTCACCGTCGAAGGTCGCGCGCAGGCCGTAATGACCCGACGCCGAGGCGTCGATGGCACACCAGCTGAAGAGCAGGGCGGCAACGGCGCAGCAAAGCGTCGATCCGCGTACTTGTCTCAGCATGGTCGGCCTCCCTGTGCAACGGCTGCAACGTGTTGCTCGCAGTTCTCTCGGTTCTCTCGGTTCTCTCGGTTCTCTCGGTGCCTTTTGCACCCAGCGTGCCACGGCGCGTGAGAGCGTCTAATACGATGAATCGAGGGGTCTTTTGGTTTAAGCGCTCAGCGCGAAACGCGGCTCAAAGTGTCCGCTCGCGGACAGCGGACACTTTGGCGGACGGCCGGGGTCGACGGCCCGGACTCAGTCTGCGAGGTAGCGCTTGAGGTACTCGTCGAAGGAAATCGAATCGCTCGCCTCGATGGCTTCCTGCGCGTGCAGCGATTCCTCCGCTTCGTCGCGCAGCTCCGCGAGCCGCTGCTCGTTGGGCGGGTACAGGTCCAGGAAATACGACTTGTGCAGGTTCGACATGCGCAGAGCGAGCTGGAAGAACGATTCGCAGCTGGTCTGCATCTCGCGCAGCAGTCGCGCCGAAGGGGTCAGCGCCACATCGTCGATCTTGGCAGCTTGCGTGGCGAGAGCGGTTGCGTAGGGTTTGCCGGATTGCCCGGCGTCGAGCAGCTCGCAGACGCCCTGCATTTCCTCGAGCAGTTCCCGGGCCCAGGTGAGCATCGGGTAGCCGCGCCCGTCGCGCCCCAGCTCGAGTCCCGGCTCGCGCCCGCGCCGGGCTACGGTAATGTGGTTGGCGTCCAGCTCCCGCTGCTGGTTGGCGTCCAGCGGCGGGCTGGCCTTGAGCAGGCACAGGGCGAGGAACGCTTCGAGAAAGCGCAGCTTGTTCTGGTTGACGCCGACCGGGTCGAAGGCGCTCACGTCGAGCGCCCGCACCTCGACGTATTCGACGCCGGCGCGCAGCAGTGCCTTGGTCGGCCGCTCTCCGGAACGCGCCACGCGTTTCGGCCGGATGAAGCTGTAGTACTCGTTCTCGATCTGCAGCACGTTGGCGTTGAGTTGGCGGTACTCGCCGCTCACCTTGACACCCAGCCGCTGGTACTCGGCGTGCGGCGTGGAAATGGCACGCTGCAGATCGCGGACGTAGTCCTCGAGGCTGTTGACCGAGATCTCAACGCCCGCCTGGCTCTTGTTGCGATAGCCGAGATCGCTCATGCGCAACGAAGTGGCATGCGGCTCATAGAAGGTGCCCGCATCGAGCTGCGGCAGCTTGATGTCACGGCCCGCGAGGAAGGAACCGCACACGGCCGGCGAGACGCCGAACAGGTAGAGCACGATCCAGCCGTGACGCCGGTAGTTGCGCAGCAGCGCGAAGTACTGCGCGGAAATGAAATCCTGCGCCGCCCGCCGCGATTCGAGGACATCCGCCAGCACCGGCCAGAACTGCTCGGGGAAGGAGTAGTTGAAATGCACGCCCGAGATCGCCTGCATCATGCGTCCATAGCGCAGGCCCAGACCCTCGCGATACACGGTCTTCATGCGCCCGACGTTGGAACGGCCAAATTGGGCGATCGGGATCTCGGCATCGTTGCGGATCGCGCATGGCATGCTGGTGGCCCACAGCAACTCGTCATCGAGATGGCGGTACACGAACTGGTGGATGTCGCACAGATACTGCAGCAGCTCCCAGCTTTCGGTGAACGGCGGCGTCACGAGCTCGATGAGCGCTTCGGAATAGTCGGTCGTGATGTGCTCGTTGGTGAGCGCCGAACCCAGGACTCGTGGATGCGGGCGCTGCGAGAGGTGCCCATCCGGTTGCACACGCAGCGACTCGCGTTCGACGCCCTTGCGCCCACGCTGCAGAACGTCCTTCTGACCGCTGTTGATCAGGCCGGCGAGGCGCTGCTCGAACTGCCGGTCAACGGCAGCCTTCAGCACCTGATTCGCCCCAGGATGACGTCGCGAAACATCACGAAATCACCAGCCAGGCTGTAGAAAGGATGGCGGAACGTCGCCGGCCGATTCTTTTCGAAGAAGAAATGCCCGATCCACGCCGGGCCATAGCCCAGCAAGGGCAGGAGCCACAGCCATTCAGCCCTTCGGCTCACCACTGCGACCAGCACCGTCAGCAACACCAGGCCGGTACCGACAACGTGCAGCCGGCGCGAGACGCGACTGCCGTGCTCGGAGAGGTAATAAGGATAGAAATCGCGAAACGTCGTGAATTCGCGCGGCGCTGGCGCGCTGCTGTCCGTCATTTGAGGTCCCTTCACCCTGGTGCGAGGCCGCAGTGTCGGTGAGCCTGCTTTGAAGCGTCAAGGCAAGCGGTTTGGCCCGCCGTGACCGCGGGTTGGGACCGCCTTCCCAGCCATCCTGGAAGCTTTGACATATCTGTCAGATAGCCTCGAAGACGACGGGCGTTTTGTGATCGCTGCCGCAATCGCTTGCGATGGCGCTCGGTATTCTCACCCTCGCAGTGGCCGCTCCCACAACGTAAGAACTGATAGGGGATTCGGACCTTGACGAGCCGAATGCAATGGGCTGCCGCATCAGTGATGGCGGTGGCGTTGATCGCAGCACTCAGCAGTTCTGCGTCCGCCGGGGTACTGCGCGACATGCTCGGTCCTAACGCCACATTCTGGGTCGGCGCCGGCGTCGGCTTCACGATCGTGCTGCTCTCGCTCGCCGTCCTCTATCTCTGGAATCGCATGCTCCGCGCCCTGGTCGCGAAACGCACCCAGGCCCTGCAGCACGAGCTCGCCGAGCGCCAGCGCATGGAAATCGCGCTCAACTACGCCCGCGAGCAGCTCGAGGAACGCGTCAAGGAACGCACCGCCGTGCTGCAAGCGAACAACCAGGAGCTCAATGCCACCCGGATTCAGCTGCAGGAGGCGAATGCACAGCTCCTGCGCCTGGTCAGCATCGACGGCCTGACCGGCATCGCCAACCGGCGGCAGTTCGACGAAGTCCTGGCCCGCGAAGTCCGCCGCTGCCTGCGCGAACGCCATCCCCTGTCGCTGATCCTGTGCGATATCGACGGCTTCAAGCGCTTCAACGATACCTACGGTCACGCTCGCGGCGATGACACGCTGCGCCGGGTGGCTCAGGCGGTTGAGAAGACCTTCCGCCGCGCGGGCGACCTCGCCGCCCGCTACGGTGGCGAAGAATTCGCCATCGTGTTACCGGGCATCGACGCACGCCGCGCGTGGCTGTTCGCCGACCGGCTCCGCCGCAATATCTGGCGCTTGGCGGTTCCCAATTCTGTTTCAACGGTGGCCGACCGGGTCACGATCAGCGCCGGCGTCGCCACGGCGATGTTCGATCGCATCTACGGGACCGAAGAGCTGATCCAGTCTGCGGATACGGCGCTCTATCGCGCCAAGGGCAACGGCCGCAATCGTGTCGAGGCGCACGCGACCCTCGCCGTGGCCTCGAGTGCCGTTGCACCAGTCGAAGACAAACTGATGGCGGAAGGATGAGACCTATGAAGAGCAAACGAATCTCGGCACGGCGAGCGCGGCGCCACAGACGCTTTGCCAAGCATCTGCCGTGCGCGGACGTGCTCGCTTCGCGCGAGCATGTGTCGGTCGACGCAGCGATCTTGTTTACGGATTCTCACGCATCCGGCCGCAGCGCGGTCTGGCTCGACCCGCAGGCTGACGGCGAGCGCGCCTACCCGACGAGCAGCTTCTAAGGCAGAGCTGCCCTAGCTGCCCGCCTCGACATCGCTCTGACCTGACCAGCGCGCCAGCCTGGCCGGAGACAGACCCGCGATGTAGCCGAGGGCCAGCAAGCGATTGCCGAGCGCCTGGCGCCACCAGCCGCGTCGTCGCCAGCGCAGTTCAGAGACGCCGATCGGCAGCTGCAACGCATCGAACCGCCCCTGGCGCCGCAGAGCCTTGACCAGCCGGACCTGTTCGAACAGCGGTACGGCCTCGAAACCGCCGCACACCTCGAAGGCCTCGCGCTCCACGAACAGACCCTGTTCGCCATGAGGCACTCCCCAATGGCTCCGCAACTGAATGCCCAACTCGAGCAGCGCTGTGGGCCAATGCCGCATACCGTTGGAGCGCCAGCGGAAGTAACCGCCGCTCGCACCGCTGTCGATGGCGATGGCGATCGCGGTCAGCGATTCGGGGTGAGGTTCCGCGTCCGGATACAGAAACCAGAGCACCGAGCCGTGGGCCTGCGCGGCGCCCTTCGCCAGTTGCACGCCGCGGCCGTGTACCGACGGCACCCACAGAGCATCGTAGCGGGCGCACAGTCGACGGGTGTCGATGCTCTGCGAGCCATCAGCCACGATGACTTCGCGCGGCTTGCGCTGCCAGCCGCGAATCCTCTTGAGAAGCGCGACGAGCGTCGCGTCCTCCGCAAACGAGGGGATGACGATGCTGATTTCGTACGCTGTGGTCAAACGGCGCGACTGCCTTTAGGAGACCGTCTCCTGGACAGCTTTCTTGAGCCATCGTGGCGCCGGCATGCGGCGCGCAGCCCGCCGGCTTCAGCCGGCGGCGTGTGAACTCAGTTACCTGAGCTTTCCTGTTCGATCTCGTCCTTGGTGCGGCAACGGTCACCGAGCCGCGTACCGGTCGACGGGTCGGCGCTGCAGATCATCTTGTAATCCAGGGAGAACTGGATGGTCTGCGTGATCCGGCGCGCCACCGGCTGGCCGTCGACCACGGTCGGCTCGAAGCGCCAGGTACGAACCGCCTTGCGAACCGCGGAATCGAACACCTTGCTCGGCTTGGCATCGACGATACCGACGTCCAAGACACGCCCCTTGTCATCGATCGTGTAGGTCACGGTGACCCAGCCTTCGATGCCGCTCAGTCGCGCGGCAATCGGAAACTCCGGCTGCTGCAGCCAGATCGCCCGGGCCGCCGGCATCGCCGGTGCGGCGGGCGCTGGCGCCGCGACCGTCGGGCCCGCCCCTTGCGCAGCCGATTCGATGGCCGACGCGGGCGAAGCCTGCGATTGAGTGCTGGCAGTCAGGGCAACGGCATCGGGTCGCGAAACGACAGCCGTTCCTGCCTCGGCCGGGACGGCAGCCGGTGCCGGCGCAATTTCTGGTGCCTCACCGGGGCCCTCCGGAGCGGCCACGCGTGGTGCGACCGGGGTGCTTGCCGACGACGCTTCATCCGGCGGCACCGCGCTGCCCGAAGCGGATGGGGCGGCAGCCGAATCAGTAGCCAGCTGCGCAGCGACGGCTGCGGGCGTGGCGATCGTCTCGAGAGCTGGCAACTGAATCTCGGCCGAGGTTATCGGCGCGATCGAAATCTCCCCGTTGCCGGCGGTGTTCGCGGCGGCTGGTGCCGGCATCTCGTCGCGCGACGTCGAAGCCGCCATCGGGTGCAGCAAGCCGCTCAGGCTCAGGCCAAAGGCCGCCAGCAGCACGCCAACACTCCAGTGAGTCGCCACTCGAGTCGGCTCGCGCGCGGCGACGATGCGCTTGATGCGGCTCAGAAGTTTCCCGCCATCGCTGCCGATGCTGGTCTGCAGCGCCAGCGAGCGAGCGCCGGCTAGCTCGGTGAGCGCGCGCGCGTAGCCGAGCGCATCCCCGGAATTGACCACCACCAGATCGTCGCAGCAGTTCTCGCGTTCCTCGCGCATCACGCGCGACACCCAGCGCACCACCGGGTGATAGAAGAGCAGCGTTTCGACCACGATCTGCAGCAGGTTCACGATGTAATCGTTGCGACGCACGTGGGCGAGCTCGTGCATCAGGATCAGCTCGAGCTGCGAGGTCGTCAGCCCGGTGAGTGCGCCGATGGGTACGAGAATGACGGGCTTGAGCCAGCCCACGACCAACGGTACGTGCACGCGCGCCGATTGCAGGACCTTCACCGCTCGTTGCACCCCCAACGAGGCGCGCAATCGCGCCACGCGCGCTTCCCATGCGGCGGACAAGGGCTCGATGTCGAGGCGGATCAGGCGGCGCACTTCGCGCCACTCGACCAGCAGTCGACCGGTCATGAACGTGACGCCCGCGGCCCAGATCAGCACCGCCCAGGGCAGCCACGGATCGATCAGCGCGCGCCAGTCATTGGCGGTGTCCGCCGCTGCAGCCAGCATCGCGGTCGCGATCGGAGCGCCGAACACCGTGACGGCGGTCGAGACGGAAGCGTGATCCGGGCTCAACCAGAGGAAAGTGATCGCCGGGCACGCGGCCAGCACCGCGAGAAAGCCGAGCGCCACGCGGTAGCGCGTCGGGGCGGACGCACGCGCGGTGACCGCGAGTGCCAGCCCAAAGAGGACGCCTGCAACCGCGCCCTGCCAGAGAAAATGCAACAGTGTCCAGCCGAGCGTCGCCACCAGCGTGGCGAGGGTGGGCAAGTCGAACCCGTTCATTGCATACCTCCGTTCATCCCGATGGCCGCCTCAAGGGCGCTCTTGTCAGTCCTGCCGCTCCTGCAATCGATCGAGGAGCGCGCGAATCTCCTCCAGTTCTTCAGGCTTGACGCCATCCGCGCCGGCGAGCGCCTGCAGCACCAGCTGCGAGCGCGAACCGTCGAAGGCGCCGTCGATCAGCAGGCGCGTGAGCTGACGCTGTGTCTGCTCGCGGCTGGCGGCCGGGCGATAGACATGTGCACGCTGCGAGTCCTCGCGTTTGACCAGTCCCTTGTCGAGCATGATCTGCAGGAACTTGAGCACAGTGGTGTAGCCGAGATTAAGGTCATCGTGCGACAGCTCCTCGTGGACGCCGCGAACGGTGCTCGGGCCCAAGCGCCATAGCGCACGCAGGATGTTCAATTCGGAGTTGGTCGGACGCACGGCGCGCAGTTCGGTCTTTCGCTTCATGAGTGCGGCTCTCGCGTTCTTGGAATCGGCCACGAATTATAGGTCCGGACGAAGCTTTTCGTATACAGCTCCGATGCTTTTCGTTGTTCCGGTGCCACAGTTGCCCTCGCGAGCTTCAGTTTGCGGCCGCAGGGGTGGGCACAGTGATTGTGTGCTTTCGCGCACAAATTTTCACTGGCGCTGAGAATTTTGCGGGGCTTTTTTCGCTATTCCTGGTGGGTAGGTGCTTAACGGGCAAGGACGCCCGCCCACAAGGATGGCGATAGGATCGGGCACTCCAGGGGGCTCAGCCGGTACCTCATCGACTCCACTTATTGTGGAGTCGAGCCGGCTGGGCGCCCGCGCCCGAAGCGCACCCGGTTCATGGCACATTCATCGCGCTTGGCCTAGAGTCCTGCCATGCGCTTCCGAGTCACGGTCGCGATCCTGTTTCTCCTGGTGAGCCTGCCGGCGGCCGCTTTCAATTGCGGACAGAAGCTGGTGCACGAAGGGGACTCAAGTTACGACGTGCGCGCCAAGTGCGGCGAACCGGCCGACATCCAGGTCCACAACATCCTGCGCCAGCCGATCGTCTGGTACTACGGACGCCCGCTCCTCGCGGCGCCCGGTTCGCTCGTGGAAGTGCCGGTCGAGATCTGGACCTACAACTTTGGCCCGAACAAGCTGATGCGGCGGCTGCGGTTCGTCGACGGGCAGCTCGAAGATATCGACACGCTGGGTTACGGCTACGTCAAGTAGCCCCAGGCTCCCCGGGAGCAGCGCTCAGTTTATTTGCGCGCGGTGGCCAGCCAGCGATCCACCTTGGCATCGAGTACATCGAGCGGCAGCGCGCCATCCTGCAGGATCTGCGTGTGAAATTCGCGCACGTCGAACCTGGCGCCGAGCCTGGCCGCGCTGCGCGCCCTTAGTTCCTTGATCTTGAGCTCACCCATCTTGTACGCCAGAGCCTGGCCCGGAACCGCGATGTAGCGCTCCACTTCCGCGATCGCATCACTCGGACCGTTGGGAGTGTTCGCGGTCATGTATTCGATCGCCTGCTCGCGCGTCCAGCCCTTGGAGTGCAGCCCCGTGTCGAGGACCAGCCGGACAGCGCGGAAGATTTCCGCGCCGAGGGCACCGAAATAGTCGTACGGATCGGTGTACTGGCCCAGTTCCTTGCCCAGCGACTCCGAATACAGCCCCCAGCCTTCGGCAAAAGCCGTGAAGCCGCCGAAACGGCGAAAGCGCGGCAGATCCGTGAGCTCCTGCTGGATCGAGATCTGGAAGTGATGCCCGGGAATCGCCTCGTGCAGGAAGATGGACTGCATCGAGTACTTCGGCCGCGACTTGAGGTCGTAGGTGTTCACGTAGAAGACGCCGGGCCGTGAGCCGTCCGGCGTCGCCCGCCGATACTGAGCGCCGGCGGCTGATTTCGCCCGAAACTCTTCGACCGGCTGGATCTCGAAGTCGGCCTTGGGCTGGATTGAGAACAACCGCGGGATTTCGGCCGACACCTTGTCCTTGAGGCCGCGATAGCCGTTCAGCAGGTCGTCCGGCGAGGTGTAGTAGAAGCGCGGCTCGCTGCGCAGGTAGGCGAAGAAGGCCGGAGTGTCGCCCTTGAAGCCGACCTGCTGAATCACCTTTTCCATCTCGCCGCGAATGCGCGCGACTTCCTTGAGCCCGATCTCGTGGATCTCGGCGGGACTTTTCGAGGTCGTGGTCTGTGACTTGACCAGGTACGCGTACCAGCGATCGCCCTGGGGCAGCGCATTGAGACCGACGGTGGCGCGTGTTTTCGGCAGGTACTCGTCGCGAATGAAATCGTGCAGCCGGCGATAAGCCGGAACGATTTTCTCATTGATCGCTTTGCTGTACGCCGCGGTGAGGCGCGCCTTGTCGTCGTGGCTGAAGCTTGCGGGCAAGTTCATCACCGGCCGATAGAAGACGCTCTTGGCCGGATCGGTGATCGCGAGCGCCTCGAGCTGCGGCAGCACGCGTTCCATGACCACCCGGGGTTGCACGACGCCGCGCTCCGAACCCGAGCGCATGTTGTCGATCGCCTGGTTCACCCACACCACGAAGCCGTCGATGCGCTTCAGCCAGTTCTCGTAATCCTTCACCGTCGCGAAGGGCTGCAGGCCGTTGGCGGATCCGAGCTGCGCAAAGAGGTTCGGAAGGCCGAAGAACTGGTTGACCGGAATCAGCTCGGAGGGAAAGTGCAGACCTTCGATCGTGTCTTCCCGGTCGAACTTGAAGATCTCGTACGAGAGGCGCGACTCCGAGGAGAGCTTGTTCGGATCTATCGCGCTCAACTTTTCAAGGTAACCCTTCTCGAGCGCTAGCGTATCGGCGAGGTATCGCTGACCGATACTGTTCTCGAGGCGATCGTTGTAGCGGTTGTCGCCGTAGATCGTGGCGGCGATTGGATTGAGCTTGAGGTATTCCTCCCAATAGTCCTCCGCGACCTGGCGGAGTTGTTCGTCGGCCGATTGAGTCGAGGGCGCCGCCTGCGTCCCGGCCAGCGCCGCGGATCCGCCGGCGGACAGGGCCAGCGCGCCGAACACCAGTGTGTAAAAAATTCCGCGAGCCTGGTTCATTGAGCTGACCTCGTTTGTTCAATCCAGCGATCGACCTTGGCGTCGAGCACGTCCATGGGCAACGCCCCGTCGCGCAGGATGACGCTGTGGAATGCCTTGAGGTCGAATTTCGCGCCGAGTGCCGCCTCGGCGCGCGCGCGCATCGCGCTGATGCGCAGTTGCCCGACCTTGTAGCCCAGCGCCTGCGCCGGATAGGCGATGTAGCGCTCCACTTCCGCGGTGGCATCGCTCTCGGCCATCGATGAGTGATCGAGCATGTAGCGGATCGCCTGCTCGCGACTCCAACCCCTGGAGTGCAGCCCGGTGTCGACCACCAGGCGCATCGCGCGCAGCATTTCGTCGTTCAGGCGTCCGTAGTACTGGTACGGATCGGTGAACAGTCCCAGCTCCTTGCCGATTGATTCCGCATACAGCGCCCACCCTTCCGCGTATGCGACGTAGAACTCGAAGCGCCGAAAGCGCGGCAGGTCCGTGAGCTCCTGCTGGATCGACAGCTGGAAGTGATGGCCCGGTGAGGCTTCGTGCAGAGAGAGCGTTTCCATGCCGAATTTCGGGCACGCCTTCAGATCGAAAGTGTTCACGTAGAAAATGCCGGGCCGCGAACCGTCGGCCGAGGGCCGTTGGTAGAAAGCACCAGCCGAAGACTTGGCCCGAAAGGGCTCGACCGCGCGAATCTCGTAGTCGGCCTTGGGAAAGTCGGCGAACATCTTCGGCAGCAGTGCGTCGATCCTGAGCTTCAGGGCGCGATAGCCGGCCAGCAGGTCGTCGGGATTGGTGAAGTAGAAACGCGGATCGTTCTGCACGTAGCGGAAGAAAGCATGCAGGTCGCCGTCAAATCCCACTTGCCGGCGCACGTCGTTCATCTCGTTTTCGATGCGCGCGACTTCCTTCAGTCCGAGGTCATGGATCTCGGCTGCGCGCATCTGGGTGGTGGTGAAGCGCGCGATGCGGTACGCGTACCACGCGTCCCCGTCAGGTAGTGCGATCCAGGCGACAGAGGCGCGGGTCTTAGTCAAATAGTCGTGTTGCACGTAGTCGGCCAGCCGACGTATCGCCTCGGTGCAACGCGCGACGGCGACACTGTAGTCCTTTCGCAGTTGCGCGCGCGCACCCTCGTCCAGGTCCTTGGGCAATGACTTCAACGGTCCGTAGAGAATGCTGTCCTCGGTGCGGGCCGGCACCAACGCCGTGAGCTGCGGCAGCAGCTGTTCCATGAGCGGACGCGGCTGCACCACGCCACGCCGCACGCCTTCGCGCAGGTTCGTGATCGCCTGGTTCACCCATACTTCGAAGCCGGCCATGCGCTGAATGAAATCCTCGTAGTCCTTGCGCGTCTTGAACGGCTGGGCGCCGGTGCCTGAACCGAGGACGACAAAGTCGCCGACCGGGTTGCTGAACTGGTCGATCGGCAGGAGCTCGCGCGGAAACCGGAAGCCCCGCAACGCCTGCGTACGGCCGTACTTGAAGACTTCGAAGGTCAGGCGACCACTCTCTGAAAGCGCGTGGGCGTCGATGGCGTCGAGCGATTTGAGGGAACTTTCCTCGAGATCACGTGCAGCGGCGATCCATTCCGGGCCAATGTCGTTCGGGTATCGATCGTTGTAGCGGTTGTCGCCGATCTGCGTGGCGAACACGGGATCGAGCAGCAGGCCTGCCTCGAAATAGTTTTCGACCAGGTCGTGCAGTTGTTGGTCCGGCGTCGGCGTCGCCGGCAAGGCGACTCCCGCCGGCACCAGCCCCGCGCACAACAGTGTCGCGCCCAGCGCGGTTCGCTCTCGTAAGCTCAAGTGATTTCCCTGTTTGCGGTTCAAGGTCGCGCAGCTTCGCGCACCGCGCGCCCGGAAATCCAGTAGTAGCGCAGGTTGAGCAGCAATGCGCACACCGTCAGGCCCGCGATCAGGCCGACCCACACCGATCTCGGCCCGAGGTCCGCGACGACGCCCAGGCCGTACGCGAGCGGAAACCCGACACCCCAATACGCCAGCAGGTTGAGGAGCATCGGTACACGAGCGTCCTTGAAGCCGCGCAGCGCCCCGGCCCCGCCGACCTGCAGGCCATCGGAGATCTGGAAGATAGCCGCCATGAGCAACAGGCCGGCGGCCAAAGTACGGACCGCGGGATCTGCGGTATAGAGCGCCGCGATCCGGGGTCCGAGGAACAGGATCACGAGCGCCGAGCAAGCCATGAAGCCACCACACATCGCGATGCCGGTAAAGCCCGCGAAGCGTCCGCGCACGATGTCCCCGCGACCCAGCGCGTGGCCAACATGGATCGTGGTCGCCGAATGGAGCGAGAGCGGAATCATGAACATCAGCGCGGCGTAGTTGAGTGCGATCTGGTGGGCAGCCACGACGGTCGCCCCCATCGTGCCCATGATGAAGGCTGCCGCCACGAACAACGCGCCTTCGGAAAGCACGGCACCGCCGATCGGCAACCCGAGCGTAAGGATTTCGCCCAGCACCTTGGGCCGCGGCCAGTCGAACTGGGTGAACAGTCCGAGCGGGCGGTAGACGCGATGCCGGCGCACGTACCGGAGCATCACCGCGAACATGATCCACATGACGAGCGCATTGGAGACACCCGTTCCGACCGCACCGAGTGCCGGCATACCGAGCTTGCCGTACATGAAGACGTAGCAGCCGATGACGTTGCTCGCCAGTCCCACGATCGCCGTGAACATGATCGGCCGGGTCCAGCCGATACCTTCGCTCACGAAGCGCAGCGCCAGGAACGCCATGATCGCGGGCAGCCCGCAGCAGATCGCGTACACGAAGCCCTGCGACTTGGGCACGATCTCGGGTGCGATACCGATCGCGACCA
>DASQOO010000132.1:0-2618 GCA_035644435.1 Steroidobacteraceae bacterium | reverse complement strand
CAATGAACATCCCGCGAGTGTACTTGGACAATGTCGCAGCCTCCGGTCGCGTTCTTCAGGACCTGGAGCCCCTGGCCGAGAGGGAAGCAATGAGACTCATCGAGACAGCCCATTCCAACGGTATTCTGAAAAGGGTTACATCTCGGGAGTCTTGGCGGGAACAGGACCGAACCAAAGACCCCGTAAAGCGGGCTGCGCTTGAGGCAGCTCGTAGCGATGTATCTGTGGTGGCGTCAGACGTTAAACTGGCTGGCTTCAACCACTTCTACGGTCCATTTGGTCAAACGATGGTGGTCTCGCCCAGGACCAGTGACATCGTTGACGAGGCACTCTTCGCAGACCTGAAGGCCATGGGCCTGCGTGATGACTCGGATGCCAGACACCTGATGTATGCCGTCGAGAACAAGTGCGATCGCTTTGTCACGCTCGACCCAGATTTTCTGGACCGGCGCGATGCTCTACATGTTCGGTGTCCGACTATTCGCATCGTAAGGCCGTCAGAACTTGCCGCCGAACTGAAGCTGTGCCAGTGATTGACGACAGCACCAAAGAAACCTTCCGCGCGGATCAAGAGCGACTACGAGCTCTGGGCGAAAGTGATAAAGACGGCCGGCGTGAAGCTGGAGTGACTCCGTCACCCGCCCGCGCGAACAGCGCCGCGTAGGCCGCACGGCGCGCATCGGGCGAGCGCGCGAGCGAACAATAATGCGCGTGCGGCGTGACGAGCGCGTCGTCCTCGCCGAGCGCGTTGGTGCGATAGCTCGACCAGGGATATGCACCCGGATGTGCGGCGAGTCCCGCGCGCACCGGGTTCTCCTCGATATAGCGCATGCACGCGAGCAGGTGCCGCCGCGCGTGCACCGGCGACGCGTCGTAGCCTTCCTCCCACACCGGGTCCGTGTGACCGTAAGCCGCCGCGACGTGGCGCGCATAGCGTTCGACGATCGCCGGCATCAGGCGCGCCGCGCCCGCTGCGCGCGCCGGTGTGAAGAGCAGATGCACGTGGTTGCCCATCAAGGCGTAGGCGTGAACGGCGCATTTCTCGCCCTCTGCGCATCGACGCAGTGCGTCGAGATAGGCGGCGCGATCGCGCGTGCTGGAGAAACAAGCCGAGCGGGCGCGTCCACGCTGCACGACGTGCAGCGTGCCGTGGGCTTCTTCGGGGCAGGCAAGGCGCGGCATGGCACACCGAACAACGCCGCGGATCGCGGCGGCGTTGACCTTAGCCTGAATGCGCCAGCGCCTCGCCAACCATGACCGCCATGCGCTCGGCGGTCGTGCCGGGCGGGAAGAAGGCGACGTATCTGCCGTCGCGGTCGAGCAGGAACACGAACGCCATGTGATCGATGAGGTAGACGCTCGATCCCGGCGGCCGCACTTTCTCGAAGTAGATCTTGTACGCAGTGGCCACGCGACGAACCTCCTCCTCGCTGCCGCGCAAGGCGACAAAGCGGGGATGAAACGCGGCCGCGTAGTTGCGCAGGATCTCACGCGTGTCGCGCTCCGGATCGAGCGTAACGAAGATCGGCTGCAGCACTTTGCCTGCCGCGTCCAACGTACGGATCGCCTGCGCCATAGCGGCGAGATCGGTGGGACAGACGTCCGGACAGAAGGTGTAGCCGAAGTAGAGCAGAACCGGCTTGCCCCGGAAATCGGCGAGGCTTCTTCTTTTTCCGTACTGGTCTTCGAGCGTGAACGGTCCGCCCACAAGGGCTTTGCCTGACATCAAGTCGTTCATGAGGCGCGCCGCATCCGCGCGCCTGGCATCTTCAGCCGGCTTGTCGTCAGGATGGATAAATGCCGCTCCGCCTCCGATCAGGACGGCGGTGAGCAAGGCAAGCGAGCGCCAGCTGCTCAGTGCAGCTGGGACGACCACTTACGCTCCGAACAGGTACTCAGTGCCGGTAGTGGACGTGATCAGGCGGTCGGGCATCTGTTCGCGCATTGCAGTGACAAAACCAGGACCCGAGCAATGCATTGGGATGACGACATCCGGATTGAGCGTCTTCAGCTCCGCAACCGAGCGCCGCAGGTACTCTTCGTCCGCAGGAAACAGGTGCATGCCACCCATCACGGCGTGCACCTTGCTGACGCCGGACGCCTCCATCGCCTGCCGCACGGAGTTGACGACACCCGCGTGGCCGCAGGAGGTGATCACCACCAAGCCGCGATCCTTGACGTTGAAGCAGGTAGCGTGCTCGTTGTAGTGCTCGTCGGCCACGGGCTTGCCTTCCGTCTTGGCGTTCAGGGCGGGCATGTTGCACCCGACGCCGTTTTTGACGCCGTACTCGATCAGGGAGGTCGGCAGCACTCGCTCGAAACTGCGCCGGCCGATGGCACCGGTGGTAAAGGCATGGCCCATGATGACCGTGGGCTGCTCGCACGAAACCACCTTCACCCTCAGCGCCTCCAGCTCGCGGCGGTCGAGCACGCCCGCGTCGCTGAACTGTCCGGGGGCGCCTCTGGCGGCTTTCCGTGCGCAGAAATTGTCCTCGCCGCCGACGTAGAGCGTGAGTTCGGCCGGAAGCTTGTCGCGGTACTTTTGCAGGAACCCGATCAGCGGGCCGTAGTGGTCGAAGTGGCCATGACTGAGGATCAGGCCCTGCACCTTGGTGGCG
>DASQOO010000131.1:0-9697 GCA_035644435.1 Steroidobacteraceae bacterium | reverse complement strand
CTCCCGGCACGCGGGACTCTTCATTGGTGCCACGATCCACGACGTCGCACAGGTGGTCGGCGCAGGATATTCGATTTCGCCAGCCGCGGGCGATGCGGCGACATTCACGAAGCTGCTGCGCGTCACCATGCTGCTGCCGGTGGTGATGGCGCTCACCGTGATGCTGCACACGCGCGGCATGCGCGATCCCGCCGTGCAGCGGCCACCGCTCGTGCCGTGGTTCCTGGCCGTGTTCGCGGGGCTCATCGTTCTGAACAGCGTCGTCACGCTGCCGGCGGTGCCGAAGGTCTGGTTGCAGCACTTCGCGCAGCTGTGCCTGATCGCCGCGGTCGCGGCTTTAGGCATCAAGACATCGCTCAAGGACATGGTGACGATGGGCCTGCGCCCGGTGCTGCTGATGGTGGGCGAGACGGTTTATCTCGCGCTGCTCTCGATCGTGATCCTCAAGCTGCTGTGAGGGGTCTCGGCGGGGGTAGACTTCCGCACTTCCCGGTAGCATGTTGCCGATATTGCCCTTAGGGAGTGCAGCGTGGCGGACGAAGGTGGTGTCAGAGCAGTGGAGGCGACGATCAGCTATGTCGCGCCTGGATCGCTGATAAACCGGCGCTTCGTCGCCCCCGGTGTCGAACGCAATACAGGCAAGTACGAAACGCACCGCGTTTCGATCCGCGATGGCCGTGCCATCAAGGACCACTTCAACCTCGATGTGCACGGCTTCGTCCTTGCTGAGCGCGGCAGCTCGATAAAGGACTTCTTCGACAAGGACGAGGTCAATCGTATCTATCCCGGCGAAGTCGAGGAGACTGTCAAGGCGCTGACAGGTGCCACGCGCGTCGTTTCGCGGGGCTGGATGGTCCGCACCTCTGGCGATCTGTCGAAGCATCAGCATCAGGCGGCTGGGTACACGCATCAGGGTGGCGTGCAGCCGCCTGCCAGCGAGGCGCACGTTGATTTCACGCCGCAGTGGGCTGAATTCGTTGCGCCGCAGATCTACGCCAAGGCTTTCCCCGATGGCAAGGGCTTCTCGCGCTTCATCGCTTCGAGCCTGTGGCGCGCGTTTTCGGAGCCACCGCAGGATTGGCCCGTGGCGCTGTGCGATGCGCGCAGCGTTGCGACCAACGAAGGCGTGCCCAATACCATGCATATCGTCGACGAGATACCCGACGAGCAAACCATGCTGGCTGAGATGCCGAGTGAACAGATGCCTATTGCCGCCGCGATCTTCCACCACCGGCCCAATCATCGCTGGTGGTACTTCTCCAACATGACGCGCGAGGAAGTCGTGCTGCTCAAGTTCCACGACAGCGATCGCAGCAAGGCCCTGCGCGTGCCCCACACCGCGTTTCACGACACGACGTTTCCGAACGCGAAGCCGCGGCACAGCATCGAGGTCCGCACTTTCGCGTTTTTCGAGTGACCTGCGGTTCGAACGCCTGACGCATGAACCTCCTGGCCCTGGTACGCCCTCCGACTCCCTCCCTGCAACAGGGCGTACGCACGCACATCGATCGCGAGCCGATCGATTTCGCTTTGGCCCTGGAACAGCACGCGCGCTATGTCGACGCCTTGCGCGCTGCCGGCGCAGAAATCGTCGAGGTGCCGCCGGCTCCGGAGCTGCCCGACTCGGTGTTCATCGAGGACACTGCGCTGGTGCTTGGATCGCTCGCAGTCATCGCACGTTCGGGCGCTGAATCACGCCGCGCGGAAACGCCGCGCGTCGCAGATGTCCTGAAGCGCTATTGCCAGCTTGAATACACGCATGCGCCGGCTACCTTCGATGGCGGCGACATCCTGACGGTTGGGCGGACCGTCTACGTCGGTCGCACCGCGCGCACCAACCAGGCGGCGATCGATTTCCTCAGCAGGCGCCTGCGCGAGCACGACCATGAGGTCGTGCCGGTGCCACTCTCCGGGTGCCTGCACCTGAAGACAGCGGTTAACTATCTCGGCAACGACACGGTCGTGATCAATCCGGATTGGGCTCCGCCCGAGGCGTTCGCCAGGTTTGACCAGATAGAGGTGGACGCTCGGGAGCCGATGGGAGCGAGCGCGCTGCCTGTGGGCACACACTTGCTGTTGTCGTCGAGCTATCCGCGGACGGTGAACCGAATTGAAGCCCGTGGTTTCAGGCCGCGTGTCCTCGATCTCAGCGAGTTTCATCGCGCGGAGGGTGGATTGACGTGCCTTTCGATACTCATGGCTCGCGAATAGCGCAGATTGTCGGACGCCAGCGCGGTGGCGAATACGATGACTGCGCACGCTATCAGCATGTGTACCTGCCGGCGCGAACCGGCAGGCTCGAGGCTGTGGTCTAGTCCCAGGAGTGATCGGCAGTGTGAGCGGCGACAGTAACTGCGCCCATCGAGACCGCGGTTACCGTCATCGAGCCAAGCTCCGCCAGCAGCGTGCCGTCGCGGCGCGCGCTTACGGTCAGCGACCCAAGGTCTGCAACCATCGCGCCCGTCTCGCGCTTGGCGCTGACCGTCATGGCGCCGAGGCTCGCCACCCTGCTGTCGGCGTTGCGCCGCGCGGTCACGACCAGGGCGCCGAGGTCCGCGACACGTGTGGCGCGCGAGGCAGTGACGTACATGTGCCCGAGCACCGCCACGTAGTTCTCTTCGCTCGCATACGCGCCCGTCTCGCGCACGCACTCCTCGCTCGCCTGCGAGGCCGATGCCATCAGGGCTGCCGTCGCCAGGACGGTTGTGAATGCGAGTTTGCGGATCGTGTGCGTATTCATGGTCATCTCCAGTCAGTTCTGTCCTCGAAAACCTCAGTGCCTCATCCAATTTCCGGTGTGTGCACTTTCGGCCGATCGGGCCACTTCATCAAACGCAATACTTGATTCCGGGTTAAGTGAATCTTTCCTCTACCTGGCGCACAGCGTATCCTTTACTGGTCTCTAAAACAGAGCCAGTTCCATGAACAAAGAGGGTACCAGTTCGGGGCGCAAAGCCTCGGCTCCGGAGCTCCTGCTGCGGGTCGACCGCGACGCGAGCGAGCCGCTGCGCGCGCAGCTCGAACAAGAACTACGCGCCGCGATCCGCGCCGGGCGCCTCGAGGCGGGCGCGCCTTTGCCATCGACGCGCGCACTTGCCGCTGACCTTGGGCTTTCGCGCGGTATCGTCGTCGATGCGTATGAACAGTTGCTGGCGGAGGGCTATCTCATCGCGCGGCAGGGGTCGGCGACCTCTGTCGCCGAGGGGCGAGTGATCACCGAGCGCGCCGAGCCGCAGAGATCTGCAAAGCCGGCCCCTCAATCCGCGGCCGTGCCGATACGGTACGACTTTCGACCTGCCGTACCTGACACGTCGACATTCCCACGCCGTGCCTGGCACAAGTCGCTGCGCAAGGTGCTGGCGACCGCCGCAGCCGGAACCATGGGTTACCCGGACCCGCTTGGCACGAGCGCCGCTCGCAGCGCGCTATCGGCATACACCAATCGAGCGCGTGGCACTTCCGCGCACCCGGATCGCATGCTGGTCTGCAACGGATTTACACAGGGATTCAGGCTGACCTGCACCGTCCTGCGCCGGCTCGGCATCGAGGCGGTCGCGACCGAAGACCCATCGCACGAGGAGCAACGTGAGGCGGTTCGCGATGCCGGCCTGAAGTGCGTTCCCGTGCCGGTCGACGAAGATGGCCTGATCGTGGAACGGCTGGAAAAATCCGCTGCGCGGGCAGTCCTGGTCACCCCGGCGCACCAGTATCCGACCGGTGCGGTGATGTCGCCGGAGCGGCGCGCGGCGCTCCTCGACTGGGCGACCCGCAAGCAGGCATTCATCATCGAAGACGACTACGACGCAGAGTTCCGTTACGACCGCGAACCCATCGGAGCGCTGCAGGGCATCGCTCCCGAAAGGGTCGTGTACATCGGCTCCGCCAGCAAGACGCTGGCGCCGGCATTGCGCCTCGGTTGGGTCGTGACCCCGGAGGGGCTCGTGGAGGAGTTCGCGCGCGTCAAGAAGCGCGAGGACCGCGGCTCGGCGAGCCTGGAACAGCTCGCGTTCGCGGATTTCATCGAGCGCGGCGAGTTGGATCGGCACCTGCGCCGCATGCGCCGGATTTATCGCGGCCGACGGGACACGCTGGTAACGGCGTTGCGCAACCATCTGCCGAAGCGGCGCGTATTCGGGATCGCCGCCGGGCTGCATCTCATGCTGGAGCTGCCATCCGGTGCGGACGAGAGTGAGGTCGTCGCCGCAGCCAGGAAGCTCTCCGTGAACGTCACCGGCACACAGGAGTATCGCGGTCGGACGAGATTGCCGCCCTCGCTCATCCTCGGCTATGGGGTTCTGCGCGACAGTGCGGTTGCGGAGGGCGTCCGCCGGCTGGCGTCGGTCGTGGAGCGGCGCTGAACGACTGCAGTCTAGCCTCGAAGTGTTTCCAATGGGACTTCTGCCCGAGTTTACTCAACCCTTCTCGTATTCGTCGTGGCGGAGCCACCAGACGCCTGTCTCGTTGCGCCCCTTGGGGGCGCGGTCAAGCCACTGGTACATGCCCCAGAGCCCGTCCAGCCCGCGCGCATAAGTGGAATAGGTGTGGTAGACGATGCCGTCCTCGAGCGCGAACGCGCTCATGCCGGGCCTCTCGCGCGTGTACGTGGCCACGTCGGTTCCGGCCATGGCCGCGTTCCTGGAGACCGGCTGCGGGACCGCCGTCGTCGCGTCCATCGCGTGGCCGCTGCGTTCGTAGTTGTACTCGATGGTCCCCTGGCGCTGTTCCTCCTCGGTGAACGAGACGTTGAAGTCGGCGTTGAAGTCGCCGCCGAACGAGGATGCCCAGGGGAACGTCCACCCCATCCGTCGCTTGTACGCCTGCAGCTTCGCGAGCGGCACCCGCGACACAGCCGAAAGCATGACGTCGTGGTTCGCGAGGTGGATGGCGAAGCCATTGAACCCGTCGGCGATCGTCGAGCAGGTTGCACACCCCGCCTTGTAATCGGGCCCGAACATGTAGTGATAGACGAGGAGCTGCGAACGGCCTCGGAAGAGGTCTTGCAGCGAGGCGCTCCCCTCGTCGGTCTCGAATCGATACTCTTTGTCGATCCGAACCCACGGCAGCGCCTGGCGCCGCCGCGCCAGCTCGTCGCTGCGCCGTGTGAGATCCTTCTCCGCCTTGAGCAGCTCGACCCGCGCGGCAAGCCACTCCTTATGTGTTCCGGTCATGTGCTTCGTCATCGCTCTATCTCCTGACTAGGTGTTGCAAGGACCGGGTGGTCGTTGGTAGTGAGCTAGATTAGTACCGGATTATCGAACGGCGAGAGTGACAAGTGTGACGGGATTCCGATGGACTCGCTGATCACTGCTGCGGCGCGTGCCCTGGCAGCGGGTGACCCCCTCGGCGCATTGAAGCGGATCGCCTTGCGCGACGACGCGCCGGCTCTCGCACTTCGAGGCATCGCGATGGCGCAGCTCGGCGATCTGGTTCGGGCGAAGGCGCTCCTGCGAAGTGCCGCGCGTGCCTTCGGTCCGAAAGAGGCCGTGGCCCGTGCGAGGTGTGTCGTGGCCGAAGCCGAGATCGCGCTCGCCTCGCGTGATCTCACCTGGCCTGCGAAGGCGCTCGATGCGGCGCGGGCGACGCTCGCAGCGCACGGCGACCGGGTGAACGCCGCGCACGCGCAGTATCTTGCGGTCCGGCGCCTGCTCCTGATCGGGCGCATCGACGAGGCCGAGCGTGCGCTCGCCAAGCTCGATCCCGCCCTCTTCCCGCCCGCCTTGAGGGCCGCCCACGAGCTGGTCGTTGCGGGGATCGCGATGCGACGTCTGCGAACGACGGCGGCGCGCGCCGCGCTCGCCCAGGCCGAACTCGCAGCGCGCCACGCGCGCATCCCTGCGCTGACGGCGGAGGTCGAAAGCGCCGTCCTGGTCCTGAACACGCCCGCTGCGCGCCTGATTGCGCCTGGCGGGGAGCGACTCCTCTTACTCGAGGAGGTTGAAGCTTTACTGGCGTCGAAAGCATTCATCGTGGACGCGTGCCGTCATGTCGTGCGTGGCGCACGCACGGTGGTCTCGCTCGCAAGGCGTCCGGTATTGTTCGCGCTCGCACGCGCGCTCGGTGAAGCGTGGCCGGGAGATGTACCGAGGGACACGCTCGTCGCGCGCGCATTCGGATTGAAGCGCGCCGATGAATCGCTGCGCGCGCGGTTGCGAGTCGAAATCGGGCGGCTTCGCAGGATGCTTCGGACGCTGGCCGACTTGCGCGCGACGCAGCGAGGTTTTGCGCTGGCGCCGCGCCGCGCGCGCGAGGTCGTCGTGCTGGCGCGGCCTGTCGAAGAGGAGCATGCGGCGATGCTCGGCTTCCTCGCCGACGGTGTATCGTGGTCGAGCTCCGCCCTTGCGCTTGCACTTGGAACGAGCCAGCGCACCGTGCAGCGGGCGCTCGACTCGCTCGCGGCAGCAGGCAAGGTGCAATCGTTCGGTCACGGGCGAGCTCGTCGTTGGTTGACCCCGCCCCTGCCGGGATTCACGACGATCTTGTTACTCCCGGCTCCTCTGCCGATTGACTAGGATGGAACTGAGCTAATTGACCCAGGTGGAACATGCGTAGATCAAGCGCCGAAATTGTTCGTGAGTACGGGCCCTTCCAGGGTGCCGAGCACGTGCATGGAGTCACGTACGACGGTCGTAACGTATGGATTGCGACTGGAGACACGCTGAGCGCCTTCGATCCTGCGAGCGGCAAGACGCTGCGCTCGATCGATGTTGCCGCGCATGCCGGGACAGCCTTCGACGGCGAGCATCTGTTCCAGATCTCCGAGAGTCGCATCCAGAAGATCGATCCAAAGACCGGTCAGGTGCTCGCCACGATCCCGGCGCCCGGCGGCGGCGGTGACTCGGGGCTCACGTGGGCCGAAGGGACGCTCTGGGTGGGGCAGTACCGGGACCGGAAGATCCATCAGATCGATCCTCAGACCGGGGCGATTCTTCGCACGATCGAGTCCAACCGCTTCGTCACCGGGGTCACCTGGGTCGACGGAGAGCTTTGGCACGGCACCTGGGAAGGCGACGAGAGCGAGTTGAGGCGAATCGATCCTCGAACCGGAGAGGTCCTGGAGAAGCTCGAGATGCCGCCCGGCGTAGGCGTTTCGGGGCTCGAATCTGATGGCAGCGACCGGTTCTTCTGCGGCGGAGGAAAGAGCGGGAAGGTCAGAGCCGTCCGTCGGCCGAAGCGAGGCTCCGCGACAGCTGCGGGTTAGTTTCCATATCTCGACAAGGCAGGTTCGGTCGCAAGAATCGGAGAGTCGCGACCGCTGCGGAAGCGTATTCTCGACCGCGCTTGACTGTGCAGCAGGAGACGGCCGTGCCTATCCCGATCGTTCTCGCGTGTTCACTTGCGGCCGCCTCGAGCGCCTTGCCGCCGCGCTTCTATGAGGTCACGACGGTCACGGCGATGCCGCATCTCGAGGAGAACCTTCGTTACGCGACCACGCACGCGAAGCGCTGTCTCGCGTATGCCGACCTTGCAACTGCCTCGACATTCCCGGTGCTGAGTCACGCCGCGCTCAAGGGCTGCAGGCTGGGCGAGGAAAACCGGCAGGCGGACAGTGTTTCATACGCCTTGATTTGCGAGGGCGGACATGGAACGACCGGCAGCGCAGTGTGGCGCATTGGCGAGCAGCAAATGACCGGAACGCTGAGCGTCAAACTCGGAGGCAAGAACTTCACCTTCTATCAGCGAGTCACTGCCAGGGTCCTGGGTGCCTGTGCCGCCGTCGCGAGCGTGCGCCCTTAGCGACAGTCGGCTGTCGCGAGCGGGTCGTGCCAGCCGGCACCGTCTTCGACCAGCGTTTCAGCCTCTTTCGGTCCCCAACTCCCGGCGGCATACGGGAGCGGCGCGATGTCCTGCTCATCGATGACGTCGCCGACAATCCGCCACGCTGCCTCGATCGAGTCCTGGCGCGCGAACAGAGTGGCCTCGCCGCGCAGTGCATCGCCGATGAGGCGTTCGTAGGCTGAAACCGCGCCGGTTTCCTGGTCGCACATGAGCAGCTCGTCGGGGCGGCCCTGCATCTCTTCGCCGGGCACCTTGGTGCGCACGCCAAGACCGATCACAACGCGATCGGGCCCGAGGCGAAAACGCACGTGGTTGGCGTCGTTCGGTGCGGCATCGAACAGCGGATGCATCGAGGTGCGCAGACGCACCATGACTTCGGTCGCCGTGACGGCCATGCGCTTGCCGGCGCGGATGAGGAATGGCACGCCCGCCCAACGCGGTGAGTCGATGTCGAGCCTGAGGGCCGCGTAGGTCTCGACGCGGGAGCTGGAGCCGACGTCCGGTTCGTCGCGATAGCCCGCGTACTGGCCGCGCACCACATCGCCGGCATCGAGCGGTAACACGGCCTCGAGTACCTTCACCTTCTCGTCGCGCAGGGCGTCGCTCGCATAACTGGTCGGCGGTTCCATCGCGAGCAGGCTGACGATCTGCAGCAGGTGGTTCTGCACCACGTCGCGGATCGCTCCCAGCTCCTCGTACAGCTTTCCGCGGCCCTCGATGCCGAAGGATTCCGCCATCGTGAGTTGTACGCTCGCGACGTGCTCGCGGTTCCACAGCGGCTCCAGGAAAGCATTGGCGAAGCGAAAATAGAGCAGGTTCTGCACCGGCTCCTTGCCGAGGAAATGATCGATGCGATAGATCTGCGCCTCATCGAACACCTGCGCGAGCGTGCGGTTGAGCGCCCGCGCACTCTTGAGGTCGCGACCGAGGGGCTTTTCGACCACCACGCGCGCGCCACGCGCTGCGCCCGCGGCACCCAGTTTCGTCACCACGTCGCCGAACAGGCTGGGCGGAATCGCCAGGTAATGCAGCGGGGCGCGCGCATTGCCCAGAGCATCCTTCAGCTCGCGAAACGTGTCGTCATCACGATAGTCGCCCGTGACGTACTTCAGATTCGCGAACAGCGCGGCAAGGGCTTGCGGGTCCACTCCGTCGCCATGCTCGCGCAGGCTCGCCGCCATGCGTTCTTCCAGGCGCTCCTTCGTCCACGCCTCACGGGCGACGCCAAGCACCGGACCCGTGAGCCGCCCGCGTCGCACCAGGTTCTCGACCGCCGGGATGATCTTCTTGTACGCGAGGTCGCCAGTGATACCGAAGACCACCAGGGCGTCCGCTTGGGAATCTTGCATGCGCGGCCTGGGTCCTTAGCGAACGCTCGCGATCGTCAGGGTGGTCACCGTTTGCGAACCGATGAGCGGTTCGACGTACATGAGGTCATCGTACGCCGGATTCTTGGTGCTGGTACTCGCCCATCGTCTGTCGACCACCGGAAGGCTTGCCGGTTCCTCTTGCAGGTTCGAGCTATTCGTCGAAGCGCTCCACGCTCACGTGGCGCCCGCACAAGAGGGCGTCAGCGACGAGTTGGAAGGGCGCCAGGTCGACGTCGATACGCCGTGCGCGGACGAGCGTCGCGAAGTGGGCGTAGAGGAGTGGGTACTCAGTGGTCTGTACCAACGGTGTGACGTCGTCTTTGATGCGCATGACGCTCCCGCCCATCGACAGCAACAGGCGGCCTGCGTCGGTGTCGATGTCGATGTCCCAGCTCTGGGGTCCGACCTGGCGGAAATCCAGCTCTACGCGGATCGGTGTGTCCAGCGAGTCGACGAGCAACAGGCGCGCGGCGATTGGCGTCTCACAGTTGGCGGGATAGGACAGCTCAGCCTCGCGCAGCACCAGGGCACCGGGAAGGATGCGCGTGAGG
>DASQOO010000130.1:0-33802 GCA_035644435.1 Steroidobacteraceae bacterium | reverse complement strand
GTCTGGAATGCACCTATCCCCATCCCCTGACTGCCTTTCGTTGTGTTGAACGGCCGGAACAGCCGCTGCCGGATGAAGGCATCATCCATACCCGTCCCATTATCCAGAACCTGGATTTCCGCGCGCTCGGCGGTGCGTCGCAGTTCCACCTGAACCGAACCGTCGGGTGGAGTCGCGTCTTGCGCATTGCGTATCACGTGCTCGAGCACCAGCGCGAGCCGCTCGGCACTGACGATCACATCGACATCGGGCGGCTTGCTAATCAAGACCGGCGCCGGCTGCCGGTCCCCGCAACGTCGTACCGTTTCCCTGCACAGGTCCGACAGGTTGACCCGGCGCGCCTGTCCAACAGCATCACCGCGACGCAACTGCTCCAGCAGGCGACTCATGCGCTTGACCGAATTCTCGACGGTGGAGATGGCATCGTCGAAGAATTGCGGGTTGCCGCGATGGCGGGCGGCGTTCTCGACCACCAGGGTCTGCTGCGCTATGAGGTTTTTCAGATCGTGCATCATGAACGCTGCGAAACGATTATAGGCTTCGAACTGCTGCGACTGCGCGAGTTTGCGGGCCGCCTGCTCGAGCGCGATGTAGCTCGCTGCCTGGCGGCCGACCGTACGCAACAGGTCGAGGTCCTCCCACCCCAGGTCCAGTGGCGCGAGTGGGCGCGCGATTGCAACGAACGCAACCAGCCTTTCCTGCTGCAGCAGCGGAACCACGAGCCACGCTCGCTCGACCTGCACCAGCCAGTCGGGCACCGGCAGATCGGGAGGATCCCGCGTAGTCCGCCGCCGACGTGCATCCAGGTCCGTGACCCATTCACGTTCCGTGATGAATCTCAGGAACTCGCTGCCCTCGCTCTCGACAGGTTTGTCAGGCCCGGCAAGATCTCCGCCGCTGGGCACAAAAATGCCGTCTTCGTTCGCGATCCAGATTCCACCGGCGTCGCTGTGGACCACCTGGGCGAGCGCGCGCACCACGCGCTGAGCCAGGGTCGAGTCGCTGGCTTCGGCAAGGGTCCTGGTGATGCGCAGCCACTCCGAGCGATAGTCGTAGCGGTACGGCGAGAAATGCTTGGCGAGAAACACCCTGAACTGAGCGCGTGCCTGGCCGGAGAACAGCACGATCACCAGCAGGAGGACGGCGCCGAACAGGAACAGGAGCTGCCCCGCCCCGCCCCAGGTTCCGCCGAACACCCTGACGTAGTAGCCGGCCACCGCCATCGCGAGCATGTAGAGGCCCGCTGCGATGAAACTGAGCGTGTACAGCGCCGGCCGGCGCGACATGAACACCTGCGGCGCCCAACTCGTGGTACGCGAGACGCCGAGAAACAGGAGCAGCAGGCAGAGTGCGTTCGCCGCGCCGCGCGCGTCCCACATGGCCGCGGGAATCGCGCGGAACAGCAAAGCAGTCGAATACAGGCAGAAGTCGTAAACGATGATTGCGCCGGCGCCTATCCACAGAAACTTGATCGACCACTCGTGGCTCGCGCGGGTATTGCGGTAGACCTGCTCGACCAGCACGAACCCGATCAGCGACAGGAGGAGCGCGCCCGGTATCAGCACGGCTCCAGCGGACTCGACCGCGGCAGCCAGGTCGTGAGCGACGCCGAGGACCAGGCCGGCCAGCAGCACCACGCCAATCGATCCATAGACCACTACCACGAGCCAGCGGGGTGCGCTGCGCGCGCCGAACGTATAAAGAACCCGCATCAGGAAGGTGAGCCACATCCCATCGCGGAGAATTTCCGCGACGAAGATCACGTTGAGAGGCACGACACCGCGCGCCGCCTGCAGGGCGAGCACGGCGGCCCATACGCTCGTGACGAGCGCGGTCGGCAACAGGAGCGACCCATGGGTGCGGCTGCGCCAGACGGTCATCTGCAGCAGTGCGAACGCCGCGAACCCGACACTCGCGAGCGTGTAGCCGAGCGTGGCGAAACTGCTCACGCGAGCACCCGATGAGGGAACAGCGCTGCCGGCATCAGCGACTGCCCTTGCGCCACAGGATGACTTCCGCGGTCTGCAGCAGGATCACGATGTCGAAGATCAGGCTGTGATTCTTCACGTAGTAGAGGTCGTACTGCAGCTTTTCCAGCGCATCGTGTTCCGACGAACCATACGGGTAGCACAGCTGCGCCCAGCCCGTGATTCCCGGCTTCACACAGTGCCGCTCGCGATAGTAGGGAATCTTCTCGCTGAGCGCGGCCACGAATTCCGGCCGCTCCGGCCGCGGGCCGACGAAGCTCATATCGCCCTTGAGCACGTTGATGATCTGCGGCAGCTCGTCGATGCGCGTCTTGCGCAGTAGGGTACCGACGCGCGTGATGCGCGCGTCATCCTTGTCGGCCCAACGAGCCTGACCGTCGATCTCGGCATCGGTGCGCATGCTGCGAAACTTGAGCACCTGGAAGATGCCGCCATCCAGCCCGACGCGTGCCTGGCGGTAAAAACTCGGCGCAGTAATGCCATCTTCGATCTTGATCGCCAGGGCGGCCAGCAACATCACGGGCCAGGTGATGAGTAAGAGCCCGAGGCTTGCGATCACGTCGAACGCGCGCTCGGAGACCAGGCGCAATGGATCGCGGCGAAAGCCCTCTGAAAAAATCATCCAGCTCGGGTTGAGCACATCGAGCCGCAAACGCCCGGTCTCGCGTTCCAGGAAGCTCACCAGGTCGACGACGTCGATGCCGCTCAGGCGACATTCGAGCAGTTCCTGCACCGGGAACGAGCGACGGCGGTCGTCCATCGCGACCACGATCTCGTCGATGGTATGCAGGCGAGCGAAATGCAGCAGGCTCCCGTCCGCGGCCAGGACGCGTTCCGGCGGGACGAACACGCGATCCCCAGGCCCGGCGAGATAACCCACGATGAGAAACCCGCGCTGATCGGAGCGTCGACGCAGCTGTGAGATGCTCGAAGCCTGGCGGCCACAGCCGTACACGAGCACACGCCGCTTGAATACGTCCTCATCGATCAGCAATGAGAATGCCAGCCTGACGAGCATCACTGCGGCGAACGCAAATAATGCCGTCACGACGGTAAGCGTTCCGCCGAAGTCGAGGTTGGGGCCCCCGACATAGTAGAAGAGCACCATCAGCACGTTGGCGGCGAACGCGCTGGCCGCAATCCGCACCAGGATTCCCATGTGCGTCGCACGCAGTCTCGTGCTGTAAAGGCCGGTTGCGATCATGCAGGTCAGCATTGCGGCAGCAAAAGCGATCGCGTCCGGCCAGATCGCGTGGCCGAGCATGTGGTCGTTCGTCTCGATGGTCGGGACGCTGGCGCCGAAGCGCACGACAGCCGCGAGGTAGGGCACAAACAGGATCACCAGCGTCTCGACGAGCGCGAGCGCCATGATCGGCATGGCAACGTAATAGCGAAGGATCCGCACGCGGTTTTATGGGTCTTTTTGAACGGGCCCGCAGTCTAGTAGACGCACGTTACCGCACGCGTGAGGGGAATCACAAAGATTTAGGGTTCAGGGGGTTGCAGCGCAATCATGCGGTTGCTCGGCAGCTTGAACCAGATCTGTGTGGATGGCGTCCCCAGGGGGAGTCGAACCCCCGTCGCCGCCGTGAAAGGGCGGTGTCCTGGGCCTCTAGACGATGGGGACGTCGAGTTGGTCGCGCGGAGTTGGTGGAGCTGATCGGGATCGAACCGACGACCTCCTGAATGCCATTCAGGCGCTCTCCCAGCTGAGCTACAGCCCCACGCGAGGGGCGCGACTGTACGGAGCGCCCGCCGGTGTGTCAACAATTCCAGCGGCTACGGAGGGTTACGCGCCGTGTCGCGCGATGTACGCGAGCGCTCGATCGATCCGCTTGAGGGCCAACTCCTTTCCAAGCAGGGCCACGGTCGCGTCGATTGGCGGAGAAACCGCACCGCCCGACACGGCCACGCGCACCGGCTGAGCCACCTTGCCAAGCCCGACGCTGGCCTGAGCGCAGATCGCTTCGAGCGTTGCATGCACACCTTGAGCGTTCCAGGGTGAAAGCCTGGCGAGCTGTTCGCGCGCGGCGGAGAGCAACGGAGCGCTGTCCGCAGCGAGACTCTTGCGCGCGGCCTTCTCGTCGTATTCCTCGAACTCGCGGAAGAAGAACAGACTCGCCTGCGCCATTTCCTCGAGCGTCTTGGCGCGCTCGCGCTGCGCGGCGACGATGCCGTCGAGTTGCTCGAGATCCGCGGCCTGCACGCCGAGCCTGCCGAGCTGCCATTGCAGCTGAAGCGCGAGCTTGCGCAGCGGCGCGCGCATCATGTGCTGCTGATTGAGCCAGAGGAGCTTCTCGGGGTTGAACGCCGAAGCGGACTTGTTGACGTCCTTGATGTCGAAGTGCTGCGCCATCTCCTCGAGCGTGAACACTTCCTGGTCACCGTGCGACCACCCGAGGCGCACGAGATAGTTGAGCAGTGCCTCGGGCAGATACCCCTCCTCGCGATACTGCAGCACGCTGACAGCGCCATGCCGCTTGGAGAGCTTCGCGCCGTCCGGGCCCAGGATCATCGGCACATGGGCGTAGACGGGCGGTGTGGCGCCGAGCGCCTGGAGCATGTTGATCTGACGCGGCGCGTTGTTGAGGTGATCGTCGCCGCGGATCACGTGCGTGATCGCCATGTCCATGTCGTCCACGACCACGCAGAAGTTGTAGGTCGGCGAACCGTCGGAACGGGCGATGATGAGGTCGTCGAGCTCGCGGTTGTCGAACACGACGCGCCCGTGAATCACGTCATCGACGATCACGTTGCCGTCGAGCGGGTTCTTGAAGCGAATCACGGGCTCCACGCCCGCGCGCGAGTCGGTGCGGTCGCGCCAGCGACCGTCGTAGCGCGGCTTTTCCTTGCGCGCCATCTGCTCGGCACGCAGCGCTTCGAGCTCTTCCTTGGTGCAGTAGCAGCGATAGGCCTTGCCCGCCCGCAGCAGCTGATCGATCACTTCGCGATAACGGTCCATGCGACGCGTCTGGTAGAACGGGCCCTCGTCGGCCTTGAGCCCCAGCCACTCCATTCCATCCAGGATCACCTGCACCGCTTCGTCGGTAGAACGTTCGCGGTCCGTGTCTTCGACGCGCAGGATGAACGTGCCGTGGTGGCGGCGCGCGTACAACCAGCAAAAGAGAGCTGTGCGCACACCGCCGATATGCAGCATGCCCGTGGGACTGGGCGCGAAACGGGTGCGGACGGTCATGTGCGTGCGCGAGTGATTCGTAGGAAAGCCGCCGCCCTGCCGGGCGAATCGGGCGGCAAGGATACAGGAGAGTAGAGCGCGGGAACTACTGGCAGGTGGCGTTCATCGCGTTGATCCAGTTTTGGATCAGCAAAACGCCGTTGTCATCCTTGATGGTGCTCGCCAGCGGCGGCATCTGGTGCAGATCGCGACGATTCATGCGCACGAAGATCAGCGAGTTCGCTGCGTTGCCCGGAGCAATCAGCCGAGCCGCGCTGCCGAGGCCAAGATCACCGCTGGTCGGCGCGACGTTGCACGCGTTGGTCGAGCCGATCGCCGTGGTGAACTGCAGGTTCATGTTGGACGGCGTTCCACCCGAAGGCCGATGGCATTGCGAACAGTTGCTGTGCAGGTAGGCCCGTGCGCGCTGCGCCACAGGCGCGGAGCCGAACGGATCCGGGTAGGCCGGCCGCGCTGGGGGCAGAGCGGTGAACATGCCGATCGCATTCAACGTCGTGAGCTGATTCGCCGTGCGTCCCGTCGTGGGATAGGTCAGGTTGCCGTCAAGCTGCGCGGTCTCGAGTCCGAGGCTCCGTCCCGCGGCATTGGTGTGGCACTGCAAGCACTGCGCTTCGCTCGGATAGATCCAGTCCTGCCCGGGCGGCGTGATGTGGGTGATGAGCCCGCCCTTCACCAGCGTCGCCGCAGTTTGCGCGACATTCCACTGATAGGTGTATCCGGCCCAGTTATGTGTGTCGGGATGGCGCATGAAGAGACGGGTCTCGATGAGTCGACTGGGCTGACCGGACGGACCGGGGAGCAAAAAGTTCTTCACCAGCACGGTGCGGTCGGGGAAGTCCCAGTCGCCGCTGTTCGCGTCGATCGTGATCTTTCCGCCGTCCGGCAAGGCCATCCAGCGCTGCTTGTCGGCGCCGTCGGACCAGAACGGTGCGTTAGGCGCATACGGGATCAGGCCAAGCGCCGGCTGCTTCGGATCGGCCATGCTCACGCAACCGGTATCGATCAGGTTCGCCGGTATCGTGTCGTTGATCGTGCCGCTGCCCGGCACGATCTTGTAGAGGCCGCCGTTGTAGTCGGTGATGTAGAGCTCGCCGCTCGCGTCTTCCGCGAAGGAGGAGATGCCAAAGCTGGTTGCGAGGAGCTCGTCCACGTCGTATTCACCCGTCACGCTGTCGGGCGCGAGCTGGAACAGCCGGCCGCTGACGAAATCACCAAACACGTAGCGACCGCGCAGCGATGGAATCGCGCTGCCCCGGTAGACATAGCCGCCGGTCGTCGATTGGCCTGTGCTGTGATCGTACTCGGCGATCGGATCGATCAGCGGCGCGCCATTCGCTGTCAGCGGACAGTTGCTCGACGGATTGAAGCAATGCGCGCCTTCGCGAATGCGCCAGCCGTAGTTACCGCCGCTGACAATGCGGTCCACTTCTTCCCACGTGTCCTGCCCAACATCCGCGAGCCACAGATCCGGCTCGGTGGCAGAACGATCGAAGCTCCAGCGCCACGGATTGCGCAGCCCATACGCATAGATCTCTGGGCAAATCGTGCTGCCCGTGCCGGCGCTGCAGAGAGCCTGGGGCGGAGCAGCAAGAAACGGGTTGTCGGCAGGTATCGTGTACGGATTCGCGCCGTCGACGTTGATGCGCAGGATCTTGCCGAACAGCAGGTTCCTGTTCTGCGAGCGATTGCCCGGGTCACCGCCCGAGCCGCCGTCGCCGAAGCCGAGATAGAGATTGCCGTCGGGGCCGAACAGGATGTTGCCGCCGTTGTGATTGTCGAACGGCTTGTCGAGCCGGATCATGATCCGCTCGGTGGTCGGATCCAGCAGCCCCGTCGTGTTGTTGCGCCGGAACTCCGAGACGTGCGTCTGGATCGGATTCGACCCGCTTCCGGTCGACGAGTAGAAGACGAAGAGTCGCCCGTTGCTGGCGTAGTTGGGATGAAACGCGAGTCCGAGGAGGCCGGTTTCGGAGAAGTTGTCGTTGACGATGCCCTGCAGATCCGCCCATTGCGTCTTCGTTGGGGTCGCAGCAGTTGCATCGAAGCGCTGGATCGTGCCGCGCTGCTCGACGATGTACCAGTTGTTCGGCTCACCGGGCGCCTGCTTCATGGCGATCGGGCTGGTGAACGACAAGGTGGGAAATACGCGTTGCGTCATCACCGACGTACTGGTCGTCGGCTGGTTGGGTGCAAGACAAGTCGTGTTGCTCGGACGCGAGTCGAGACCTGACTGTCCTGGAGCTTGCGGGGTCGCCTGTACGGAGTTCGAATCGCTCGAGACATTGCCGGCGTTGTCCGCGGCGCGCACGGTGTAGGTGTACATGACACCTGTGGTCACAGTGCCGTCAGTGAAGGTCGTCGCAGTCGGTGTCCCGATCTGCGCGCCATTGCGAATGACGCGATAGCCCGCAAGGCCCGAACCACCCGTGTCGGTCGACGCGTTCCAGCTGAGCACCACCTGGGTGTCGGTTACGTTCATCACCGTCAAAGAACCCGGCACCGAGGGTGCCGTCGTGTCCGCGGGGGTCGTAGCGTTCGCGGGCGCGGATTGCGCGGACTCATTGTTCGCGTTGTCGATTGCAGAGACCCGATAGGCGTAGGCCGTGCTCGGTGCCGCGGTTGCATCGGTGAACGTCGTCGCGCTCGCCGCGGCGCTGCTCAGCAGCGTGCCGTTGCGATAGATGCGATAACCACCCAAACCGGAGCCACCCGTATCCGTCGATGCGCTCCAGGTGACGCGCACAGAAGTCGATGTCAGCGCAGTGGCAATCACATTGCCTGGTACCGAAGGTGGCGTTGAATCCTGTGGCGTCGTGGCAGATGCGGTGTTCGAGAGAGCCGAGACATTACCGTCGCCATCGAAGGCTCGCACGCGATAGCTGTGAGTCGAGTTCGGCGCGAGGCCCGTGTCCGTGAACGTCAGCACTGTCGCGGCAACTGTCGTCACTGGATTCGCGCCGCCATCGCGAAACACCCTGTAGCCCGCGAGGCCTGAACCGCCAGCGTCCGTGGATGCGAGCCAGGTGACGACGATGCTCTGCGAGGTATTCGCGTTGGCAGCGACACCGGACGGGACGGTCGGCGGTGTCGTGTCGGTGGCCGCAGGTGTGGTGGCGGTCGCGGTATTGGAAAACGCCGAAGCGTTGTTGGCGCCGTCGATCGCGCGGACCGCATAGGTGTAGGTCGTCGAAGCGCTTACCGTCGAATCGACGAAGCTGGTCGCATTCCCGGGCGCATCGCTGATCTTCACGCCATCGCGCTGGATCTCGTAGCGCTGGATGCCCGAGGCGTCCGTCGATGCCAGCCAATTGAGCAGCACGGACGCCGCGCCCTGCGCGGTCGCGGTCAACGAGCCAGGCGTTGTGGGCGGCGTCGAATCCGGCGGTATGGGCGTCGTGACGCTGACCGGCGTCGAAGGGCCGGAGACATTTCCCGCGCCATCAAACGCGCGCACGACATAGGTGTATGCGGTGCCTGCCGTAAGGTTGATGTCCGAATAGCTCGCGACCGCCACCGTGGCGACGGGCGCTGTACCACCGTTGCGAAAGATGCGGTAACCGGCGAGTCCCGAGCCCCCGGTGTCCGCAGAGATATTCCAAGTGAGATTGACCTGGGTCGGTCCGCTTGCCACCGCCTGCACATTTGCCGGCACGGCAGGCGCCAGCGTGTCCGCTGCGGAAGGTGTTCGGATCTGGACCACCGGCGTCGGATTGGATTCGTTGGGCGGGGCGGCGCCGTCGAAAGCGATCACGAAGTACCCGTAGGTCGTCGCGGGTGCGACGCTCGCGTCCGTGTAGGTCGTGGTCGTGACCGAAGCGATCGCGGTGGAAAGATCGCTGCGAAACACGCGATAGCCGGCGGTGTCGCTGTCAGTCGATGCATTCCACTGCAACTGCACGTGCTGCGGATCCGGCGCAGTTGCCTGCAGGCCGGTCGGCGTTGCCGGCGGTGTGTTGTCATCCGTGGTCTTGTTGACGCCGACCAGGTCGCACGCGGAAAGAAAGCACACGGCGATGAGCACGCCGAGTCGCGAAGCCGAAGCGTTGATGTTCAACGACCCACCCTGAACTGCCCTGCGCTTCACGCGAAAACGAGCAGCCGTCAATGAACGTGTTCAGGATCGTGTCATGGGTCCGTGAAGTGCGCCAGACGTCTGCGCATGGCGACACTTGCTTGCAAGAACTGCGCTGGCGCTCAGGGTGTGCTGCCGGAGATCACGAAGCCAGCCCAGTAATAAGGATGCGCGTACGGCTGTTTGCCTTTCTGCTGGAGCGCGCGCAGCGCGAGCTGCGCCTGCCGCAAGGCCGCAGCCCCATCATTGTGGTTCGAGGCGAGCGAGGCATACATCGTGCGCATCAGGCGCGCGGTGCTCACATCCTCGACTTGCCATAAGCTGGCGACGACCCGGCGCGCGCCGCGCCGCTGGGCAATCGCGCTCAGTCCCTCGATCTCTCTGCCGTCATCCGTCACCGCCCCTCCGAGGCCGGTCTCGCACGCCGACAATGTCAGCAATTCGACGCCACCGAAATCGAGCGCACCGATGGTATCGAGCGTCAACCGCTCGCCATCGCCCAGGAGCAGGAAGGAACGGACCGCATTGCCCGGCCGCAAGCTGAAGTGAGTGCCAAGATGCAGCACGGAGAAGTGCCGCGGTTCATCGAGAAGCGTTCGCAGACGCGCTTCCGTAAATGCCGCGTCGGCGAAGCCCTCGCCATTGAGCGCCCCCTGCCCCGTCTGCGGCGATGGGCATCCTGGCGCCGGCGTGACCAGTCCCGTAATCGGTCCGCGAACGACTGAACACAATTCCTCGGCGACAGCAGGCAGCGCGCGATAACCGGCAACAGCTTGCGTGACTCCAAGCCCGCGCACATCGAGCGTCGGCACTGTTTCACGAGTCGTGTGATCGTGCCGAGGCTCGGCGTAGACCTGCAGCGCGTACTTGTCGAGCAGGTAACGATGACCATCACTCAGTGCGCTGAACGGCACATAACGCAACGGCCCATCGAGCCACAGCACCAGACGATTCGCGCCTGCCTGGCGCGCTTGCGCATCGACGCTGCGAACCAGCACGTCATAGAGACGCAGCGCCACACCGCTCACGTCCTCGCGCTGCGACAGCGCATCGAGAAAATGACCGATGTCCCGCTTCAGCGCGGCTGCGTCGATGTCTACCTCGGTCCGGGTCTGTCCGCGTGCTGTCGCGATGAGTACGCGCAGGCGATTCTCGGTCAGCAGGTAATAGGCGATCGCAGTCTTTGAACCAAAGAGTTGCAGGTCGCGCTGTGCCCGCTCAGCCTGCACCAGCCCAGCGGCAGTCGCCGTGGCCGGCGCGGGCCCTGACTCGCTGAGGAGCGCATGAATGCGCTGCACCCGCGACGCTTCGTTGTTGCCTTCCCCGGCGAGAAGCGTGTCGAGCCGCTCCTTTTCTTTGGGGCTGATCCGGCCCGCCTCGCTCAGCCGACTGAGTCGATCGATTTCCTCGCCGCGCGCCTTGTCGGCCTGCGTCGCGCTGTCATAACGCTCGAGCAGCCTCTGCTCGGCACCGGTCAACTCGACGCTGCTCTCGCTCGCTTTCCACCCCGCATCGCGGAGCGCGAAGTCGTACAACTCTTCGGTCTTCAGCAGCCGCAGCACTTCGAGGCCTTCGTCGAGCCGGCCCTCTTCCATCAGCCAGTCCGCGACCGTGCGATAGACCGTGGCCTTGTCCTGCAGAAACCCCGGCTCGAGGCGCCGGTCTTCGCCGATGAAGTAGCCGCGCAGTTGCTCGATCTGGACGATCGATTGCTTGCCGAAAAAGATGGCCAGTGCAGGTTCATGGCGCGCATGAAGGAGCCGCGCCAAACGGAAGTGCGCCGACCATAGGGGTTCGGGCGTGCCCAACGATTCGGCCGCCGCCAGCGAGCGAATCGCAAGCGTATAGGCGCGCTCGCTGTCGGCGCGGGCTGCCGCGAGGTCGCTTTGATTGTCGTAGACAGCACTGCGCAGGGCGGGCTCGACTTCACGAGCCCGTTCCAGGCGACCTGCCGCCTCATCGCAATGGGGCGTGACCGCAGGCGTGACTTCGAGCTCGATGCCGCACAGCTCGTTGATCACGCGCAGGATGGCCGGATGCGAATCCGGAAGCCGGCTCTGCATGAGCTCGAGCGCCTTGAGCAGTTCGCCCCGCCCCACTGCCGTGTCCGTATGCGAGGTGACATGCGCGAGCGCCAGAAGCGCACGCGCACGCTCGATCGACAACGTGGGCTCCTCGCCCGCCACGTTGAGCGCCATCGTCAGGAGTTTCTCGGCCTGCTGTGCGTCGCCGAGGCTCGATTCCAGGCTGCCGAATCCACGGTAGTACGCGACCAGCCACTGTCGTTCGATGTCGGCCGTGTGTCGATCCACGATTCCAGAAGCCCGTTCGTAAAGGTGCAATGCGTCCGGCAACTCGCCCAGCGAGCGATGCACCTCGGCGAGTATCTGCAGGACCGGCACAAGTCGTGGCGCATCCGGGCCCAGGGACGTTTCACCGAAGCGCAGCCCGCGCTCCGCGAAATCGAGTGCTTCGGCGGGCTTGCCGCGCTGGTTGAGCATCGACGACAACTGCGTCAGCGCCGGAAGGTGATGACGCTGCAGTGGTCCTTCCTCCCCCTCGGCGAGGCGCACGGCCTCGCGCAGGGCCTGCTCGCTCGCCTCGTACTCATCGAGGCGCTCCAGGATCTGCCCGAGCAGCGCATATGCCGGCACGAGCTGAGGCGCCGCCGTTTTCAACTGCAGCTCGATGGCGAGCTGCGCTTCGGCGTGCCGGCGCGCCTCGACGTAGTTTTCCTCGCGCATGGCGGTGTTGGTGTAGACGTTCTCGATTGCCGCCGCCGCCTCGCTCACCGTCTCGCCGTTCTCGACCAGGATCGCGTGCGCGCGATCGAGAGCCTGCCGTGTCCCCACGAAGTCCCGCTGCGCCGAGCGCACCTGCGCGAGGCCGACCAGCACCTTCTGCAGCTCGATCTTGTGCGCGCCGGGCGTGTGTTCGCGAACGTGCAGCGCGGCTTCCCACTCGCCGCCTGAATCGGCGAGGCGCCCCTGCCGTAAATAGATCCAGGCATAGGCGACGTGGATCTCAGCGACCTCGGGCGCGTAGGGTCCAAGGCGTTTCTCGAGAATCGGCTGCGCGACCTGGAGCAACGGAATCGCCTCCGCGTTCTTGTCCATGTAGGCGATGAGCGGCGTCGCCAGCGACCCGACCCACCACGCATACTCCGCCGAGTCGTCGCCGTACTCCTTCGCGGCACGCGGTATCGTGACGCACAGCAGGCGCAGGGCCTCGTTCGGATCCGTTTCGATGAGCGCCTCGGCGCGCTTGCGCAACTCGGGGATTGGCGCCTGGTCTCCAGGTGCGGGCGCAGCGCCCGCACAGGACGGCGGCAGTTCAAGCGCTGGCGTGCCCTGGCCACAGAGCAACGCGGCGCCGGCGAGCATGGAAAGAAGGAGCGGGCGGCGGAAGCTCATCGCTCGGCCGGTGAAATGATCTCGACCCGCAGGACCCCGTCGGCGGGCACCGGGATCCGATGCCGTTCGAGCACTCCGCGAACCCGCGGGGTGAGGGGAAGCGGCAGATCGGCGTCGATGCCCTGCCGGTTGAGCACTGCATAGCCGGTGGCTTCAATGCCCACCGCGCGCAGTTCTTCGATCAGCTGTTCTTTGAGTGCGGCGGGATCGCTCGCCTGGATGCGAACGATGCCCAGCTCCACTCCCCGCACGGTCTCGGGCGTCATGTTCGGCTGTAACCACCAGGCGAGCGCGATCGCGAGCGTGACACTGGCAGCGAACGCGAGACTCGAGCGCCAACCCATCATCCAGGCCGGCGCGCGCGGTTGCGGTTCCTGCCGGGCAGATTCACGACCCACGAGCCCTTCCCGCCGCGCGCGCGCGATGAGGGCGTTCTCACGCTCGAGATCAATCGCCCCGACCGGCGCGGGCTCCTCCACCGCACGCTGCAGCATGCCTTCGCGCAGTGCGCGCGCTTCGCGTGCGTCGCTGGAAGCGGCGTCGACACCGGCACGGCCCGCAAGGGCATCCAGCCAATCCTGGTCGTTGCGTTCGCTCAAGTCTCGGCTACTCCGAAAGCCAGTTCGTACCACTGCGCAAAATGCTGGCGCGCGCGCTTGCGACACTGCGAGATGAACTCGCGCGTCGCGCCGGGCGAACGGCCGAGCAGCTCCGATATTTCCTCATTACTAAGACCGTCCTCGACGATCCATGCCATCACCATCGCGTGCGAGGGCGCGGCACGACCAAACGAATCCCAGCAGCGCTGGAAGCATTCCATCAGTTGCTGGCGCCGCGCGGCGTCCGCGGGGGTGGGTATCGTCTGGGAGGACAGCTCGGCTATGCGTCGCTCGATTTCCGTATCTGCGCTGCCCTCGGGGTCCATGGCGACTTCGCGTTCCGGCTGTCTCAACCGGTCCAGGATGATGTGTCGCAGGATGGCGCGAATCCACGGCAGCAGTTCCGAGTCACCGTGAAAGCTGGCGCAACGCTGCCACACGCGAATGAAGGTTTCCTGCACCAGGTCGCGCGCACTTTCGCGATCACGCAGTGTGCGTACGCAGTCCCGGTACAACACGGCGAAGAAAGACTGGTCAAGCGCGCGCAGCGCCTGCTCGATGGCGGGCCCGCCCTCGCGGCACGCGCGCATGAATGCGTGCCTGTCCAACAGGTCCTCGGCTGAATTATTGCTGTAGTTATTTTGCTCATAGGGTACCCGACCCACCTCGCGGCGCAAGCAGGCATCTGCCTGCATTGACGCTGCCGGCCGCCTTTTGTCAGGGCAGAGATTCCCAGCCGGGGCTCCCTGACGAATCGGGCGCGCCTTCGTCCTACACCGTGACGCGTTCTTCAGGGCACGGGGGACAACATGAACGGGATGATCAATTCTTGGCGATTGGGCGGCAGCGTCTTGGCGCTCTGCCTCGCAGCCTGCGGGGGCGGTTCGTCTTCTTCGACCGCCAGTACCAAATCAGAAGCGGCGACGCTGCCGACGATGCGTGGCGATGTCTGGGAGATTGACCCTGGCGCGCCCGGCGACGCGCAAGCGCTCGCCTATCTGTACGGCTTGGCCTCCTTCGTACGCCAGGGCGATGACCTCTACAGCGGGACTACGCGCCTCAAGTCCGTCTCGCGCGAGGGCTCGGCACTCGTCGTCAAGCTGGACGGCGAGCTCACCGCCCGCATCGAAGAGCGTGACGGCCATTCCATGCTGACGTTCTCCAACGGCAAGAGCGGCCAGCTGCGCGAACACCAGGCAGGAGACAAGAAATGAGGACTCGCACTCTGCACATCCCAAGCTGGTTCGCACTCGCGTCGTGGGCGCTCTTCGTAATGGCGATTCATCCTGCTGTCGCCCAGGAAGATGATGTCGATCCCGAGAAGCTCGCCCTCACCTACCACAAGATCACCAGCCAGCCATTCGATTTCGAACGGGCCGCGATGCTTTCCAGGGTCGTCAGCAACGCCTCAGCCTTCGATCGCCCCGACGTGACGAAGCAGGAAGTCGCCCGGCTGCACGCGCTCTACGACGCTGGCAGCGACAAGACGGAGTTCGCCACTGTCGTCGACGACTCTATCAGCCAGTACGACCACGAGCGCGGCGAGTTCTCGGTGGGCCTGTTTCAGCCAGGCACCTATCTGTCCTTCTATGTGAAGTCGATGATCAACGCGGAATACCGGGTGGTATTCGCCAATGCGGAGAGTGCTCGCCCGATCCGCATTGCCGACAAAGAGCAGGCACGTGCATTCGACACCGCCCTCAACCAGATCGGGCGGCGCGTTGAAACGCACGTGCGTTTCCGCATTGTCGGCATGGGCGATCCCGCGGGACTCGTGTCCGGGCAGAATATCGTCAAGGCCGAGCTCATCTCGGCGCGCGTCGTGGATCGCAACGGCAAGGTGGTTTCCGCGCCCGATCTGAAGGCGGCTGCTGCACTGCTGGCCGCATCGGCACCGCCGCCCTTCTCGCCCGCCGCCGTCGACGTCGCGGGACTCAAGGTCGGAGGCGACATCGATGACCTGCAGTCTGCAGTAGAACGCCTTTACGGCAAGCCGCAGCGGCATGCCCGGGGCAAGAGTGACAGCTTCGATGAGCGCTACGCGGGCTACATCGAGCTCGATCTGATGAAGTGCATGAACCTGAGCTACGCGAGCGATCGGCGCCGCGAGCCGCGTCCGGGCGATGTGTGCATGCGCGCCTACTACGATGCAGACGAAGTCGTACGCGCGGTGCAGATCGAGCGCATCGTGCCGCGCCTCGACTACGAGCTGTTGCGCCGTTCAGCCATCGCTCACTACGGCCCGGTGTCCGCCGCGAACGGCGGCGGTGACGCATACGTGATGGGCTGGGGTCCGTCCGTGGATCAATCTCTCCTTATCTACGGGACCCAACAGCGCAACCCGCTGGTGCTCAACGTCAAGGTGGAAGAAGGCTTCGACCTGGGCGGCAATTCCATTCCGCAGACCTTCAAGATCGGCCTCGCGCTGATCGACTCCGACTGGGCCAACAAGAAGAAAGATTGAAGACACAACACCTGAGGGAATCGCCATGAGCCGCATCAACATCCTTCGCTGCCTGCTTGCCACTCTCGCCATTGCCTGCGCATTCGGACAGGTCCCGGCGCGCGCCGCAGGCAGCTGCCCGGACGCCACCTGTGCACAAGTCAAGACCTTCGTCGCGAATGTCACCGACTTTCGCACCAGCGCCTCGGGGCGCTGGAAGATCATCACCATGACGGTGCACTTCCAGAGCAAGGCGACCACGCCACTCATCCTGGGGTACGTCAGCGGCTCCGGCATCGCCATCGACGACCAGGGCAACCGCTATGCGATCGGCGCCGAGAGCAACGTGCGCGGCATTGGCCTGATCAGCGGCAACTCGTTCGATTCCAAGTTCACGCTGCAGCCCGGTGAGACGGGAGATGCGCGCTTCGAACTTGGTTTCGTTCCGAACGCGAACAGCATTCTTGGCACCAAGTTCGACATCGATCTCGCGATCCGCGAGATCAACACGGTCGCTGCGGACCAGTACCGTCTCGGTGCTGAACACTCGCTGCACTTCGGCAGGCTCGATCACAATATCGTCGCTGCAGTCGGCTCAGCGACTCCCGCGGCGAGTGCGGCGCCAGCCTCGACCGCAGCGCCGGCTCCAAGCGCAGCGCCCGCAGCAGGTGCTGCAGCTGCAGGCGCAGCGGCAACAACCGGCGCGGCGACTACGGCGCCCGCGCCGTCGACGGATCCCTGCGCGGGTGCAGCGCGCTGCTCGAGCGGAGGACCCTTTGTTGCACAAGTCTCACAGCTCACCGCCGGCCCGGTGGGCAATGGCCGACATCACCTGCTGACGATCAACATGCAGTTTGTCAATGTCTCCAATCAACCGATCATCCTCGCGTACAAGACTGGATCGAGCGGTGCCATCGACAACCTGGGCAATCGCTACGGCTGGGGCCGGCCGGGCACGCACGACACGAGCTCACAGGGCATCGGCATCGTCGAGGGCAATAAGGCCGATCCCCAGTTCACGTTGAACCCCGGAGAGTCGCGCCAGGCGACCTTCGCCGTCATCCGCTACAACTCCGGCAATCAACAGCTCGGCACCGCGTGGAACTACAGCCTGATCGTGGACCAACTGGAGATCCTGCCGAGCCAGCAGATCCGCACCGTGCGCGATCACAGCCTGAGCTTCACCGATCTCAGTACCAACATGCCTGCCGTGCCGCTGCCGGGCGCAGTCGCCGGTACGCCGGCGCCCTCGGCCGACGCGCTCGCGAACGAGGTGACCAAACAGGTGCTCGATCTTTTCAAGAAGAAGACCACCAAGACGAAGTGATGCAAACGTGGATCCGCGCACTGGCACATGTAGCCCTCCTGGCGTGTGCTCTGTGTGCGGCCTGCACCCAACCGGAATCGCGTGGTGCTTCTCTTCTCTTTCGCGGTGGCACGGGTGGCCTGACTGTCCTCGAGCAGAAGCAGATCTTCGACCAGCTGAGCCTGAGCGTTGCGTCCGATGGGCAGAGTTTCGTGGATACCGTATGCGGTCAGCCTGCCGAAGCGAGCGTTGAATTCCCTGACTTGAATGGCGATCAAGTATCCGAAGTCGTCGTCATCTTCGGCAACTCCTGCACTTCCGGTCATGCTGAAAGATCGGTGCTTCTATTCGTCCGTCGCGACGGCAAGCTACGCGCAAACTTGGGTTTTCCGGGCGCGAGTGTCGATGCACTGACCTCACGCAACCTGGGCTACGCGGACATCCGTATCGGCGGGCCCGGCTGGTGTTTTCCCGTGTGGCGCTGGAACGGCAGTGAATACGTCGGCCTGCGCAACGAGCCGCAGGAGCCTGGCGGCTGCGACGCCATCTCTCAATAGGTCGCGAAGTCGAGCACGCGCTGGATGACCCAGTACATCGCCACGGTTCCGATCACATAGGCCGGAAGCACTTCGGTCCAGCGCGGCCAGCTGATGCGCACCTTGCCCGCGGCCCATACGATCAGCGCTACTGCGCCGACGAACAGGAGTTGTCCGAGCTCGACGCCGACATTGAAGAAGAGCAGCGCCACCGGGATGGCGTGCTGGGGCAAGCCGACTTCGGCGAGTGCACCCGCAAAACCAAAGCCGTGCAGCAGGCCAAACGTAAAGGCAACCACCCAGGGAGCGCGCGCTGTGAGACCCGGCCGGCCTTGCAGGCCGTGAACGATCTCGGCGGCGACGAATACGATGCTGAGCGCAATCGATGCTTCCACCGGCGGTCCCGGCACATGGATGTATCCGAGTGTCGCTGCGGCAAGCGTGATGCTGTGGGCCACGGTGAAAGCGGTAATCGTCAGGATCACACGCCGTACGCCTCTCACGATCAGCAGCAGCGCCAGCACGAACAAGAGGTGATCGACGCCGCCCAGGATGTGTTCCACGCCGAGCACGAGGTAGTTTCGTGCGACTTCGAGATTGCTCGCTGTCGCTGCCACGACAAAGCTCGGCGCCGCGGGCTCGAGCTTCGCCACCTGCGAGCTGCCATCGATGCGTTCCACGCGTGCCAGCACGTCGGTGACACTGCCAGGCAGGCCCCCGATGCTGATCCTCTCCCCTGCCAGGCCGCCTGGCCACCGAACCTTCCAGCGCTCGACGTATGCGGCACCGACGAACTGACCCCGCGGCTCCGTGATCCGTTGCGTCCCGGGCGGAAAGCGCACATCGATCGCGAGACGCAGGGTCTCGCCCTGCGCCGGGACCTTCCACAGTACGTCGTAACTGTCTGCATCGGTCTGGCGCAGCTCGAGATACGCCGGCCGAAACACGTCCGCAGACGCGGCGCTGCAGAACATGAGTGCCAGCAGCGCCAGCAAACTCGCGAATCCGATTGCGAATGATGAGCGCGACATCGCTGGCTCAGCGTGAGGCCGCTGACACCCGCTCCGCGGTTGCGGCCGGTGGTTCGATCACGACGGTGTAGCGGCGCCGCAGTTCCTCGTAGAAGCGCTCACTCGCATCGCGGGAATGCGCATGCGTCCAGTCGCGCTTCACCTGGTCACGCACTTCGGCAAGAGCAGGCAGGCGCGCCTCGGCCCGGTGCACGAGTTGCACCAGGTGCAATCCATAGGCCGACGGCAACGGCCCCGACCAGGTGTTCACGCCCAGGGCCGGCAACGCGGACGCAAAATCTTTGCCGAAAGTGTCGGCGACCTGGGTCGTGGTCGCATCGCTCATCGCCGCGGGCAGCAGCGTCACATCGCCCAGCTGAAAGGCCACTGCGTCCGGTTCCGCACGCCGCAACCGCGCGAGCACCGCTTCCGCGTCGCGCTGCAGCTTGGAGCCGTGACGCGCCGGATCGAAGTACACCTGGCGGAAGGTATAGGTCGCTGCAATCTCGAAATCGGCGTGATGCGCGTCGAGCCACGCCTGCAACTCGCTCTCGGTCGGCTCTTTGCTGTCTGCGCCCTCGCTCATGACTTCCATCTTGATTCGCACCCGGTTGCGAATCACCTGGTCGTCCCGATCGAGGCCGAGGGCAACGCCTTCACGATACAGCACTTCCTCGCGCACGAAGTTCTGCACCAGGCCATCGAGCTCCTGCGCGGTAGGAGGGCGTTGCCAGGCGCGCTGGAACTGATCGCGTATCGACGCGATGCGCTCCTGCGTCACGACGATCTGGTCGCGCGCGCTGTCCCTGCCACTCGCTAACAGGTGATAACCAACGAACAGCAGCAGGCCAAGCAACAGGAAATGAAACAGGGGCTCGCGCAGCACGCGCCCGATCACGCTGACTCTCCCGCGAGGCGCTGCATGCGCTCGGCGCACTTCAGCAGCGCGGCGCGCAATTCCGTGGGCCTGCGAATCTCGAACTCGAACGGCAGGCGCGATAACTCGCGTGCAAACCAGTCGAGATTGTCCGCCTGCGCGCGCAACAACACACCGTCATCGAGTTGTTGCAGGAGCCCGAGCGAGGGAAACAACTCCCGCTGTGCAATGTGCAGCTCTGTCTTCAACAGCACCTCGATGGCATGCGCTCGCGGCAGTGTAGCGATGGAGAACGCGAGATGCCCCAGGGTGTCGAAATCCGCCGGTCGAGTGAAGCTCGCCTCCAGCGCACGAACCGACAGCACGCGATCGAGCCGGAACGAGCGCAGGCCGCCGCGCAGGTGACACATGCCGACGACGTACCAGCGGCCGCCGCGATACGCGAGTCCATACGGGTCGAAATTGCGCTCAGTCTCATCTCGCTGCGCGGCGCGGTAGCGCATCGACACGCGCTTGCGCGCCTGCGCGGCTGTGCTGAGCGCGAGCAGCGCATCGTTCGCGGGTGCGCCCGGATAGTGTGACAAGTCGAGGGCGACGGTCTCATCGATCGCACTGATGCGGCGCTTGAGGTTTGCGGGCATCACCCGCTCGAGTTTCGCCTGGGCGCTGGCGACGGCAGGAGCGGCATCCGAGAGCGCGAGGCTGCGCGCTGCCAGCAGGCCCACGGAGAGCGCGAGCGCCTCCTCGCCCGTGAACATCATTGGCGGAAGCTTGTAGCCCGCGACCAGCATGTACGCGCCGTGCCGGCCGCGCTCCGTCGTGATCGGCACGCCGATCTCCTCCAACCGAGTGATGTAGCGACGCAAAGTGCGCGTATCGACCTTGATGCGCCGGGCGAGCTCGGCCCCGCTCATGCGTCCATGGGTCTGCAGTAACTCAAGGACGCCCAATACGCGTGTCGTCGGGTGATACATGCCCATAGCCTACGCTGAAACAGGGCGGTTTACGCCCTATATGCGGACTACCCTGTTTTGCGTCGATTGCGCGATCTGAATTTTGTTCAAGGAGGCCGTCGTGAACACACGCACTCGCTTGCTCAGCATCGTAGCGCCCACCCTGCCCGCTTGCCTGGCGACCGCGTACTAGTGGCTCGCGCCGATGCTTCGCTTCACGCGCCGACAATCGAGGAAGACCGAGTGGACCAGACGGCACACCTGTGGCTGTTCTTCTTGCTCGTGTTCGGGACCGTGCTGCTGCCCGGACTCGACATGGCATTCATCCTCGCGAGTGCACTCTCCGGTGGACGAAAATCCGGCCTCGCCGCCGTGGCCGGAATCATGGCTGGAGGCGTGTGCCATGTCGCGCTGGGCGCGACCGGAATCGCCGTACTGCTGAAGCTGTTCCCGTCGGCATTCAACGGCGTGCTGCTGCTCGGTGCGCTGTATGTCGCATGGATCGGAGTGTCGCTCATGCGCGGCGGCGCTGCCTTCACTGCGAACGCCCAGGCCACGACGCGCAGCGTCGCGGCGACCTTTCGCCAGGGGGTACTCACCAGCCTTCTGAACCCGAAGGCCTACATGTTCATGCTCGCAATCTTCCCGCAGTTCTTTCGCCCCGAGTACGGACCGTTGTGGACTCAGGCGCTGGTGCTCTGGTTGATCATCGCCGTCACCCAGGCTGGCATCTACGGTGGCATCGCGCTCCTCGCTGCGCAGGCACGCGGCTGGCTGGAGCGCAGTCCCGCAGCCAACCTCGTCATCGGCCGTAGTGTTGGCGCGATGCTGATCCTCGCCGCGATGCTCACCGGCTTCGAGGGCTGGCATCGGCTATAGGGGTCGGCTCAACGCTTGCGTCGCGACGCACGGCCCGCCGAGCGCGGCAGGTTCGAGTGCAATCGCGCGAGATCCGAATCGCGCACCTTGCGCGCCTCGACATCCTTCAGCACGCGCCGCAACCAGCGCCGATCGAGCTCGCGCTGCGCGGCGAGATGATCGAGCAGATGGCCCACCCCGGTGCCGGCGTACTTGCCGATCCGCTTTCGAATACTGCGCGTCTCCTGCAGCGCGGACTCCTGCCGCGCCAGCCGTTCGCGCAGCGCCGCTGCGACCGCGGGCAGGTCCGCGAGATGCAGGAACAGAAGCGCCGAGTACAGGCTGCTCGCCGTCGTGCCCGTGGCAGCGAACTGCTCCACCAGCAGCGCCCGCAAGCGCGCCCGGCCGCTGCGGGTGATGCGGTAGATCGTGCGTTCCCCGCCACGTGCCACCTTCTCGGTGCCGTGGACCTCGATCTCACCCGCGCTGGCCAGCTGCCGCACGCAGTAGTAGAGCGTGCCCACGTCGACGTCGGTGTAGCACTCGACCAGCGCCGCCTTCAGCCGCCTGCGGATCTCGTACGGGTGCATGGCACCGCGGTGCAGGGCGCCGAGGACCAGGAGTTGCGCCTTCATAGTTTGCTAATAATAGTCTAATTTTACTAATATCGCGTCACACCCAGGGGAAGAATCGTGACCGAACCCGCTGCCGGCAGGCGCGCCGTGGTATTCATCTTCATCACCGTGCTGATCGACTCGATCGGCTTCGGCCTGATCATCCCGGTGCTGCCGCAGCTGATCGTCGAGCTCACGGGCCTGAACATGGGTGGTGCGGCTGCCTATGGCGGCTGGCTCTCATTCTCCTACGCGCTGCTGCAGTTCTTCGCCGCGCCGGTGCTGGGCAACCTGAGTGATCGCTTCGGCCGCCGTCCGGTGCTGCTGGCCTCGTTGTTCGCGCTCGGCGTCGACTACCTGGTGATGGGTGTCGCGCCGACAGTCGGCTGGCTGTTCCTCGGGCGCGTCGTTGCAGGCATGGCGGGCGCTTCGTTCACTACAGCGTACGCATATCTCGCGGATGTCAGTACACCGGAGAAGCGCTCGCAGAACTTCGGGCTGGTCGGCGCAGCATTCGGCATGGGATTCATCATCGGGCCCGCGATCGGCGGATTGATCGGTACCCTGGGGCCGCGCGCACCTTTCTTCGCGGCCGCCGCGCTGGCGCTTCTCAATACGGGATTCGGCCTGGTGGCACTGCCGGAGTCGCTCCCTCCCGCATCGCGCCGGCCCTTCTCCTGGGCGCGTGCCAATCCGCTCGGCACCTTGCTGCAACTGGCGAAATATCCCGTGGTGCTGTGGCTGGCCGCGGCGGCCTTTTTCTGGCAGCTGGGACACCAGGTCCTGCCAAACGTCTGGTCGTTCTACACCATCTTCAAATTCCACTGGTCGACCGCGGCGGTCGGCGCCTCGCTGGCGTTCGCCGGTGTCGTCATGGTGATCGGCCAGGGACTGCTGACCCGCCTGATCCCGCGGCTGGGCGGAGACCGCCGCGCCGCCATTCTCGGCATGCTGTTTGGCGCGATTACTTATCTCGGCTACGCGTTTTCCACGCAGGGCTGGATGATGTATGTGTCATTGCTCGCCTGGCTGCCGGCGGCCCTTGCGTATCCGTCGTTGAATGCGCTCATGTCGCGCGAGATCCCCGCAAGCGCGCAAGGTGAACTGCAGGGCGGCGTCGCGAGTCTTTTCGGGCTGAGTTCGATCCTGGGCCCGCCCCTCATGACCGAGCTCTTCGATCACTTCACCAGCAATCGGACGGCGTATCCCTTTCCGGGCGCGCCATTTGCCGCCGCCGCCCTCCTCGTCTTCGTCAGCATTGCGCTGGTGAGCCGCGGTCTGCGGGCGGCACCGGCCACAAGTCCAGGCTGAGCCTGTCGATTCCGGCATGGCCGCCGGACCTGATCTTTTCGTTCCATTGTAAAAACGACAGCAGCCTTGGGCGCTGTGCCGTCATCAATTCGAAATTGAGACGTCACGCGCGCGCGAGTAGGATCACCATCCGCAGCTGGTAGCGAAGCGGCGAATCACTTCCAGCTGCAGCAATAAGAAGACTGGCGGGAAGATCTCATGAGTGTTGTTCGCGGCGCGATGCGCGTTTCCGCAGTGGATGCGGTTTCGCAGGCGCGCGCGCGGCATTTCCCCATTCATTCCATCTCGAAGCGTCGGCGGGCCCGCGCTCGCAGGAGGAACCACATGACGCGGCAAGTGACTCGACTCATCCTTATTGCGGCCGTGCTGTTCGCGCCGATGGCGGCCACGGCCGATCATGACAATGGCAACGACAACAACCAGGCTCCTACTAGGCACAACGAAGAGACCATCGCACAGCTGCAGGCCGAGATGGCCTCGGGCCGTCTGACCTCGGAGCAGCTCACGCGCGACTACATCACGCGCATCCTCAGGCTCGACCAGCGCGGGCCCGGCGTGAACTCGGTGCTCGAGCTCAACCCCGATGCGCTCGCCATGGCACGCAATGCCGACTGGATGCGTCGTCACGGTAAGGTGCTCGGGCCGCTCCACGGCATTCCGATTCTCCTCAAGGACAACATCGACACCGGCGACAAGATGCAGACCGATGCCGGCTCGTTTGCCCTCAACGGCGCACCAGCGAAAAGCGACTCCACGGTCGCCGCGAAACTCCGCGCCGGGGGCGCGGTGATCCTCGGCAAGACCAACCTCTCCGAGTGGGCGAATTTCCGTTCGTTCTTCTCGACCAGCGGCTGGTCCGGTGTCGGCGGACTCACCCACAACCCCTATTCCATCGACCGCAATGCCTGCGGCTCGAGTTCGGGCTCGGGCGCGGCGGTCTCCGCCAACTTCGCGACTGTGGCGCTCGGCACTGAGACCGATGGCAGCATCGTCTGCCCGGCAAACGTCAACGGCATCGTCGGTATCAAGCCGACGGTCGGCCTCACGAGTCGCGCCGGCGTCGTGCCGATCTCCCACATCCAGGACACCGTTGGCCCGCACGGACGCACTGTGGCGGACGCCGCGGCCGTGCTCAGCGTCATCCAGAGTCTGACCGCCGATGGCCGCGATCCCGCGACGGGCAGCGTACCGTTGGGCTGGACGGGCAAGACCCGGCCGACAAACATTCCAAGCGACTACACGCAGTTCTTGAATCCGAACGGCTTGCAGGGCGCACGCCTGGGCGTCACGCGCCAAGGCATCGACAACGCTCCGCCGCAGGTAGCGGCAGCGTTTGACGCTGCGGTTGACGCGATCAAGGCCGCGGGAGCAACCGTCGTCGATCTCGATGGTGGGGGCTTCACGTTCCCGTCAGCCGACGGCGAGTTCCTGGTGCTGGTGTTCGATTTCAGGAACGACGTGAAGAGCTACTTCGCGACGCGCAGCGGCGTGCCGATGGCCGGCAAGACGCTGACCGATGCCATCGCGTTCAACAACGACAACGCCGACATCGAGATGCCGTTCTTCAACCAGGAGATCTTCGAGCTCGCCGACAGTCTCGCGCCTGGGCCCGATGATCCACAGCCGGCCTTCGGCGGCATGACCTACAACCAGGCGCTTGAAATCGATCGCCTCGCCGGCGTCAACGGCATCGACAAGGCGCTCGCCGACTTCAGTCTCGATGCGGTGATCGCGCCGACGGACAATCCGGCCTGGACCACCGACCTGGTCCTCAGCGATCACTTCTTCTTCGGCAGCTCCGGTCTCGCCGCTCCCGCCGGCTATCCGGTCGTACAGGTACCCGCGGGCATGGTGCTCGGCCTCCCGCTCGGCCTCAGCTTCTTCGGCAGCGCGTTCAGCGAGCCGACACTCATCAAGCTCGCATCGGGTTTCGAGGCCGTGACGCACGTGCGTCGCGACAACCTGCCGGCGTTCGCACCCAGCGTGACGGATGAGCATGTCGACGGCACGCAGTTGCAGCGACCGCGTGGCCACAGCAAGCATTGGGACTACAAGGAGCTCGCGAAGAAGAGGCCGAGCCACATGTGATGAAGTCCGCCTGACTTCCCGTTCCTCGCGCCTGGCCTGGCGGCCGTTCGGCCGCGGGCCAGGCGAACCTTTTTTGTTCCCCGCTCCCCCGGCGCCCTGCGACCGCACGAGCGTACCGGGGTCGGCTGGCAGGGCACGCAAATAGAGCGGCTGCCCTCCGGCAAGGCCATCTTCGTGTGCCGCGAGATCAGTGTGGAATTCGGCTTCTCGACCCGAACCTGGGTGCAGATCGGCTATCCGCTCGCGGCCGGTGGCTGGCGTTACGGCTGGATCCCGAAGGACACGCTGCGCATGGCCATGCGCACGGACGGGCCACGACTGCTCTATGGCCTCTTTGCTCTCATCCCGTCAGCCCACGCTGACGAGACCAGCACGGCCGAGCAACGCTGGGGCCCGCCACCGCCGCTGCCCACCGACTCGCAAAACGGTGCGGCGATGCAAGGCTCACGCGCCTCACTCTCCTGGGCTGACCTCAGCGCGCTTTACGGTCCACTGTTCATCGCCATGCTGATCGGCATGATCATCAAGGTCGCGGTCGATCTCGTCGACGCCTGGGGCCAGCCGGCACCCCAAGGATCGCGGTTGCGGTCGCACCTTCGCAACGGCGCCATCGCCATTCTCGTGTCGCCGATAGTCTTTCTCGGCTTTCTCAACGCGGGAGAGTTTTCCGGCGCGCGGCAGACCTTCCTGGTTCTCGCACTGCTCGCATTCCAGAACGGATTCTTCTGGCAGACGGTGCTGAAGAAAGGCGAACGCTGAACGCTCGCCTTGCCGAGAATCAGTGACCGGCGAACCCGGCACTCGCTGAGCGAGTCTCGCCGGCGTGTCGATCCAGCGACCCGAGTACGGCCAGGAAAGCTGCAATACACCGTGCCATGTCGGCCCCGCAAATGTGGATTCTGGTGGGCGGTGCTGGGATCGAACCAGCGACCCCTGCCGTGTGAAAGCAGTGCTCTACCGCTGAGCTAACCGCCCTTTTGGGGGCGCGTAGTTTACCCGGGCCGATCGCCAGTTAGAAGCGGGACGCAGCGCAGCTGCGGCCTCGAGCGCTCGCGCTCAGAAGTTGCAGGGTGAAGCCAAGGGTGGGTTCATCGCGGGCACGGTATCTCGGAACTTGACTCCCGCCTGGCGCATCTCGCTGACGAGTTCCAGCACCCTGGCCGGCGTCACGACCGCGTCCTTCTGATGAAATATCCAGTCGATGTCCTCGACGTATTGGCGTGACTCGCCACTGCTGACCTGCCCACCCTTGATGAACCACAGGTTGAAGTTGATCGACATCGGCTCTTCCGGGTAATACGGCTCGCCATGTATCGCCAGAATCTCGCCGTCGATGTAATACCGCACGCTGCGTTCGGCGACCTGCACGACGAGCGTGTGCCAACCCTCGCGACTGCCCTGCACTGCCTGGCTGGTGTTTACTTGTAGCCACTCCGGCTCCGGGCGAAACGTCTCCCAGGTCGTGACATAGAGAGTGAGCGGCCCGCCGCCCCAGCCGCCATTCGGCAGATATTCGAAATCGATCTCGCTGTAGTTCGGATCGAGCGGCGCCTTGAGTGGACTGATCAGGTAGAACGTTTCGACCACCTGGTCGCCATTCGGCCCCGCCGCCGGCGCATCGTTAAAGCGCACACGCGCCGCATAGGTGCCCTCGTAGTACTTGCGCTGATGACAGAACTGCGCTTGCCGAGTGCTCGTGCCATCGGTTGTCGCCGTCATGCGCAGCAGGTAATTGCCCGCGTGTTCCGGATCTTCGATCCCAAGCGTCACATTGCCGCTCCACACAGCGCCACTGACACCGGGCCAACCGGGCTCGCTGCGCATGATCCAGCCGTTGCGCTCGAATTCGCGCGGCGAGCTGTAATTGAAGTCATCGAACAACACCGGAACCAGCGTCGGTGGTGGACCCTTTCGCGGTGCCGGCGGCGCTTCGGCACCGCCGGAATTCATCGTTGTCTCGCTCATGCTCACGATCGCTTCACAGGCGGCAACGGCAAGTACCATCGCGAGGACGAGGACTAGTCTCGAGATGCGATTCACGTTCATACATTGGTGCCCATCACGACCGTTCTGTGTTCCGCCGCGGAGCGCTGCGTGGCGGCGATGATTTCGAGCCCTGTCACGGCATCTTCCGGATCGACCGGAGGCGGCGCGCCGGTTCGGACCGAAGCGACAACGCCCGCGTAAAAGCGCTGATACGCGCCCGCTTCGCTACGAACGCGATGCAGATCTCCGTCGACTCCCAGCAAGCCCCAATGTTCCTCGGGCTCGGTACCCCAGTCGGCGCGATCCGGGCGCATGCCGGCACGCAATTGAGCTTCCTGGAAATCCCCCTGGCTCTTGGTGTACGCCGCACGACTGCCGAGAACCCGCATGCGTGTGCCGCGTTGCGCAGCGACCAGGCTCGAACCCAGGTGTGAGCGCACACCCGATGCGTGAGTCAGCGCAATGAAGACATCGTCATCGACCACGGCGCCCGGCCGGCGCCGATCGAGTTCCGCGTAAACGGATTTCACCTTGCCAAAGAGGTGCAGCGCCTGGTCGATCAGGTGACTGCCGAGATCGTAGAGGAGCCCGCCCGCTTCCTCGGGCGCAGCGCGCTCTCGCCACACATCACGCACCACCGGCCGCCAGCGATCGAGGCGCGATTCGAATCGCATCACCTCGCCAAGCGTGCCCTCGGCCAGCAGTCGCTTGACCGTCAGCAGCTCACTGTCCCAGCGGCGGATGTGATAGGCGCTGAGGAAAAGTCGTGCCGCGCGCGCAGCGGCGACAACTTGTCGCGCCTCTTCGGCATTCACAGCAAATGGCTTGTCGATCACGACCCCGAGCCCGGCGCGCAGCGCCGCCAATGCCAGCGGCGCGTGCGTGCGGTTCGGCGTGCTGATGACCGCGAGCTCGATGTCGCGCCGCTCGAAGACTTCCTCGGCTGAGCTGGCAAGTGTCACGCCCGGATGGGCCTGCGTCGCGCGCGCGCGGCGCTCCGGGTTCGACGTCACGATGGTTGCGAGCTTCAGTCCCGGCGTGACCGCGATCAGCGGCGCATGAAACGATTCGCCGCCCAATCCGTAGCCGAACAGGGCAATGCGAATGTCTCCGGAACGCTTGACCGCGGTAGTCACCTAGAGCGCGGGCAGATCGGGCTTGAGCACCATCAGGACCAGTGCGACGAGCGGCGCGAGTGTCGCAATCCCGCCCGACACTGCCCAGCTGCGGCGCAAAGCGTCATAGCGCGGCCAGTCGAACTGTCCGGCTGTGCCCGAGCGCGCGAGCGTTGCGATCCGGCGCTGCAGCGGGCCCACCCAGAACATGAAAGCGACGCCCGAGAGAACCAGCAGCAGCAGCGACCAGAAGATCCACCCGGTGCGCAGGATTGGGAAACCCGCACTGATTGCCCCGGCCAGCCCCGCGATGGTCAGGAGCGTCACGCCGGGCATGGTGAACCAGCGATCGCTTTGCGTGATGCCCTCGAAGGCGTGCGCGATGATTTTTGGATCGCGTGTTCTCTCGGCGTACATGGCCCAGAACACACCGGTGATGATGTTGCCGAGGAACAGCACTACCGCGATGACATGCACTATCTTCCAGATCACGTACACAGTGTCCTCCGCTCAGCCTTCAAGCGCCGCCAGCAGTTCCTGCGTCTTGGCTTTCATCAAGTCCTCGTCGCCACGCGACTCGACGTTGAGGCGCACCAGTGGCTCGGTATTCGAGGTGCGCAGGTTGAAGCGCCAGCGCTCGAACTCGAGGGACAGTCCGTCGGTGTAATCGACGCTCACGGCTTGCGGCTTGTACAGCGCTTCAATGCGCTGGATCGCAGCCTTGCCGTCCGGCAACTTGCGATTGATCTCGCCGCTCGCCGGAAACGCCTTGATGCGCTCATCGACCAACGCGGACAGTGACTTGCCCGATTCGCTCACGATCTGCGTGACCAGGAGCCACGGGATCATGCCGCTGTCGGCGTAGGAGAAATCCCTGAAATAGTGATGCGCGCTCATCTCGCCGCCGTAGACGGCATCTTCATTGCGCATCTTTTCCTTGATGAAGGCGTGGCCGGACTTGCACAGCACCGGGACACCGCCGTGTGACTTGACGATGTCCACCGTGTTCCAGGTGAGGCGCGGATCGTGCACGATTTTCGCCCCCGGATAGCGGCGCAGGAACACGGATGCCAGGAGGCCCACGATGTAGTAGCCCTCGATGAAGTGCCCGCCCTCATCGAAGAAAAAGCATCGATCGTAGTCGCCGTCCCAGGCGATACCGAGATCGGCCTTGTGCTTGCGGATGGCTTCGATGGTGGGCGCTCGATTCTCTTCCAGCATCGGGTTCGGAACGCCATTCGGAAAGCGGCCATCCGGCTGATTGAAGAGCTTGATGAACTCGAACGGCAGGCTTTTCTCGAGCTGGTCGATGATCATGCCCGCGCCACCGTTCCCTGCGTTCACGACGATCTTGAGTGGCTTGAGGCGCTGGCGCGCGACGTAGGTCAGCAGGTGTTCGAGATAGGCCTTGCCCGTGTCGAGGTCCTGGCGCTGGCCGGGGCGGGCCGCCGGCTGGAACGTGTCGCGTTCGGCGATGATGCGGATGTCCTCGAGCCCCGTGTCGGCGCTGAGCGGCCTGGCGCGCTCGCGCACCATCTTCACACCGTTGTAGTCGGGTGGATTGTGGCTGGCCGTGATCATCACCCCGCCGTCCATCGATTCATGGAACGTCGCGAAGTAAATCCCCTCGGTGCCGCACAGGCCGATGTCGAACACATCGACACCCGAATCGGTAAGCCCCTTGATCAGCGCATCGCGCAGCTCCCCACTCGAAGGGCGGATGTCGCGCCCCACGGCGACACGCTTCGGCTTCACGAACTCGGCGAAGGCGCGCCCGATCCGGTAGGCGATGTCCTCATTGAATTCGTCAGGGATGCGGCCACGGACGTCATAGGCCTTGAAGGATGTGATCTTCATGTGGTTCGTTTCATCTCGCTGTCAGGAGTTCGCGCGCACGGCACTCACCGTGCAGGTCACAACGTGGGCCAGCTGTTCGCGGCTCAGCTCCGGGTAGATCGGCAGGGCCAGCGTCTCGCGCGCGGCGCGCTCCGACTCGGGCATGTCTCCTTGCCGATAGCCGAGGTAGGCGAAGCATTCCTGCAGGTGCAGCGGCACCGGGTAGTAGATCTCGGTAGCAACGCCGCAGTCCGCCAGGTACTTACGCACTGCGTCGCGCTTCGGCACGCGGATCACGTACTGGTTGTAGATGTGGCGGTAGCCGGCGCGCGCCGCGGGCAACCCGATTCTCGACTCACCCCCCTTGCGAAACGCGGCATCGTAGAACGCCGCGTTTTCCTGCCGCCCGCGCGACCATGCATCCAGGTGAGTCAGCTTGACGTTGAGCACCGCCGCCTGGATTTCATCGATGCGGAAGTTGCCCCCGATGAGCGCGTGGTAGTACTTGGGCTCCCCGCCGTGCACGCGCAGTATTTTCAGTCGCTGCGCGAGTTCCGCGTCATTGGTCGTGCACATGCCCGCATCGCCAAACGCGCCGAGATTCTTGGTGGGAAAGAACGAGAGACAGCCGATCGCACCGATGGCGCCTACACGACGAGCCCGTGGATATTCCGAGCCGATCGCCTGCGCCGCATCTTCGATGACGCGCAAGCCAAACCGCCCGGCAAGCTCCATCAGTGGATCCATGTCCGCGGCCTGCCCGTACAGGTGCACTGGCATGAGCGCGCGCACGCGCCCGCCCGTCTGGCGGTTGATGAGCCGCCCTTCCCGCTTCACGCACTGCTTGGTGAGAAACTCCTCGACCGCGTGCGGCGAGATGTTGAACGTGTCGGGCTCGATGTCGACGAACACCGGCCGGGCAGCCACGCGCGCGATGGTCCCGCCGGTCGCGAAGAAGGTGTACGGGCTGGTGATCACTTCATCGCCCGCGGCGATGTCGAGCGCCATGAGTGCGATCAACAACGCATCCGTGCCCGAGGAGAGCCCGATCGCGAATTTCGCCTGGCTGTACTCGGCGACGCGACGCTCGAGCTCGGTCACGGCCGGGCCGAGGATGAACATCTGGCTCGCACAGACTTCGGCGATCGCGGCGTCGATTTCGCTCTTGAGCGCCTGGTACTGCGGCTTGAGATCAAGCAGCGAAACCTTCAGTACGGCGGGCCGGGCAACGGCGTTCATGATCGGCAGCTCCTTCCTTTCTGGTCAGCGCTCGAGCCAGCGGTCAGGTATTCGTTCCCTGTCGGCCGTAAACGTCTTCGAATCTCACGATGTCGTCTTCACCGAGATAGGAGCCGGACTGCACTTCGATGATGTGCAGCGGCACCTTGCCGGGATTCTCGATGCGATGCTTGGTGCGCACGGGAATGTAGGTCGACTGATTCTCTTCGAGGAGAAAAACATCATCGCCGCGCGTGATGCGCGCCGTGCCAGCCACCACCACCCAGTGCTCGGCGCGGTGGTTGTGCAGCTGCAGGGAAATCGACGCACCCGGATTGATGGTGAGGCGCTTGACCTGGAAGCGCTCGCCCGACTCGAGGCTGTCGTAGCTGCCCCAGGGACGGAATACCTCGCGGTGCAATGCGGCCTCACCGCGCTTCTCCGCCTTGAGTCGATTGACCAGGAGCTTCACGTCCTGCACTCGCGACTTCGGTGCCACCAGCACTGCATCCTTGGTCTCCACGACCACGTGATCGCCGAGACCGACGGTCGCTACCAGGCGGCTGTCCGAATAGAGGAAGCAATCGTGCGTGTCCTCCGCGATCACATCGCCGCGCATGACATTCCCGGAAGCGTCGTTGGGCGATGCCTCGTGCAACGCTGCCCACGAGCCGACGTCGCTCCAGCCTGCATCCAGCGACACGACCACTGCATCGCGAGTCTTCTCCATCACCGCGTAGTCGATCGATTCACTGCGACAACGCTCGAATTCCTCGCTCGCCAGGCGCGTGAACTCGAGATCGACGCGCGCTGCAGACAAAGCCTTCTCGCAGGCCTCGATAATGTCCGGGGCATGACGCTTGAGCTCCTCGAGATAGCGGCTCGCCTTGAAGACGAACATGCCGCTGTTCCAGAAGTACTCGCCGGAATCGACGAACTGGCGGGCGCGTTTCGCATCCGGCTTCTCGATGAACTGGGCTACGGGGTACGTCGGCCCTCTACCACCCGCGCGACGGATGTAGCCGTAGCCCGTCTCGGCGCTGCCCGCCACGATGCCGAAAGTCACGAGCTTCCCCGCGGCTGCCTCACCGAGCGCAATCCCAATCGCGACGTGGAATGCAGGCACGTCCTCAATGATGTGATCGGCGGGGAGCACCAGGAGGATGGGATCCGCAGCGGGCTCAGCTTTGAGCGCAGTGAGCGCCGCGACCGCCACCGCTGGAGCAGTATTGCGCCCGACGGGCTCGAGAACGATTGAGCGCGGCGTGGCCGAGATGCGCCGCAGTTGCTCGGCCACCATGAAACGATGCGCGTCGTTGCACACCACGATCGGCGCAGCCACGCCAGGCAGCCCCCGCAGGCGCACCGCTGTGTCCTCGAGGAGCGTGCGCTCCGATACGAGCGGCAGCAGCTGCTTGGGGTAGAGCTCGCGTGACAACGGCCACAGCCGTGTTCCGGAGCCGCCAGAAAGAATCACCGGGATGAGCATGATCAATCCATTGTCACCGTCAGCCTATGACTTCTTGAGCGCATCAATGGCCGCTGCGATAACGGCGGCGTCCATCTGGTCCTTCGGCCGCGTTCCCTGTTTCGTCTTGAGCAGTCCCGGCAAGTCCAGTACGCGCACCGACTGCTCGTCGATTTGCACGGTCGTGATGTGCGTCTGAAGCTCCGCCCACGCGACCCCGCCCGCTGACGGCATCACGTCGACGGTGATCTCATCGTTGATCCTGACCGCGTAGCGCCGATCGGCATCGAACACCTCGGGTTTCGCAAGCAGCTCCTTCGCCGCCCCGTCTGGAAGACGCGCCAAAGCGAGAATCCAGCGGCGCGCGTTTGCCGAGGACGGATTCACCAGGACATCAACGTCCTCAGTAAAGCGATTAAAGCCGTGAGCTGCTACGGCATATCCACCCACGAGTGCGTATTCAGCGCCTGTTTCTTCCATATAACGCGCAATCGCCTTGACGTCGTCCCACGTTGCAGGGCGTGTGAAATCCATTAGCGCCTTGTGGCCTTCTCGACCATCGCCCGCACCAGCCAACGCGTGCGATCAGCGTCCATCTCCTCGTGCGACCGGTACACAAATACGCCTTTCGGCGCCCGCGTCCTGTATTGCGCCATCTGCGTCATCAGCGCGCGGGCCCGGGCATCAGGCGTGACGCCGTCCCTGGGGCGTCGCCGGCCGACTGTGAGGTGAATCGGTTGTTGGTCGTGGATCGAGCTCATGGCTGATCGGACCTCAAGTAAGTTCCAGCCGCTTGCCGCGGCCGATGCCGTAGTACGTGATGCCAAGGCGCGCCAAGTACGATGGATCATACAGATTGCGACCGTCGAAAATGACTGGCGTCTTGAGCCGCGCCTTGATGTTGTCGAAGTCGGG
>DASQOO010000129.1:0-12796 GCA_035644435.1 Steroidobacteraceae bacterium | reverse complement strand
GAACGTGGGCTTAACGATCACCAAAGCTCGCGCAGGCGCGCGCCCGCATCGACCTGCACGTGTGCGGCGCCGAGGCGCGTCTCCACGGGCTCCTCGATCGGCGTCGCTTCCTGCCGAAAGCAGGCGAGGACCCGCTCGGTGAGAAAACGGCTGCGCGCGCCATACACGTGCTTGTCACCGAAGCGCGGCTGCTGAGTCATGTGAAAGCGCAGTGGGTGAATCAACTCGAGCTGCGCTCGCGCTCGCGTGATCGCGACATAGAGGAGCCGGCGTTCCTCTTCGATCTGCTGCGGCTTGCCGCCGGCAAATTCCGACGGAAAGCTGCCGTCGGTGACGTTGAGCACGTAGACCGCATCCCACTCCTGCCCCTTTGCGGAATGCACGGTCGAGAGAATCACGTAATCCTCATCGAGCAATGGCGGTCCGGCGAGATCTCCCGAAACCTCAGGAGGATCGAGCGCCAGCTCGGTGAGGAAACGTTCGCGCGAGGGGTATTGCGTCGAGAGCTGTTCGAGTTGCTCGAGATCCGCGGCGCGCACTCCGGCCGACTCGTAACGTTGCTCGAGCACAGGCCCGTACCATTCGCGCGCCTGGCGCGTCTGACCCGCCCACGGCGTGGCCGGATCTGCGAGCCGTTCGAGCAGCGCCACCAGCGCTTGCCACTGCATGGATTGCGCGCTTGCGATCGGGATCTCGCGCAGCGCGCCGGTCGCAAACCCAGCGCGCGCGAGGGCATCGAGACCGCGGCGCGCGTTCGCCGGCCCGACTCCGTCCATGAGCTGCAGCACGCGAAAGCCCGCGATCTCGTTGCGCGGATTGTCCGCCCAGCGCAGGACCGAAAGGAGGTCCTTCACATGCGCCGCCTCCAGGAACTTGAGCCCGCCATATTTCACGAACGGGATGTTGTGACGGGTGAGCTCGATCTCGACCAGGTCGCTGTCGTGCGAGCTGCGGAACAGCACTGCCTGCCGGCGCAGCATGAGGCCCGCCTCACGATTCGCGAGAATGCGCGCAACGATGTGCTCCGCCTGCTGCCGCAGGTCCGCCACGCTGATCAACGCCGGGCGCTCGCCACCCGCGCGCTCCGCCTGCAACACCTTGCGGTGTTGACGCGAGGCCTCGCTGAGCAGGGCGTTCGCGGCGTCGAGGATGGGCTGGGTCGAGCGGTAATTGCGCTCGAGCGTCACGGTGGCCGCAGAAGTAGCGAAGGCTGAGGGGAACTGCAGGATGTTCTCGACGGTCGCCGCCCGGAAGGAATAGATGGCCTGCGCGTCATCGCCGACGACGGCGAGCCCTGCCCCATCCGGCTTCAGTCGCAACAGGATCTCGGCCTGCAGCGTATTCGTATCCTGGTACTCATCGACCAGCACGTGATCGAACTGCTCGCCGGCCGCGCGCGCCAGCGCTGCATCGCTCATCAGGATGTGCCAGTAGAGCAGCAGGTCGTCGTAGTCGAGCAGGTGGTGTGCCTGTTTGCGCACCACGTATTCGCGGTACAGCCCCTTGAGCTCCGTGTGCCAGTCGAGACACCAGGGAAATTGCTCCTGCAAGGTCGCATCGAGCTCGCACTGTGTGTTCACGCGGTGCGAGTAGATCGCGAGGCAGGTGTCCTTGCGCGGAAAGCGCCTGGTCTGTGCGGAGAGCCCGCGCTCGTAACGCACGACATCCATGAGGTCCGCGGCATCGCCGCGATCGAGCACAGTGAAGCCCGGGTCGAGTCCAAGATTGCGTGCGTACTGGCGCAGGAGCCGGTTGGCGATCGAGTGAAACGTCCCCGCCCAGCGCAGCTGCGACGCGGCCAGACCCGTGCCGCGCTCACGCAGTGCTGCATCGACGATGCGCTGCGCCCGCCGCGTCATTTCCTGCGCCGCGCGCCGCGTGAAGGTCAGCAGCAGGATGCGATCGGCAGCGACACCCGAGAGCACCAGCCAGGCAACCCGATGCGCGAGCGTATTGGTCTTGCCGGTGCCCGCGCCCGCAATGATCAGCAACGGTCCCGAGGTCCAGCCCCGCTCCCCGACCCGCGCATCGCCGTACTCGACGGCGCGACGCTGCATTTCATTGAGCCGGTCAAAACCAGGGAAGCTCTGCACAGGTTTCATGGGCGCGACCGTGGCGGGCATGGAGGCGGCACTCTACTGCGGACCTGTATGTTTATCCAGATGACCATCGTCCCGGGCGTTGGCAGGATGCGGGCCACTTCCCCGGTGAAACAGGCGCGCCACCTATGGAGAACTTCACGCTCGTCGGCATGCTGGTGCGGTCGATGAAGTCGAAGAGCACTGAGCGCTCGCTCCTTGTTCGCACGCGACACCCGGGCCCATGAACATCAAGCAGCGCACGGTCTTTCGCGGGCGCGTCGTCACCGTGAATGTCGAAACCGTGCAACTGCCGAACGGCGTCACGGCAGACCTCGAAATCATCCGCCATCCCGGCGGCGCCGCGGTGGTCGCGATCGATGCGGAGAACCGCGTTTGCCTGCTGCATCAGTACCGGCACGCGGCCGGCGGCTGGCTGTGGGAACTCCCTGGGGGAAAACTCGATGGCGGCGAGCCGCCGCTCTCGGCCGCGCAACGCGAGCTCACCGAGGAAGCGGGCGTCAGCGCGCGCGACTGGCAATCGCTCGGCACGGTGGTGAGTTCGCCCGGCGTATTCACGGAAGTCGTGCACCTGTTTCTGGCACGAGAGTTGGGCCAGGAAATTGCCGCACCCGAGGCCGCTGAAGTATTCGAAATCGCCTGGGTGCCGTTCGAAGAAGCGCTCGCCCGTGCGATCGACGGCGACATCACGGACTCGAAAACGGTCATTGGCTTGTGCCGCGCCCGTGCGCTGTCCTGATTAAGTCAAGCACGCCGGATACGCGTCCGCGATTCGTGAAGCGACTCACGAACTGCTTCACGACGATTGCGTACCCTGTCTCGCATCGAGGGGAAATGGCTCGTCCAGACAGACGCAGCCAACATAAGACGAGCAGCGATGAGCAACGATAACGACGGTTGGATTTCTCCCGACTTCGAAGACGAGCCTTCCGGCCAAGTGCGATTCGACGATCGCGGCAATGCCGTGTGGGAAGCATGGCGGCGACTCGAGCATCCGAGCCTGGCTCTCGACGATACAGTCAATCACCCGCGCGCCAACGCTCGCGTGAACGCGTTCGGTGCCAAGGTGGGTTACAACCCTTACGACAGCGGCATGCTCGACAAGGACAAGAAGCCGCGCAAGAGGGACCTGCGCGCGCTGTCGAAGTGGATCGAGCTCGAGAAGCGTCGGCAGAAAGGCTGAGCGCACTCAGCCGGCGGGCAGTGCCTCGATGTGACGGATCTTGCTGCCGTGGGTCAGGCGGTAGAAATGCCTGAGCTCGCGGATCAGCGCTTCGCAGCGCACCCGGCCGCGCTTGAGGAAGCGCCGTTCCAGCCCGCGACAGAACTTCGCCGCATAGCGGTTCGCCGACGTATACAGTTCCGCGCTCTTTCGCGGCAACGATCGATCCACCTGCATGCGCTCGAAGAGACAATGATGCAGCAGCAGGGGAAAGCGCCCAGCGCGCTGTGCGCCGAGCAGGAATAGCGCGGTGGCGTACTTGTCGACCTCCGCCTGAAGTTCCAATTCGTGAATCGCGACCGGCCGATCGTGTCCGGCGTTCCAGGCGAGATATTGAAAGTGGCTCACGCCCTCGAGCGCCGTCCAATAGTCGGCAAGATTTTCGGCGTTGAGCTCCTGCATCGGGTCGGTCTGGCTCAGCCGCTCGAGCACGGCGCGATCGAGAAACAGCGACATGCACAGATCGCCGCCGACTTCGCTCACCAGCAATTCTTCATCGGCGCTGCGCGAGGCGTGCTGGGCAGCCCGCGTCAGCTGGCGCCGGTCCGTCACCAGGAATTCGTAGATGTCGTGCTCGATGCGGATGTCGTAGATCCGGCCGAGCAGCTGCTGGAGCTGGCGAAGCAGCATGCTCAGTGCTGGAAGCTCGTGATGGCGGCAGCGGTCGGCTCGACGCCCAGGCGACGCAGCAACAGCTGCGAGCGACGACTGCCGGTCTTCATCCAGATCTCGTAGAGCCGCAGGATGTCGCGCGCCGTGTGAGTGTGCGCAAGCTCGCTCACTTCGTTGAGCGCATCGACCAGGCGCTGGAATTTCTGCGCGAGCTCGGCAAACACACCGGCCAGCGACTGTTCGCGGCCACGGCCGAGCCGGTCTGCCAGAGAGCCGTAGGCGCGGCCGCCCATCGCGATGTGGTAGTCGATATCGATCAGCTTGCGGGCGAAGCTTCCGGCGAAGAAACCGGCAATGAAGAGCGAAACGTCACCAAGGCGTTGCAGGCCGCGATTGCGCTCCGAAGCTGTAGGCGCATCGAGCGCCTCGGCCAGCATCACCACCAGGGGTTTGAGTCGGGGACCGCGCGGGGTGGTTTCGTAGAGTGCCTCGGAGCGGGAAAAGAGCGTCAGCAGGTTCACGACGTAATGTTCGGTATGATCGCGAACCGACAGTTTCTGGTGCGACATCGCCGCGTTCAATGCATCGCGAAAAAACTCCTGCAGATTGCTTACCGCGATTACCTTGTGCCTGGAGCCATCGCCGCTCATCGCCCGTTCGCCTCCGCACCACGCAGTGCAGTTCTATAAGGTATCTGTGCGCCTTACCTTGTATGTCTCACCCGGCAGTCCGAAAGTTCTGCCGCGTAGGATCCAACTTACTCGCGTCCGGCGCCGGCACCGTGATGTACATCTTGCAGAATCGGGCTGGATCTGCGATTCATCACACACTTCTCACAAGCGGCGTATTGGCAGCGCAATGAGGCGAGTGCTAGCACGTCCGGCAAGAGGGATTGGCAGCGCTTGCTGGGCATGACGCGCTATCAGTGGCTCGTGATCTTCGCCGCGTGGTGTGGGTGGGGATTCGATGTCTTCGATGCGATACTCTTCAATTTCGTGGCGCCGAATTGCGTGCCGCTCCTGCTGGGGCTCGAACCCGGCTCGCCGGATGCGCGCTCGGCCACCTTGTTCTGGACCGGCATCATCACAGCGATTCTCCTCATCGGCTGGGCCAGCGGCGGATTGCTGTTCGGACTCGTCGCGGATCGCATCGGGCGCAAGCGCACGCTCCTCATCACCATCCTGATGTACAGCGTCGGAACCGCGCTCTGCGCCGCAGCCAACGACATCTGGCAACTGGCCGCGTTTCGCGCCATCGCGAGCCTCGGCATCGGTGGCGAATGGGCGGTAGGCGCCGCATTGGTCGCGGAGGCGGTGCCCGACTCACGGCGCGTAGAGGCGGGCTCCATTCTCTTCACAGCCTCGCCGCTCGGCTTCGCGTTGGCCGGCTACCTCAACTACCAGATCGCGGGCGTATGGCTCGCCTCCTCGCCCGAGACCTCGTGGCGCTACGTGTTTGTGTGCGGTTTGATTCCCGCCGCGCTGGCGATCCTGGTGCGCTGGGGGCTGCGCGAATCGGAACGCTGGCAGCAAGCGGTGACTTCGAGTGCACCGCCGCGACCCGCCGAACTCTTCGCGCCCGCGATCCGCACGCGAACCTTCAGCGGCTTGTTCACGGCCGTCATGGCACTGCTCGCGTGGTGGACCGTCGGCGCCTTCGCGCCGATTCTTTCAGCAAGTCTCGCCAGGGATCACGCGCTGCTTACCGGTCTAGATGCCACGGCGATGAAACTGCTGGCTGAAACCTGGAAGGCCGAGGCCTCCAACTGGTTCAACATCGGCGGCGTTCTCGGCGCACTGCTCTCCATCCCGCTGGCGAAGCTTCTCAGTCGGCGCGCCATGTTCATCGCCTACTACCTGGTCTCGCTGCTCGCGATCCTCGCCATCTTCGGCCTGGAGCTCGATCCGCACACCCGCGTTCGGGGATTCTTCGCGCTCGGTGTTGGCATCTACGGCATCTTCGCGGTCTTCACGTTCTACCTGCCGGAGCTCTTCCCCACGCGGCTGCGCGCGATGGGGAGCGGTGTCTGCTACAACTCCGGCCGCTTGCTGACCGCGGGCGGCGCATTCCTGGTGGGCGCGCTGTCGGCTCGGGCGGGCGGTTCCTCGAGCGTACTGCTCACGATCCTGTTGTGGGCGGCGGTCATTCCCGCAGCCGGCGTGATCGGCAGTCGCTGGATCGTCGAGACACGCAATACGCCATTGCCTGACTGATGCGGCCTTGTCGGTTTAGGCGCGCACGCTGCCGTGCACGTGGCTGGGTGCAGTGCTGTATCGCCCGCGTGCCGCGGCGACCGCGTGATCAGAGTGCGGACAAGCCTCGCTGAATGTCTGACTTGAGATCGGCCACATCCTCGAGGCCCACCGAGATCCGGATGAGACCGGCGTTGATTCCGGCACGCTGACGTTCCTCCGCGCTGATGCGCGCATGGGTCGTGGTCGCCGGATGAGTGATCGTGCTCTTGGCATCGCCGAGGTTCGCGGTGATCGACATGAGGCGCGTCGCGTCGATGAAGCGCCAGGCGGCCGGCTGCCCACCCTCCACTTCAAATGAAACGATTCCGCCGAATGCGGCTTGCTGGGCACGTGCGAGCTGGTGCTGTGGATGCGACGTCAGCCCCGCGTAAAACACCTTGCCAATACCGGGCTGCTGTTCCAGCCAGGTCGCGATGTCGAGCGCGCTGTGAGAGTGCGCGTGCATGCGCAGGCTCAGCGTCTCCAGCCCCTTGAGAAACACCCAGGCGTTGAACGGACTCATGCTCGGCCCCGCGCTGCGCATGAAGCCGAAGACCTCACGCCCGACGAGTTCTCGATCGCCCACGACCGCGCCACCGACGCAGCGGCCTTGTCCGTCCAGGTACTTCGTCGCCGAGTGGATGACCAAGTGTGCGCCGAGATCGAATGGCTTCTGCAGCGCGGGCGTGCAAAAACAGTTGTCGACCGCGAGAAGGCACCCGGCTTCACGCGCGATGTTCGCAATCGCGCGAATGTCGGCGATGCCCGCGAGCGGATTGGATGGCGTCTCCAGGTACAGAAGGCGTGTGGTGGGACGAATCGCGCCCCGCCAGTTCTCGGGCGGATCGGGCGACACGTAAGTCGTCGACACACCGAACTTGGCGAAGAATCGATTGAGCAGCGTGATCGTGGATCCAAACACGCTGTCGGAGCAGACGATGTGATCGCCACTCTTGAGCAAGGCCATCAGCATCGAGAGGATCGCTCCCATGCCGGAGGCGGTCGCTACGCAGGCCGCGCCGCCCTCCAGCGCCGCAAGCCGTTCCTCGAAACAACGCACGGTCGGGTTCGTGAAACGCGAGTAGATGTTGCCGGGCTCGGTCTCGGCGAAGCGCGCGGCCGCCTGCGCCGCGTCGCGAAACACGAAGCTCGACGTCGTGTGGATCGGTTCGGCGTGCTCGCCCTCGGCGCTGCGCACCTGGCCGGCGCGCACGGCGAGCGTGGCGAGACCCTTGTCGGCTGGATCGAAGGGATGCATGGATATTCCCGCAGCGAGCCGGGGCAGACTAGAGACGCGCGCCGGAGCCGTCAACGCCCGCTTGCCTTCCCCTGGTGCATCGCCTACTTTGGCCGCCCTTCGCCTCGCTTGCAGCCACGCCCATGTTGCTCACGCTCGTCATCGGTCACAAGAATTACTCCTCCTGGTCGCTCCGCCCCTGGCTGCTGCTCAAGCACCTCGGCCTCGAGTTCAGGGAGATCGTGGTGCCCCTCTACGGCGAGGGCTTTCGCGGCGAAATCGCAAAGTACAGCCCCGCGGGCCGGGTGCCGGTGCTCGTCGACGGGGACATTCACGTGTGGGATTCGTTCGCGATCGCCGAACACCTGGCCGAGAAGACCGGTCGAGGCTGGCCGCGGGAGGTCACAGCCCGTGCCCAGGCGCGTTCGGTGAGCGCCGAGATGCACTCCGGGTTCTCGACCCTGCGATCGCAATGCCCGATGAACGTCCGGGCGCGCGGCCGGCGCGTTGAGCAGACGCCTGAGCTCAAGCGAGATGTGGCGCGTATCGATGAGATCTGGCGCGACTGTCGCCAGCGCTTCAGTCACGGAGGCCCGTGGCTCCTCGGCGACTACAGCATCGCGGATGCGATGTTTGCGCCGGTGGTCACGCGCTTCAACACCTTCGGTCTCGAGGCGTGCGCCGAATCGCGTGCCTACATGCAGACGGTGCTCGCCGATCCCCCGCTCGAGGAATGGTTCCACGCCGCCGAGGCGGAGACCTTCCGCAATCACGCCACCGAAGCGGTCGGACTTCTGAAGACACAGGCGTAGACTTCAGCCATGTTGTGGGCGTCCGCAATCTCCACCGCCGGGCGGCTGGACGCCGCGGTCGCCGATGCGTTCGAGCAGGTCGAACGGCAGCTCGATTCACAGGATCCCGATCTCGTCATCGCTTTCGTCACGCGCGAATTCGGCGCCGAGCAGGCGAGCCTCAGGCGGCTCCTGGAAGCGCGCTGGAGCGAGGCGCTCCTTTTCGGCTGCTGTGCGAGCGGCGTGATCGGCGCGGGCCGCGAGATCGAACGCGAGGCGGCGGTCGCGATCAGCGCGGCGATTCTTCCCGGCATCGAACTGATACCGAGCCATGTGGAACGCAGCGATCTGCCGCAGACTTTCGCCGGGCGCGCGGCCTGGGAGTCGGCGCTGCACGCGAAACCCAGCCAGGCGCCGCAGTTCCTGGTCATCACAGATCCATTCACCTTTGCCGCCGAAGAGATCCTGCCGAGTCTCGACCACGCCTTTCCCGGATCGCTCAAGATCGGTGGACTGGCGAGCGGCGGCCGGCAGCCGGGCAGCACTCTGCTCTACCTCGGCCACAACACGTATCGGAGCGGTGCGATCTTCCTCGGCCTGAGCGGGAACCTGCAGCTCGATTCAATCGTCGCGCAGGGTTGCCGCCCGATCGGCGATCCGATGTTCGTGACCGCCTGCCACGGCAATCTGCTGCGTGAGCTCGATGGCCAGACGCCGCGCGACGTCCTCACCGCGGCCTATGAAAAACTGAATGCGCGCGATCGCGAGCTCGTGGGTCACTCGCTCTTCATCGGGCTCGCGATGCCCAACCAGGGTCCGAGCATCCCGGCCGGAGACTTCCTGGTCCGCAACGTGCTCGGCATGGATCCGCAAAGCGGCGCGCTCTGGGTCGGCGCCAAGCTCGAAGCGAACAGCATCGTGCAGTTTCACGTGCGCGACGCTCTCTCTTCCGCGCAGGATCTCGAACGCGCGCTGACGCGCTATCGGAGTGAACACTACGCGACGCCAGCCGGTGCGTTGCTGTTCTCCTGCGTCGGCCGGGGCGCGGGCCTTTACGGCACTCCCGATCACGACAGCAACGCGCTGCGCCGCTCGCTCGGGGAACTGCCGATCGCGGGCTTCTTCTGCAGCGGCGAGATCGGACCGGTTCAGGGTTTCACCCAAGTCCATGGCCATACCAGCGCTGTCGCCCTGATCAGCCCCAAGGCCGCCCGCCCCTGAATCAGCCTCCAATCCTGGCGTGCCACGCGCATTAGGCAGACAGCGCGCAGGCACTTACAATCGCGCGCCAATTGCCTGGTGAACAGCGAGGTAGACATGCACAGGTTCTTCATGGTCGCCGGATTGCTCGGCAGCCTCATGGTTCATGCGGCCTCGGCCGCCGACCAGAAACCCTTCAGCGTCGATGACCTGGTGCGTCTGGACCGCGTCTCCGATCCGCAGCTGTCCCCGGATGGGCGCTACGTCGCCTTCACGGTGCAGGAAACGGACATGGACGCCGACAAGCGGCGCGCGGATCTGTGGCTGCTCGATTTCGATTCCGACAAGGTCGAGCCGCGGCGCCTGACGCGCGATCCCGCCAACGACACCAATCCGCGCTGGTCGGCGGACAGCAAGAACATCTATTTCCTCTCGACACGCTCGGGCAGCTCGCAGGTCTGGCGCCTGTCGCTCGAGGGCGGCGAAGCGATGCAGGTGACGCGTCTCCCCGTCGACGTCAATGCGCTCAAGGTCGCGCCGCGCGGCAATCGCCTGCTCGTCAGCCTGGATGTGTTCGCCGATTGCGCGGACCTCGATTGCACCGCGAAACGAGTGGATGACACCGCCAAGTGGCAGGAGCACGGGCACGCTCACGATCGCCTGTTCGTGCGGCACTGGAGCACGTGGGACGACGGCCGACAGGCGCATCTCTACACGATCGGGTTGGACGCGGCTGGCAAGGTGACGGGCACGCCCGTGAGCTTGAGCGGCAAGCTCGATGCGGACATTCCCTCCAGGCCGCTGGGCGGCGATGAGGAGTTCAACTTCAGTCCCGACGGCTCGCGCGTCGCGTTCGCTGCGCGGATCAGGGGCAAGACCGAAGCCTGGTCGACGAATTTCGATGTCTACGAGAGCGCTGCGGACGGAAGCGGCGAGCCGCAGAATCTCACCGCGGACAACAAGGCGTGGGACACGCAGCCGAACTACTCCGCCGATGGCCGCACGCTTGCCTGGATCGCGATGGATCGTCCCGGCTTCGAAGCGGATCGCTTTCATCTCGTCGTCAAGGATCTCAAGAGTGGCGCGGTGCGTGCGCTCACCAAGGACTGGGATCGATCGATCGGACACTTCGCGATTGCGCCGGACGGGCAGATCTACGCGACTGCTGACAACCTGGGCCAGGAAGCGCTCTGGACGATCAACCTGCGCACCGGGAAGCCCTCGTTGGTCCAGGCGCAGGGCCAGGTCCCGGAGTTCTCCGTCGGACCGCAGTCGGTCGTGTATGCGCTCGCTTCACTCACGGGCCCGGTCGATCTCTACAGCGTCAATCTCGGTGGCGGCCGTTCGCAACGCCTCACTCATTTCAATTCGGCGTTGCTCGGTTCGCGCATGCTGGGGGTGCCCGAGCAATTCACTTTCAGCGGCTGGAACGGCGAAACCGTCTACGGCTACGTCGTGAAACCCGCGCAGTTCGCAGCCGGCAGCAAGTATCCGATCGCCTTCATCGTGCACGGCGGCCCGCAGGTGAGCTTCGGCAACGCGTGGAGCTATCGCTGGAACCCGCAGGTTTACGCGGGCGCAGGCTACGCCGTGGTGTTCATCGACTTCCACGGCTCGCCCGGCTACGGCCAGGCCTTCACCGATTCGATCAGCCAGGACTGGGGCGGCAAACCGCTCGAGGACCTGCGCAAGGGGCTGGCGGCAGCGACCGAGAAATATCCGTGGCTCGACGGGCAACGCGCGTGCGCGCTCGGCGCATCCTACGGCGGCTACATGATGAACTGGATCGCGGGCAACTGGAGCGACGGCTTCCGCTGCATCGTGAACCATGCGGGCATCTTCGATGCGCGCGGCATGTACTACCAGACCGAAGAACTCTGGTTCGAAGAATGGGAGAACGGCGGGCCGGAATTCGAGAAGCCGGAGAACTACGCGAAGTTCAATCCCGTAGACCACGTCGCCGCATGGCGCACACCGATGCTGGTGACGCACGGCCAGCAGGACTTTCGCGTTCCCTACGGCCAGGGCATCTCCGCGTTCACGGCTCTGCAACGTCGCGGGATCGAGAGCCGCCTGGTGATTTTCCCGGACGAGAACCACTGGATCCTCAAGCCGCACGACAGTCTGCAGTGGCACCACGAAGTACTCACGTGGCTGGACAAATATCTGAAAGGCTCGTGATCGGACTTGATGGGCGTGGAGTGAGCACCATGAACAAGGTCGCTTTACTGCTGATCGGCGCTGCCGTGCTCGCCTGCGGCTGTGCCAACAACGAGAAGCTGCGGGAAGCGGATCTCGCGCGGCTCGCGGAATGGCTGCCGGGGGCTTACGACAACCGCGCGCAGGTCGACAGCGATCTGGCGAAAAGCGTCATGGACGTGCACGCACCGATCGCGCTCGATGTCGTGGCAGTCTCCGCTCAAATCATCGGCGAGGAGCTTTACTACGTGCAGCAGAGCGACGCGACGAATCCGCGGCGCGTAATCAGTCAGCAGCTCTACAGCTTCGAGAAGACTTCAGACAACAAGGCGATCGCGCACACGATCTACAACTTCAAGGAGCCCGACCGCTGGGCGAGCGGGCATGATCGTCCCGATATCTTCAAGAGTCTCGTGCCCGACGACCTCAGCAGCACCAGCGGTTGCGAACTCAAATGGGAGTTTGCGGAGAATCGCTTCACAGCAAGCAGCTCCGCGGCAAGTTGTCGCGGCGTGCGCGGATCGGGCGCGCGCACCGAGATCAAGATCGAGCTCACCGCAACTGAGTTCAAGCTATCGGAGCGAACCTTCGATTCGACGGGGAACGTCACCTCAGGCCGGAGCGAGGATCCGTTCTTCGACTTCCGCAAGGGAAATCGGTAGGCGCGCACCATGCCCAATTGGCTCCGAGCAGTTCTCGCAATCGCTGCCGGCTTCGTTGCCTGGTTCGCGGTCGCGACGGTCGTCAACTTCGCAGTTCGCTTGCTTGTCCCCGGCTACGCGGAAGTCGAAAAGACGATGAACTTCTCTCTAGCCATGCTACTTGCTCGCCTCGTCCTCGGTGCTGGAGCGTCGATCGCCGCTGGTGTTGCCTGCGCAGCGGTCACGCCAAGCACTCGACTGCCTGGATACGTATTTGCGCTTCTGCTTTTTGCGCTGTTCGTACCAGTTCACGTGTCTTTGTGGGATAAGTTCCCAATTTGGTACCACATCATATTCCTGGGCTCACTTGTTCCACTGGTCATGCTGGGCACAAGGTTGCTGGGCTCGCGAGGCGGGGTTGCTCAACGCGGACTCTAAGGACTTTCCCCTGGTGTCAACTCTTCTGCGAGCGTACGTTGCGTGAGCGAAGCGAGAAGGTCGGACTGCGAGTCTCTAATCGGCTTTGATGATGAGCGTCGCTGCGCTCGAGCCCGGATGTAA
>DASQOO010000128.1:0-16148 GCA_035644435.1 Steroidobacteraceae bacterium | reverse complement strand
CCCAGCTCGGAAAGCGGCGGCCGGTACAAGAGCACGCAACTGCTCGCGTGAGAGCCACGACCGACCCGACCGCGCAGCTGGTGCAACTGAGCGAGACCCATGCGTTCCGCGTTTTCGATGACCATGAGACTCGCGTTCGGCACGTCGACTCCGACTTCGATGACGGTAGTCGCGACCAGGAGCTGCAACTCGCCGGCGCGAAAGCGCTCCATGGCGCCATCCTTCTGTGCCGGCGTCATGCGCCCGTGCACAATGCCGACGCGCATGCCGGGCAAGGCTTCGGCCAGCGCTGCCGCGGTCTCTTCCGCCGCCTGGTAGGGCATGGAATCTGATTCGTCGATGAGCGGGCACACCCAGTACACCTGGCGTCCGGCGACGCAGGTGTCACGAATGCGGGCGATCACTTCATCACGACGACTCTGCGGCAGCACGACCGTCTGGACCGCGCTTCGTCCGGGCGGCAGCTCGTCGATCACCGAGACATCGAGGTCGGCGTAGGCAGTCATCGCGAGCGTGCGGGGAATCGGCGTGGCGGTCATGATGAGTTGATGCGGGTGGCGGCCGTCGTGCGCTCCCTTGTCGCGCAGCTGCAGCCGCTGATGCACGCCGAAGCGATGCTGTTCGTCGACGATCGCGAGCGCCAGGCGCCTGAATCGCACTCCTTCCTGGAACAGCGCATGGGTGCCGATGACGATGCGGGCAGCGCCACTGGCAATGGCACGCATGGCGTTGTCGCGCGCCCGGCCCTGCAGTTTCCCGGTCAGCAGCGCGACTTTGATGCCAAGCGAGCCGAACCAGCGCTCGAAATTGCGCAGGTGCTGTTCCGCCAGCAGCTCCGTCGGCGCCATGAGCGCAGCCTGGCAGTCGGCCTCCACCGCGTGCGCGGCGGCGAGCGCCGCGACGATAGTCTTGCCGCAGCCGACATCTCCTTGCACCAGGCGCAGCATCGGCCGGGGTTCGCGGATATCAGCCAGGACCTCGCCATAGGCGCGCCGCTGCGCGCCGGTGAGCTGAAACGGCAGACTGGCGAGCAGGCGAGCGGCGAGCGCGTCGCGCGGCAGCGGTACGGCGGGATCGCTGCGAATCTCACGGCGCAGCAGCTTCAGGCTGAGCTGATGGGCCAGCAGCTCCTCGCAGGCGAGACGTCGTTGTGCCGGGTGCCTGACCGAGCTCAGCAGATCGAGACGCGCGTCGACTGGCGGCCGATGCACGTATTCGAGTGCATCGAGGAGCGCCGGCCAGTTGGATGTGGCGAGTTCTGTGGGTGGCAGCCAGTCAGTCAGGCCCTGCTCGCGGACCGCCTCCAGAGCCTGTGCCGCGAGCTTGCGCAGTCGTCCCTGCTGTACGCCCTCGGTGCCCGGATAGATGGGAGTGAGCGCCTCATCGAGTTGCGCACTCATCTCGGCATCGACCAGGCGATATTCCGGATGCACGATCTCCAGCCCCAAAGGGCCGCGCCGCACCTCGCCGAAGCAGCGCAGTCGCGCTCCCCGCGCCAGCGATTCCTGTTGGCGCTGATTGAAATGAAAGAAGCGCAGCGTGAGAAAGCCGGAGCCGTCCGCGACGCGTGACAGAAGCTGGCGCCGGCCGCGAAACACGACTTCGGTGAGTTGCACTTGGGCCTCGATCACCGCTCGCACACCGGGCGTGAGCGTGCCGATCGGCACGACGCGCGTGCGATCCTCGTAGCGCAGTGGCAGGAGAAACAGGAGATCCTGGAGAGTGAACACCCCGAGACGCGCGAGCCGCCCGGCGAGCGACTCGCCGACTCCGCGCAGTGCAGTGACCGGCCGTTGCTCGGGCGCTGTCAGTTCCCGAGCTACCCCAGGTGCAGGATGCATTCCATTTCGACCTGCGCGCCGCGCGGCAGGGCCGCGACGCCGACCGCTGCGCGCGCCGGATACGGCTCGCTGAAGTACTGCGCCATTACCTGGTTCACGACCGGGAAATGCTTGAGATCGGTGAGGTACACGTTGAGCTTGACCGCTTGCGCGAGACTCGACCCCGCGCCTTCCGCGATCGCCTTCAGGTTCTCGAAGACGCGCCGGATCTGCGCTTCCATTTCCCCGCCGACCAGCTCGCCCGTTGCAGGATCGAACGGGACCTGCCCGGAAATGAACACCAGGTCGCCCGCGCGTACCGCCTGTGAATACGTGCCGATGGCCTTGGGCGCCTTGTCGGTATGAATCACGTGTCGGGTCATATGCAGCCTTCCTAAGCGATCGTTCTCATCACCTTGAGCACATCGGGCATGTTGCGGATGGTACGCATCACGCGCGCCAGGTGTTTGCGGTCGCGAACCTGCAGCTCGAAGATCAATGCAGAGGTATCGACATCGCGCTCCACCAGTGACACGTGGTCGATGTTGGTCTCGGTGCCGGCGATACTGGCTGCGACGGCTGCAAGCACGCCCATGCGGTTCGCCACTTCGACACGGATCTCGGAGCTGAACAGACGGTCGAGCTTCTTTTCCCAGCTGACGGAGATCCACTTATCAGGCTGCTTGCGATAGCCCGCGAGATTGCCGCAGGACTCGCGGTGCACGACCACCCCCCGGCCGCTGCTGAGATAGGCCATGACCGGATCGTTCGGAATCGGGAAACAGCAGCGCGCGTATGAGATGACCAGACCTTCGGTTCCCGCGATCACCAGTGGCGCGGGCTTAGCACCGGTCGGTGTCGCCTCATCGACTGGCAGGAGGCGGCGCGCAATCAGGGGTGCCAGCCGCTCTCCCAGCCCGATCTTTTCGTAGAGGTCATCGGCGCTCTTCATGCCCAGCTCGCCGAGCATGGGTTCGATCTGCTCATCGGGAACCTTCTTCAGCGTCAGCGAAAACTCTCCGAGTGCCTGGTTGAGGAGCCTGCGGCCGAGCTCGACCGCTTCTTTGCGCTTGAGACTCTTTAAATAGTGGCGGATCGCGGCGCGCGCCTTCGCGCTCACCACGAAGTTGACCCAGGCCGGATTCGGCGCCGCACCCTTCGCCGTGATGATCTCCACCGTCTGACCGTTTCTGAGTGGTGTGCGCAGCGGTACCAGGCGCCGGTCGATCTTGGCCGCGACGCAGCGATTGCCGACATCGGTGTGCACCGCGTACGCGAAGTCGACCGCGGTCGCGCCGCGCGGCAGGCGCAGGATCTCGCCCTTGGGCGTGAAGACGTAGACCTTGTCCGGGAACAGGTCGACCTTCACGCTCTCCAGGAACTCCTCCGAGTTGCCGCCCTCCTGCATCTGCATCAGCTGGTTCAGCCATTCGCGCGCGCGATCCTGCTGATTGCTCACGCCCTCCTCGCCGGTCTTGTACTTCCAATGCGCCGCGATACCGCTCTCGGCCACCCGGTGCATGGCCTCGGTGCGGATCTGGACTTCCAGCGGTACGCCATTCGGCCCGAACAGCGTCGTGTGCAGTGACTGGTAGCCATTGACGCGCGGAATCGCGATGTAGTCCTTGAAGCGGCCGGGCATCGGCTTGTAGAGACCGTGCACCAGCCCGAGCGCGCGATAAGCCGTATCGGCGCTGTCGACGACGATGCGGAAGCCGTACACATCGACGATCTCGCTGAGCGGCACGCTCTTCTTGCGCATCTTGCGATACACGCTGTAGAGATGTTTTTCGCGCCCTTCGACCAGGGGCTTGACTCCGGCCTTTTCCAGCACCAGGCGCAGGTTGTCGGCGATCTTGCCGACGAACTGCTTCTGGTTGCCGCGCGCGCGCTTGAGCTCGCGCTCGATGATGCGGTAGCGCTGCGGATAGAGCGCCTTGAAGCCGAGCTCCTCGAGCTCGAGCTTGATGCTGTAGAGCCCAAGGCGATCGGCGATCGGCGCATAGATGTCGAGAGTCTCGCGCGCGACGGCGCGCCGCTTGGGCAACGGCATGGCGTCCAGGGTGCGCATGTTGTGGGTGCGGTCGGCGAGCTTCACCAGGATCACGCGGATGTCGCGCACCATCGCGAGCAGCATCTTGCGGAAGCTCTCTGCCTGGGCCTCTTCGCGACTCTTGAACTTGATCTGGTCGAGCTTGGTGACGCCGTCGACGAGCTCCGCCACTTCGCGCCCGAATTGCTCGACCAGCTGTTCCATCTCGGCCGGCGTGTCTTCGATCACGTCATGCAGGATCGCGGCGATGATGGTCTCGGCATCGACGTGCAGGTCGGCGAGGATGTTCGCGGCCGCGATCGGATGCGAGATGTAGGGTTCACCGGAAAGGCGTTTTTGCCCCTTGTGAGCGGCGGCGCCGAACTCGTAGGCGTGCTGGACCCGCTCGACCTGGTCTGCGGGCAGGTAGTTCTCGAGCCGGGAAATGAGCTGATTGATGCCCAGGGCGCGCCTTCCGCCCGGCAGGAGACTCAGAAAGGAGGAGGCGTAATCCATGCGAGAACAAGGCTCGAAACCGGCATCTCAGCCCATTCTGTGGGCGAACCGCACGGAGTTCAAAGCCCAAAAGAATGAGGCCAGACCTTTCGGGCCTGGCCCCACTTTGCTTCAGATATCAGGCGGCGGGGACCGATCTCGGGCCGCCCCCGGCCCGTTCAGTCGCCCAGACCGAGCTGTGGTGCCCGAAAATCGGTTGGCAGCTCGATGTCCGGCATCGCGGGCTCCGCCGAGGCCTCCTGCTCTTCGAGGAGTTCGACCCCTATGTTGCCGGCAGCGATCTCGCGCAGGGCGACCACGGTCGGCTTGTCGTTTTCCCAGTCCAGGCTCGGCTCGGCGCCGTTCGCCAGCCGGCGCGCGCGCTTGGACGCGACCAGCACCAGCTGAAACAGGTTTTCGATGTTTTCCAGGCAGTCTTCGACAGTAATGCGCGCCATGATTCAGCCTCGGCAGGATTTGGGCGGGGCCCAAAAAAGGGCCGCAAGTCTACAGCAGGATCAGGCCTTCATGCCAGCAGCGCCGCCGTTACCGGCTTGAGCTCCGGCCGGGTCGAACGCAGGGCCTCGCCGCGTCCCGCGACGATCGCCTTGAGGTCCGCAAGGGCGTGATCGAACGTATCGTTGACGATCACGTAGCCGAATTCCCGCCAGTGCGTCATGTCAGCAACTGCGTCCCGCAGCCGCCTCGCGATCACTTCGTCCGAGTCCGTGCCGCGACTTCGCAGGCGCTCCTCGAGAGCCGCGCGCGAGGGCGGCAGGATGAAGATCGAAACGGAATCGGGCATTGCGGCGCGCACCTGTCGCGCGCCCTGCCAGTCGATTTCGAGGATGAGATCCTGGCCCTTGGCCAACGACTCCTCGACCTGGCGGCGCGGGGTGCCGTAGTGGTTGTCGAACACCTGTGCGTGCTCGAGGAATTCCCCGGCACGCACCATGCGTTCGAATTCCTCGCGGCTGATGAAATGGTAGTCGTGGCCATCGACCTCCGTCGGCCGGCGTTGACGCGTGGTGCAGGAGATCGAAAATTTGAGCGACGGGTCGCGCTCCATCAGCGCTCGTACCAGCGATGTCTTGCCCGCGCCCGAAGGCGCGGCACAGACGAACAAACAACCACGGCGGCGTTGATTCGTCGAAGCGGGGCTGGTGGATAGGGTCGGCGTCATTCTCACGATCCGCAGGAGCGGTAGCGTAGCGGATTACAACGACAGCGACAGCCGTGCAGTGCAGGGAAACCTGGGCGTCAGAGTACGGTGGTAGCGCCCGCGAGAGGCGTCCTCGTGGTCGGGTAACCTGAAGGTCGAAGCTGATAACGCAGCAGTGTCATCCAGTTGACAGTCGCGCGGCGCGGCCTGCGCCACCATATCTCCCAGATGAGGTTCAGATCACAACCAACCTACGGGAGAAACGACATGAGCACGCAATTCGGTTCGACGACTGGCTGGCGCAAGAAGGTGGAGCAGACTCTCGCGGCCCTCGCGTTCGTGAGCATGACTGCACTGATCATCGGCGGCACCACGGCCATGTGCCTGCCGGGCGGCACGCTGGCTTGAGAGTACGGAATCCTACTCCACGTTCTGCACCTGCTCGCGCATCTGCTCGATTGTGACTTTCATGTCGACGGCAGCGCGCGTGGTCTCCGCGTCCTGCGACTTCGATGACAGCGTGTTCGCTTCGCGGTTGAGTTCCTGCATCAGGAAATCGAGGCGCCGGCCAGCGGGTTCCGCGCCATCGAGTGCCTTGCGCACTTCGGTGACATGACTGCGCAATCGATCGAGCTCTTCGTCCACATCCATCTTCTGCGCGATGATTGCCAGCTCCTGCTCGAGCCGCTCTGCATCCGGCTCGACGCCGAGCTGCGCAATGCGTTCCATCAGACGGGCGCGAATCCGAGTCCGCACTTCAGGAAGGCGCTCGATCACGGCAGCGACGAGCTTCAGCAGCAGATCGCAGCGCTGCAGCAGCATTTCGCGGATGCGCTCGCCTTCGCGTGCGCGCGCTTCGGTGAGTGAATCGAGCGCATCGCCAAGCGCACTCTGCGCCGCTGTCAGCAGCGGCGTGACATCCCGCCCCTGATCCTGAACGACGCCCGGCCAGCGCAGCAGATCGAGCGGATTGATCGGTGCCGATTCGCCGGCGAGGTTGGCCAGCTCACGCGCACGCGTCAGCAGTTTCTCGACCAGCGCTCGATTGATCTCGATCTGGCCGGCGGCTTCAGCGGCCGCACGAAAATTGAGCGTGCAGTCGACCTTGCCCCGACGCACGACCGCAGCGACCATCTGGCGGAATTCCCCTTCGGCCGCTCGCAATTCTTCCGGCAGACGGCAACTGAGTTCCAGATAGCGGTGATTGACGGTACGCAGCTCCCAGGTGAGCGCGCCCCAGGAGCCCGACTGCTCGCGCCGGGCAAAGCCCGTCATGCTGCGGATCATGTTGATTTGGTGCTATAAAGCCGCGCCGAAGTTTAGCAGACCGGGGTGTGCATTGCGGGTCGAGTACGCGGAGCTGAGTCTCGTCGGCCATCGCGAAGACAATCAGGATCGCGTCTCGGTCGCCGTAGGCGAACATGCCGCATTCCTGCTGGTCATCGATGGCATGGGCGGACACGCGGAGGGCGCGCGCGCCGCAGAGACGGCGCTCAAGTCGATGCTCGAGAGCTTCTGGCACACGCCGCACCCGATCTTCGATCCCCTGGGATTCCTGCATCTCACCGTGGGCAAGGCGCACGAGGACGTCGCCGCTCTCGGAGCGACGCTCAGCATCGACACGCGGCCGCGCGCGACCTGCGCCGTATGCCTCGTGCAGCAGGGCGCGTCCTACTGGGCGCATGTGGGCGACAGTCGCGTGTACCAGATCCGCGACGGGCAGGTTCGCGATCGCACACGCGATCACAGTCATGTTGAACAACTGCTGCGCGATGGCGTCATCACGGAAGAGGAAGTCGTCGGCCACCCGATGCGCAATTTCGTCGAATGCTGCCTGGGAGGAGATTCCGCACTTCCCGACATGACCATCGGCCGCCGCAGGCCACTGGCGATCGAAGATGTTCTGCTCCTCTGCACCGACGGCGTGTGGGCGAACCTCAAGGACGCGGACATTGCCGGCTTCTACACGCAGGAGAACGGCGATCTGCGCGCCTCTCTGCAGGCGCTCGGCGATCGAGCGGTGCAGGCTTCCGCTCCCTATAGCGACAACACCACGGCCGCGGCGATGCGTTGGCTGGGACAGTAGGCATGCGCCCGAGCGGACGCGCACCCGATGAGTTGCGAGCGATCCGCATTACGCGCCGTTTCACGCGCCATGCGGAAGGGTCGGTGCTCATTGAATGCGGCGACACTCGCCTGTTGTGCACGGCGAGCGTGGAAGAATCGGTGCCGCCATTTCTGCGCGGCGGCGGCAAGGGCTGGATCACGGGGGAGTACGGCATGCTGCCGCGCTCCACGCATACGCGCACGGCTCGTGAAGCGTCCAAGGGCAAGCAGACCGGCCGCACGCAGGAGATTCAGCGGCTGATCGGCCGCTCGCTGCGTGCGGTCGCGGACTTGCGCGCGCTGGGAGAGCGGACGATCACCGTGGATTGCGACGTGTTGCAGGCCGATGGCGGCACGCGCACCGCCGCGATAACGGGTGGCTACGTCGCTCTCGCCGACGCAATCGAAGCGCTGCTCAAGCGTCGCGTGCTCACGACCAGTCCCCTGCACGGCCAGGTTGCCGCGGTGTCCGTCGGGATCTGTGGCGGTGTGCCGGTGCTCGACCTCGACTACGCCGAAGACTCCGAGGCCGAGACGGACATGAACGTGGTAATGAACAACGGCGGCGGCTTCATCGAGCTTCAAGGTACGGCCGAGGGCCATGCGTTTCGCCGCAATGAACTGGACGCGCTCCTGAACCTGGCGGCGCAAGGCATCGGCCAACTGCTCGCGCACCAGCTCCAGGCGCTTTCCGACTGAGAGATCCGACCATGCGGCTGGTACTCGCGACCGGCAATCCCGGGAAGCTGCGCGAGCTGCAGGCCTTGCTCGCGGGGCGTGGCCTGGAAATCGTTACTCAGACGGACTTGGGTATCAACGCCATCGCGGAGACGGGTCTCACCTTTGTTGAGAACGCGATCATCAAGGCGCGTCATGCGGCGTCGCGGTCGGGGTTGGCCGCAATCGCCGATGATTCCGGGCTCGAGGTGGATGCACTGGACGGGCGGCCGGGCGTGCATTCGGCCCGCTACGCGGGCGGTGAGGGCGATGCCGCGAACAATGCCAAGTTGATGGCGGAGCTCGCGGGAGTGACGCCAGCCAGCAGAACTGCGCGATACCGCTGCGCCCTGGTGCTGCTGCGCTCGGCCACAGATCCTGCTCCCCTGGTCTGTGAAGGAGTGTGGCAAGGACGCATCGCGGATGCGCCAGCTGGCGACAACGGCTTCGGGTACGACCCGTTGTTCCTGGTGGGCGACCTGGGATTGACGGCAGCCCAGTTGGCGCCGGAACTCAAGAATCAGCTGAGTCATCGCGGCCAGGCGCTGCGCAAACTCGTCGCGGAGATCGATCGGAGCCCGGCTCGCCGCGGCAGCTAGAATGTCGCCCGTGACACTGCTGCGCAATCCACCGCTCTCGGTATACGTCCACTTGCCGTGGTGCGTGCGCAAGTGCCCGTATTGCGACTTCAACTCTCACGCCATCGAGGGCCCGGTGCCGGAAAAGCGCTATCTCGCGGCGTTGGATCGCGATCTCGAGTTTCAGACTGCCGGGGTACGGGACCGCAGTGTGCTCAGTATTTTTTTTGGTGGCGGAACGCCGAGCCTGTTCTCGCCGGATGCCATTGGCGAAGTCATCCAATCGATCCGCGTGCGACTCGATGTCGCTGCGGCAGCGGAAATTACCCTCGAGGCCAATCCCGGTACGGTGGAGCGTGGCCGTTTTGCCGAGTACCGTTCGGCCGGCGTAAATCGGGTTTCGCTCGGCGGCCAGAGCTTCAACGATCGGCACCTGAAGCTCCTGGGGCGCATTCATTCCGCAGCCGAGACCCGCGCCGCCGCGGAAGAGCTGCACGCCGCAGGCCTAGATAACTTCAACATCGATCTCATGTACGGATTGCCGCAGCAGTCCGTCGACGACGCTCTCGAGGACCTTCACGCCGCCATTGCACTTCGACCCCGGCACCTGTCCCACTACCAGCTGACTCTGGAGCCAGGGACGGTGTTCTACCATCAGCCACCCCCGTTGCCTGACGACGAGGACACCTGGCAGATGCAACTCGGCTGCCAGGAAGCACTCGCGGCGAGTGGCTACGCGCAGTACGAGATATCGGCATACGCCCAGGCGGGTCGGGAGTGCGCGCACAATCTCAATTACTGGCAGTTTGGCGACTATCTCGGGATAGGAGCGGGTGCGCACGGCAAGGTGACGGAAGCAGACGCCGGCCTCATCTCGCGAACTGCCTGCCTGCGCCAGCCCCGCAAATACCTCGAATCTCTCGAGACCGGTTCACCCGCAACGGAACGTTGCATCGTCCCGCCGGCTGACCGGCCATTCGAATTCATGTTGAACGCACTGCGCCTGCCCGCTGGCTTCGAGGCGCCGCTGTTCGAGTCGCGCACCGGCGAAACGATGGATTCGATCCGGCAGGCTCTCGACACCGGGCGGCGGCGAGGCCTGATCGAGACACAAGGCGAGCGCTATTTCCCGAGCGCTCTTGGCCTTCGATTCCTCAACGATCTGCAGCGCCTGTTTCTGCCGTCACGCTCCGAAGAGCGTCAGCGCAATCCGCGCCCACAAGTAGTAAATCTTCTCTGATCAGACACTTACTTGTTATGCACAGCGACCGTCCGACCGTGATTAAACGCACGCTGCAGGACTTGTCCGATAAAGCGCACTCCCAGGTGTTGCGTATAACTGGTTGATCAAACAAGTAAAAACAAGCTGCCTATTTTTTAGCCAATTCAACAGCGCCGTGACGTTTCCGCTTGGACCCGCTGGGGAGGCGGGCTTCGTCCACAGAGTTGTCCACAGGTTTTGTGGATAATGGAGAAAATTCAAATTGCTGCACTGGCTAACATGAGTTAGCTGAGGTTGCCGGTCACGGGACCCTCTCAACTGCAAGGATTAACTGGAATTTCGAGGCGACCGACTGACGAGCAGTGATTCCCGCTGACGCCCCTTGAACGTGTCGTTGACGGTGGCTACACTTCGCGCCCTCTTTTTTCGGGCAGATCCGGGCGCATATCCGGATACCTGAACTGGCGTCGAGGCGAAGGGCAATGAAACCGTCCATTCATCCGGAATACAAAGACATCACCGTGACCTGCAGCTGCGGGAACACGTTCACCACCCGTTCCACGCTCGGCCACGATCTGCAGATCGAAGTGTGCTCGAACTGCCATCCCTTCTACACAGGCAAGCAGAAGATCGTCGACACCGGCGGCCGCGTCGACAAGTTCCGCAAGAAATACGGCATCGGCGCGCGCTGAAACAGTCTGTTTCCGAGTTGAAACCAGAGGGCGCTTAACAGTGAGCGCCCTCTTCGTTTCGGGAGCTCGGTGCGTAGCGGCGGCACTCTGGAACTCCTTGTCCACAGGCTGGATCGTAGCTATAACGCGCCATTGTCCTACGCCCTGTCCCGAGGCTTTCATGTCCAGGCTCGTCGCGCTCCTGAGCACCGCTCTGGTGAGTTGTGCGCTGCTCGTCTCCAGCTGCGCCCGCAACCCGGTCACTGGCAAGACCGACGTCACGATGACTTCCGAGAAGGGCGAGATCGAGCAGGGCCGCAAGGCGCACGAGCAGGTCATCAAGTTCTACGGTGTCTATGCCGACCAGAACCTGCAGGAGTACATCAACGAAATCGGCCAGAAACTCGCGCATGCCAGCCAGCGGCCGGAGCTCGAGTGGCACTTCACCATCGTCGACAGCCAGGAGATCAACGCCTTCGCGCTGCCGGGCGGATACATCTACATCACGCGCGGAATCCTCGCGTATCTGAACAATGAGGCGCAGCTCGCCGCCGTGCTCGGCCACGAGATCGGCCACGTGTGCGCGCGCCACCAGGTCCGCCAGCAGACGCAGCAGACGCTGGCCGGAATTCTCGGCACGGGCGCTGCTATCTTTACCGGCAACGCGGCGGTCGCGGATCTCGCCAACATCGGCGGCCAGGCGCTGTTGAAGGGCTACGGTCGCGACATGGAGCTCGAAGCCGATCACCTGGGCGCGCAGTACATCGCCAAGACGGGCTACGACCCACAGGCCATGATCGGCGTGATCGGCGTGCTGAAGAACCAGGAAGTCTACGAGATAGATCGCGCTCGGCAGGAAGGGCGCGAGCCGCGCATCTATCACGGCGTGTTCGCCAGCCATCCGTCGGCGGATGAGCGCCTGCAGCAAGCGGTTTCCAGCGTGAAGGAGACCTCCAGCACGGTCGTCGCCAATCCGCGCGTCGGCGTCGAGGACTACTTGCGCCACATCGATGGGCTGCCCTTTGGTACCAGCAAGCAGCAGGGCACGGTTCGCGATAACCGCTTTTACCACGCGGGCCTCGGGATCACGATCGCGTTTCCCAAGGACTGGGTCGTGGAGAATCAGCAGAACCGCCTGATCGTGCACAGCAAGACGAATGATGCCCTGATGCAGATGACCGCTGATCGCAGGCCCGACAACCTGGGGCCGCGGGAGTATCTGCAGAAGAACCTCGGCGCGCGCGCGGCGACGGACGGCGAGGAACTCAAACTCGACGGCGGCATGCAGGGTTACGCGATGATCGCGAAGTCGGGCTCGCCGCTGGATGGGGGCCACGGTCCGGTGCGCTACATTGCGATCTACAAGGACAAGCTGGTCTACATCTTTGCCTGCGCGAGCCGCTCGAACCCGAACTCGATTCCGCAACACGACCGCATCTTCCTCTCGACCGCACAGACCTTGCGCGCGCTCAAGCCGAGCGAATTCCCGCTCACCGAACCGTTTAGGATTCGCGTCGTGAAGGCGCCGCCGGGCGCGACGATGGAGCAAATGGCGCAAGGCTCGCCGATCCAGAAGGATCCGGTGCAGATGCTGCGCCTGTTGAACGATCTGTACCCCAAAAAGGATCCGGAGCCGGGCAAGCCGGTGAAGATCGTCAACTGATCGCGCGTCGGATCGCTCATGCCTGCGGCGGCCTGCTCCACGTCCAACGCCTTGATCGGCTGGACTATCCATGTCAGTCTGCTCGCCGCCCCTGCGCAGCCCGTCCGGTCCAGGAATTCGAGCGTCAATGAGTGGCAAGAACTTTGAGCTGACCAACCTCGCGACGGGGCACAAGTCCGAACTCGAAGCACTTTCCGGCACGGTGGGCCCGGACGTACTCAACGTCGCTTCACTGACCCGGGACCACGGCGTCTTCACCTTTGATCCGGGGTACATGGTCACCGCGAGCTGCAACAGCCGCATCACGTACATCGATGGCGAGGAGGGGGTGCTGCTGTACCGCGGCTATCCCGTCGAGCAGCTCGCCGAGAAGAGCAGTTTCCTCGAAGTCGCGTACCTGCTGTTGCTGGGAGACCTGCCCACCCAGAAACAGCTCGCCGAATTCACGCACTCGATCTGCTATCACACGATGGTGCACGAGGCGCTGCTGCGCTTCTTCAACGGCTTTCACTACAACGCCCATCCGATGGCGATGGTGTCCGCCGTGGTCGCCTCGATGTCGGCGTTCTATCACGACTCGATGGACATCAATAACGCCCGGCACCGGGAAATCTTCGCGCATCGCATTATCGCGAAGATTCCAACCATTGCAGCCGCGGCGTACAAACACTCGCTCGGCCAGCCCTTCGTCTACCCGCGCAACGACCTCGACTACTGCAGCAACCTGTTGCACATGTACTTCGCGGTGCCGTGCGAGGCCTACCACGTCGATCCGGTCGCGGCGCAGGCGCTCGACCTGCTCTTTATTCTGCATGCCGACCACGAGCAGAACGCGAGCACCTCGACGGTGCGCCTGGCGGGCAGCACCGGCGCCAATCCCTATGCTGCAATCTCGGCAGGCATCTCGGCGCTGTGGGGTCCGGCGCATGGCGGTGCGAACGAGGCCGTGCTCGCGATGCTCGAGCAGATCGGCACAGCGGACAACATCCCCAAGTTCGTGGCGACGGCCAAGGACAAGAACAGCAACCTTCGCCTGATGGGCTTCGGGCACCGGGTCTACAAGAACTTCGATCCGCGCGCCAAGATCATTCGCGAGATGTGCCACCGCGTGCTGGCGCGCATGGGCCGGCCGGACAACCCGCTGCTCGAGCTGGCGCTCAAGCTCGAGGAGATCGCGCTCAAGGACGAATACTTCATCGCCCGCAAGCTCTATCCGAACGTCGATTTCTATTCCGGCATCATCTACAGCGCGCTGGGAATTCCGCGCTCGATGTTCACCGTGATGTTCGCGATTGCGCGCACGGTCGGCTGGGTGGCGCACTGGCAGGAGATGATTTCGGATCCGACGATGCGGATCGGCCGGCCGCGCCAGCTTTATACCGGTCCGAAGCGCCGCGATTACCTCGATATCGCCCGCCGCTAGCCTGCGCGGCGTCGCAACGCCGCTGCCGACCTACTCTTCGATCAGTGCCTGCAATTCCGCGTGGTTGGCGCGGCGCATCGGGCGCCCATCGACCGGACTGAATGGTGCCTGGCGAATGCCGTCGCGCGGAAAGACGGTCGCATCGATCGTGTGCGCGCCCGCGTCGAAGCGTACCGCCGGGAAATTCACGGTGCGGTCCAGGTACATCTTGACGCGTCGCTCGAGCAACTCGTGGCGGATGCCCTGGTCCATCAGCTTCAGAGTGACCGCCTCGGCGCGGTCGGCAAACAGGTGCAGGTCCACGTCCGCATGTTCGGTGGCTGTGCCTGCCAGCACCGGTCCCACCAGGCGCGGCTCGAACTCCTGCAGCAGCTGCATGGCGAGCAGCGCCGCGCGACGCTGATCCCGCAGCGATTTCGAGTGCGTGTCGGCGGCGAACAGGCGCTGATATTCGACCAGCGCGGCTTCGATTTCGGTGTTCTTCGGCAGCGTTGCACCATCCGAGGCGCCGAGCCGTTCGGCTGCCTTGCGCTTGGCGAGCAGGTAATCGTCGATGCCATGCTCGCTCATGATGCGCGCCGCTTCCTGGGCGATCGCGCGCCGCAGCTGTTCGGCGCGGGTCCAGGCTCTGGCCATTTCAGTCCTCCGCCGAATCAGAACAGGGGTTCATCCGTCGACTGCTCCCGGCTCGCCTGCTGGCCGTGCGCGAATGGGTCCGAGTTCTCGGGCAAATGACCTTCCATGAAAGTCTCGAAGATGGCATTGGGATCGTCGGCGCTCGCGAGCAGGCCGGTCTGCGGAGAGATCTTCACTGTGACGAGTCCATCCGGAGGCGGCATTCGGACTTCAGGTGTATCACGCAACGCCTGGCGCATGAAGTGTACCCACACCGGCACCGCCGTTCGGCCGCCTTCTTCGCCGGCGCCGAGCGATGCTTCCTGGTCGAATCCCACCCAGACCGCGGCGACCAGCCGCGGATTGAAGCCGCAGAACCATGCATCGTGGTGATCGTTGGTCGTGCCAGTCTTCCCCGCAAGGTCCTCGCGTCCGAGCGCCTGCGCGCGCCGGCCGGTGCCGCGACGGATCACATCGCGCATCATGTCGGTCAGCAGGTAGGCGTTCTGACTGCTGATGGCGCGTGGGGCGAGTTGCCCGGTCGGCAAGTGGCCGCGGCCACCACGAATCGCGTCGGCCGCCTCGAGCGCCGAGCTCGACCCGCCGTCCGGCAACCGCAACCGCGTCGCCTCGATGTCGCAATCCGCGCAAGCGATGGCTGGCTTCGCCGCGAACAACACCTTGCCGGAGGCATCCTCGATGCGTTCCAGGTAATAGGGACGCACATGGAAGCCGCCGTTTGCAAAAGTGGCGAACCCCGCTGCGAGCTCCGCGGGCGTGAGCTGCAGGCTCCCCAGCGCCAGCGTCAGGTCATCGGGCAGGTCGGCGCGCTCGAAACCGAAGCGCTGCAGGTAGTTCATCGTGTACGAGACTCCCATGGCACGCATCAGGCGCACTGACACGAGGTTCCGGGAACGGACCAGCGCTTCACGTAACCGCGTGGGTCCGTAGAACTCGCCGGTGCTGTTCTCCGGTCGCCAGGTATCTTCGGCCGCCTCGTCCTCGAACACGACCGGCGCGTCCATCACGATCGACGACGGCGTGAAGCCGTTCTCCAGCGCGGCGGAGTAGATAAAAGGCTTGAAGGCTGATCCTGGTTGGCGGCGCGCCTGGATCACCCGGTTGAACTTGCTGACGAAGAAGTCGAAGCCGCCGTCGAGCGCGACGATCGCGCCATCACGCGGGTCTTCCGCGACCAGCGCGCCCTGCGCGGCCGGCAACTGCGCCAGCTGCGCGGAGCTGCCGGCGCGAATGACATAGACAATGTCGCCAACAGCCAGCACGTCGCTCGCCCGCCTTGGCTCCGGCCCCACGCTGTTGTCGGCAGCGGCGCGTGCCCATGCGAGTCCCGGCCAGTCGATCTGCAACGAGCGGCCATCCTTCAACAGCACACGGGCTGCACGTTCGGCTACGTCCACGACCAGCGCCGGCTGCAGCACGTTGATCGTGGCCTGGTCCTCGAGTGCGGCCAGCATCTCTGCAGGCGGTTCGCCCGCGCGGAGCGTGACCTTGGCAACGGGCCCGCGATACCCATGACGACGGTCGTATTCGATCAGTCCCAGGCGCAAGGCCGAATTCGCGGCCTGCTGCAGGCGACTGTCGATGGTCGTGAACACGCGATAGCCCGCGGTATAGGTGTCGTCA
>DASQOO010000127.1:0-50087 GCA_035644435.1 Steroidobacteraceae bacterium | reverse complement strand
CGCGATCCTGGAATTTGTGGTGAGCTGGCCTTCTGGCAGTCCCGTGCGCTGCCACGTACGCAGATCGACTACGAGATTGCGCAACCTTATCGGCTCATGATCGAAGGCGACTGGCGCGCCGCGGCTGACATGTGGGCCCAGTTCGGCATGCCCTACGAGCGCGCTCTCGCACTTGCCGACGGGCCCGAGGACGCGTTACGCGAGGCGCTCGTGATCCTCGAACAGCTGGGTGCCGGTCCCTTCGCCGCGATGGTGCGCCAGCGCTTGCGCGACCGGGGCGTGCGCGGGATTCCGCGCGGACCGCGTGCTTCGACCCGCGGCAATCCCGCCGGACTCACCTCACGCGAGCTCGATGTTCTGCGACTGCTCGTCGGTGGACTCACCAATGCCGAGCTCGCGCGCCGACTGCATCTCTCGGCAAAGACGGTCGATCATCACGTGTCCTCGATCCTGGAGAAGCTCGAGGTGCATTCGCGCACCGAAGCGGTGGCAGCCGCTTTTGGCCTCGGAATTGTCAAGGCAGCCGAAAACGAACTGCGTAAATGAGTCCTGCCAGAGCCACAGAACGGGCTCGGACAAGTCATTCACAAAGATAGTCAAAACGATGCCCGCGTAATCGCGTATCGTGTCGCTATGACAACTGCGACAAAACCCGATCCGGCCGCGCCGGCCCCCCCTCTCGAGAGCCACTACAGCGTCGATTCCGTCACGCAGACACCGTCCCCGTTCGCGGACGACACCCGCGATTGGTACTCCTACGTGATTGGCCAGGGCAACAACCGCATCGTCGGCCAACGCCCCGGCAGCGCCGAGACCGTGCGCCGCGCCGCCGAGGATCTCGTGATGCGCCTCAACGAGCGTCGCAACTTCCGCGCCGGTCGCAAGCAGCTCGTGATCGGGCCGGCCAAGAATGCCAAGCCCCGAACGGCGGGAGAGACGGCATGACGCACGAGAAATGGACCCAGCACACCCGCAGTGCGCCGCCACCCATCGCCGGTGAGCTGGCTACCGACTACCGCGCTCGCGCCGCTGCGGTCGAGTACGAAGCACGCGAACGTCGCCGCCAGGAGCTTGCCGAGCAGGTCGCCGTACAGAACACGCCCGAGCAGCGCATTCGCGTCTGGGAGCGGCTGCATGAGCTGAACCTGCCGAAGAAAGGCACTCATCCGCTCGTCAGGATCATCGCCGCGGACACCGAGCTCACGGTCGAGCAGGTCCGCGAAGAGCAGGATCGACGCCTGGCGCCGGTCAAGCACGAACCCGTCATCGCGACTCCGAGTCTCCCGCCCCGGTTCTGAAACCCGGGCGCGCCCGCCGCGTCCGTTCCTGTCCCCCGCCGAAGCGCCGCCGCACAACTGTCGTGCGCGAGCGACGATTGAATTGGGCTGTCTCCGCGGTCTCACTCAGCACCTGAGTTCTGACCTGCAGGAGGCACGCCATGACCACGCAATTACCCGCTTCGTCTGCGACCCCTTGTGCACTCATCCTCGTAGCCTTGCTGGCACTGCCGGCGACCGCGCGCGCCAGTGATGTCGACGATCTTGTAGCGCAGGGCCTGTTCTGCTCGGCTACCGCGCAGGCGGAATTTCGCGCCTGCGGCAATAGTGTGCTCGACGACTACTGGATCGCCGTCGGCATCTGCGTCAACGAATCCGATGCCAAGGATCGCGCCGCATGCTTCCAGGACGCGAAGACCTCGAAATCCGACGCCACGCAACTTTGTACCGATCAGCTCGCGGGCCGGCGCTCGGCCTGCGCAGAGCTCGGCGAGCACCGCTATGACCCCGAGTTCGAGGCGGCATCGTTCGACAAGAACTTCGCCAGTCTCACCAACCCCAACCGCTACTTCCCGCTGACGATCGGCAGTCAATGGGAATTTCGCAGCGCGACCCAGAACACCAAGGTACAGGTGTTGAATCGGACCAAACTGATCGACGACGTGCGCTGCATCGTCGTGCTCGACGAGGTGATGGAAGGCGGTGCGCTCATCGAAAGCACCAACGACTGGTATGCCCAGGCCAGGGACGGCAACGTCTGGTACTGCGGTGAGGAAACGAGTGTCTTCGAATCCTTCACCGGCGACCGGCCGAAGCTTCCCGAGCGCGTCAGTATCGATGGTTCATTCAAGGCTGGCCGGGACGGCGACAAGCCGGGGATCATCTTCCAGGCCAATCCGACGCTGGGCCAGTTCTACGTCGAGGAATCATCGTTAGGCAATGCGGAGGATGCGACCGAGGTCCTCTCCACCAACTACTCGTTCGGCAAGAACCCGACGCTCGATGAGCTGGTACCGCCAAAGCTGGCGAAGCTCCTCTGCAAGGGCGATTGCGTCGTGACGCGCAATTTCTCACTCCTCGAGCCGCCCGGAGTGTTCGAGCGCAAATACTATGCGCCCGGCATCGGGGTGTTCCTGGAAGTCGAGCCGGACTCAGGCGAGGTGGTACGGCTCGTGAAGTGCAACGTCGACCCGCGCTGCGCATTGCTCCCCTAGGCAGCGCACGCGGTCGAAGTAGATCGTGTGCTCGGTGCCGTCCTCGCGCGCCGCTTCTGAAACGTTGCGAACGTCTGCTGTCGCCTTTCGGAGCAGCTCAGAGCCACCGTCTGACTTGCCGTTTGTACGCGAGATATTGCTCGCCGAAGATTTCTTCGAGAAAGCGTTCTTCTCCCGCGACGAACTGCGTCTGGATGATCCACATGAACACGGGAAGCGGCAGGAAGGCGCCCAGCGTGCCGAACAGGACGGCCGCGCCAACCAGCGTCAGTACCAGGCCCAGATACATCGGATTGCGCGTCCAACGGTAATAGCCGCTCGTGACGAGGACAGTTGATCGTTCGAACGGAATGACTGGCGTGCCGGCGCGCCTGAACGAGCTCGAAGCGGCGGCGCTCATGATGACGCCCACGATCACGAGAACAGCGCCGCAATACGACCAGGGCGCAGGTACCAGTCGCGCAATGGGCAGCCAATAGTGCAGCGCGGTCATTGCAATCAGGCTCAGCAGGAAATAGATGGGCGGAATGATCTTTCGCTTCTGTTCCATGGTGTCGGTTCTTCTCTAAGGTCCTCGCCTGCTAGGTTAGGGATCGGTCCGGCACGCGGCCCGCGCGCCGCACTTGCTTGAGAATGGAGCGCGGCGTGGCGGCTATCGGCACCGGATCGCAGGTGCCCCGGGCAAAGAGAAGCCGCCGCGTGACGAGGTCAGCGCGTCAGTTCTTGGCGCGCTTTCCGCCACTATCCACACAATCCTTCATCGTCTTGTAGGCGCGGAAGTGCTCGGTTTGGGCAAATGACGGATCGCTCTTGTCGTGACAGATGTTGTTACGGGATTTCTTGATGATGGCGGTGTCATCCGTGTCCCATACAGCCTTGTCTGTTTTATCCGCCGCATGCGCAACCTGACCGCAGGCTAATAGAAGCGAGGTCGTGGCGAGGAGGCTCGAAGCAAGCGTTGCAATCTTCATGGTTCGTCCCTCGAGTTGGAGCGCTTGGCTGACTACTTGCCGCGGATCAGCTCGAGCGCCGCAAGTGTCTCCGCCAGCACGGCAGTGCGCAACGTGGGCTCGCGATCGGGAGCAAAGAGAGAGGAGTGAGTGGTAGGGAGCGGGGGCCCACCAGCCTTCGCGGCCGCGATCTTGGCAGGTGCCACCGCACCGACCCAGAGATAGACACTGGGCACGCCCGCACCGACGAATTCACTGAAGTCCTCCGCACCCATCTCAGGCGGCGGTTGCAGAACGTAGTCGGCGCCGAGTGCATCGCGCAGGACCTTGCCCACACGCTCGGCGAGCGCGGGATCGTTGTACGTTGCCTTGGTGCTTTCGACCACCTTCACCAGCGGCTCCTTGGGCGCCATCGCGGCGGCGGATTCCGCCTTGGCGATGCGCTCGATCGCAGCGATCAACCGGTCGCGCACCTCGGGCTTGTACGAGCGCACGGTGAGCTGCAGCTTCACCTCATCGGGAATGATGTTGCTCTTGGTGCCGCCGTGGATCGAGCCCACAGTGATCACGGCGGGATCGAGCGGATTGTTCTCACGCGCCACGACCGTTTGCAGCGTGACGACGGTGCGCGCCGCGATCACGATCGGATCGACGGTCGACTGCGGATACGCGCCGTGACCGCCCCGGCCGTAGATCGTGATGTCGATGGCGTCCGAGTTCGCCATGAGGTAACCGGGCACAACGCCCACCGTGCCCGAGGGTGACTTGTCGTGGTCGTGAATCGCGAGCGCGACATCGGGCTTGGGGAATTTCTGGAAGAGCCCTGCGTCCAGCATCATCTTCGCGCCCATGATGCGCTCCTCGGCGGGCTGGCCGATGAACATGAGCGTGCCTTTCCAGAGATCCTTGGACTTGGCGAGGATCGTGGCGGTGCCGATCCAGCTGGCCATGTGCACATCGTGCCCGCAGGCGTGCATCACCGGCACCTCGATGCCCGCATCATCGTGAGTCGTGACTTTGCTCGCGTACGGCAGGCCGGTCTGCTCGAGTACCGGCAGCGCGTCCATGTCGGTGCGGATCATGAGCGTCGGCCCCGGGCCGTTCTTGAGAATCGCGACGACGCCAAACCCACCGACGTTGGTTGTCACGTCATAACCGAGCTTGCGCATGCGCTCGGCAAGCTTCGCGGAGGTTTTTTCCTCGTGCAGCGAGAGCTCAGGATTCTGGTGCAGGTCGATGTAGAGGCTTTCGACCTGGGGATAAAGCGAGTCGACGTCCTTGCGCACGCGGGTGACGACGGCGTCAGAAGCGGCGAGTGCGTCGCCAGTGATCACGGCGCAAAGAAGGAGCAGGGCGGCTTTCATCAATCAGACTCCCGGTAGTTGTTGTTGTGGGTGTCGAGGGGGGGCAATGATGACGAAATTTGTCGCGTTGCGCAGCGGTTTGTGAGCGGCGTCAAGGCATGACCGTTCTCTCGCGAACCGGTTGGAGCATCAATTGCTGCAAAGTGACGGCCTGCCGAGCGCGCAGGCCGATGCCACTCTCGCCACGAGTCACGAGCCCGGTGATCCACCGCTCGAGACATCACCAGGCGGTTCGGATCGCCAGCCGCAGCGACTCGCCATGGCGTTGCGGAATTTCTCGCGTTCTTCAGGCGTCATGTGCGCCCAGCGCTCGCGCACCCGACCGCGCCAGTGCCGCCCATGACCGTGAAAGCCACGCCAGCTCCCGAAAAAGATCCAGCTCAATACCAGCAGCCCCACTGCCTGCCAGAACGTGATGGCGGGCAGCGCGAACAACGTGGGCATCAGCCAGTTCCAAAGCTCTCGCACCGCATAGCCGAATCCCGTGAACACGAGGGCGATCACGACGGCGACGCCCAGCCCGATCCCGAACATTCGAACCACCCGTATCTGTCTCATGGCAATTCCTCACTCATGCTGAATCTCATCGTAAATGGCCTGTAAATTCTCGCGGAGACGGAGCACCGCGTAATGCTTGCGTGCTATCAGGGTGTTGATCCCGATGCCCGTGCGCGCTGCGATTTCCCTGAAGCTCAGTCCGTCCACCTCGTGTGCCAGAAAGACCTCGCGCTGCTCGGCCGGCATCGCCTCCAGCGAATCCTCGAGCGCGTCCATCAACAGGCCGCGCGTGTAAGCCGCTTCCGGCCCCGCATCGAGCGCCGGCAGCAAGTCTTCAGGCGCTCGCACGTCCCCATCCGGCGCGCTCACGGCATGGTCGGCGAGCGCCACCGGCTTCTTCTTGCGGAACAGATCGGTGATGCGGTTACGCGCCACGCGAAAGAGCCACGCGCTCACATCCTCGATCGGCTTCAGCGCCCGGTACGCCAGGACCAGCTCGACGAGGACATCCTGCAGGATGTCCTCGACCTCGGCCGGGTCCGCGAGCTGGCGGCGGATCCAATTGCGGAGCCGGAGCCGTTCTCGCCCCACGACCTCGGAAACCTGCCGGGCCTGTTCTTGGTTCATGGGCGCGGTAAAGGCCAGCTGTTCCATCTGGCCCTGTAGACGAATGACACGGGTGAATATTGTAGGATCGGCGCGCGGTGCCCCGTCCTGGTGTGAAAAGGGAGGTGTCGGATGTTCAAGAAAGTCGCATTCACGATGTACCCGATCAGGGACGTCGCTCGGGCGCGCAAATTCTATGAGGAAACGCTCGGCCTCAAGCGCGGCTCGATGGGCAACCAGGGCGAGCATTACTGGATCGAGTACGACTTTCCGGGCGGTGGCTGCCTCGGCCTCACCAACTTCATCCCCGATGAGCCGAGCGACAAGGCGGGCGGCACGATCGCGCTCGAGGTCGAGGACCTCGACAAGCTCATGACCGACCTCAAGGCCAAGGGCGTGACCTTCAAGAGCGACGTGATCCAGAGCCCGGTCTGCCGGATGGCCGTGTGCCTGGACTCAGAGGGCAATTCGATCCTGCTGCATCAGCTAAAGCCGAAGAAATAACGAGCGACCCGGGTCGGCGCGCGAATGCAATCGAGCTAACCCTTCGGGCGCGCAGCAGCACGCGAAGTGTTGCGGACGCGTAGAGCAGCAGCCACATCGGATCAACCGCGCCACCTCCGCCCCCACCGCCACCACCGCCGCTTGGCGGCGGTGGCTCGTTGGTGAAATTGATCATGACGAAAGCCGACGCTGCAGGCGGTGCTCCGGTGCAGGTGATCCCGTACGTGTAGAAGCCGGCGGCAGGCTCAGTCACAAACTGTTTGCCCGCCAACGGCAAACTGCCCACCCAACCATCGCCATTCGCGCCACCCGAAGCTGTGCATTCGGCGGAATTCTGCGAGTTCCAGGTGAGCATCAACTGCTGGCCGACCGTCAGAATGCTCACGTTGGGGTCCAAAGTGACGACGGGCCGTGGCGTGGAATCGCCACCCGTCGACACCGGGCCGTAATCGACCGACACGCGCGCTGACGCGCCTTCGCAATCTACGCCATACAGAACCGTACCGACGGAGAAGCGCGTTACGGTGGCTGTTCCGCTTGGTCCAAGGTTCGGCAGACTGTCCCAGTCCGAAGCAAATGGCTGGCTGAAGGATACGCAGCTGCTAGCGTTGGTCGAGTTCCATGTCAGCGTGACGGGCTGGTTGATCGTGGCGCTGGCGACGCTGGCACTCAGCGCGGCCGTGCGTTGTGGGATCGCATCGAAGGTGACCTGGACCGAAGACTGCGCAATGAGAGGCGCAATGCCACAGGTGATGGTGTACGTATAGGTGCCGGGCGCCGTCTCCGTTACACCCGCGCCACCACGGTATTGCTGCGGTCCAGTCCATCTGCTGTTGACAGGATTGCTCGACGCCACACAAGGGCTCGTCGTCGCACTCCAGTCAAGTGCCACAACCTCCGTGGGGTGCAGTCCCGAAGTCCGCGACGCGGTGAGTGTGACCGCCGGGTCCGCCACCGTCGCCACGATCTGCCTTTGAACAATCTGCGCACCTGAGCCGCACGAAAGTACGTACGCATATGTGCCGGGCGCACTCTCTGAAATGCCCTGCGACCCCCAGGCGGTCGTCTTCGGGCCAGCCCAGCCATCGCCGGCTGCTCCCCCGGTGCCCGTGCATGGGAATACATTCGAGTTCCAGTTAAAGAGAAATCCCAAGTTGGCGACCAGCTCTGATGTGCCGAAGAAGTTCAAGTACGGCTGAGTCGCGTACCAATCGATTGTCGCCGTGGCCTGCGCCGCTGTGGCGCCAGAGCCGCAGGCGAGTGTGTATGTATAGAGGCCCGCGCTGTCCCGGAGATCGAGCGCTGTGCCTGCGGGAAAGTCTCCTTCGAGTCTGACGGTGCCCGGAGTCGCCCCGGGCCCGCTGTAAGTGAGTGCGCACGGACGCACGTTCGAGGTCCAGTGGAGATTTGGCGAGAACGGATAGCCGGGTGGAATCGGAACGGGCAGTGGCACTTCCTGGCTGGCTGGATTCGCGGTGAGTGTGACGGCAGGCGCCCCGTTCGTGAACGTGACGGTCACACTTGCGTTCGCCGCGAATGGGCTGTGGCCGCAGGTAAGTGTGTACGTATATGAGCCGGGAGCAGTCTCTGTGACAGTCCTGAAGGAAGGAGGGCTGGTGAGGGTGCCAATCCAGCCATCACCCGGCGTGCCGCCGCTCGCCGTGCAGGGAAGCACTCCGCCCCAGAACAGGTTCACCGGCTGCACGATGCGCAGACCGCTGGCGTCCGATGTGAGGAACGCGACCGGAGGTCGCACCTCAATCGCAAAGGACGTACTGGCGGTCCGAGTTCCCGTGCCGCATGCCAGCGTGTACGTGAACTGACCGATCTGCGAGGCTGTGATGATCATCTGGCCGCGCGTGGGCTGACTGCCCGCCCACCCGTCGCCCGCAATTCCTCCCGATGCCACGCAGGGCGTGACGGTGGCGTGCCAAAAGAGCTTGAAGGTTTCCCCGGCGAACGGGGAGTTGAGATCGGTGCCGATAAAGACACCCGGCGCCTGTTCGCTCCACGTGATGAGGGTACTCGCGACGGCAACTCGGTTTCCCGTCGGACAGCGGATCAGGTATCGCGTGTTCCCGCCCACGTATTGCGTGATCTCAACGGTACCGTTCGCTGGGCGAACGCCTGCCCAGCCATCGCCGGCCGTGCCACCCGAGGCCGTGCACGAACTTGCGCCCGGAGCATTCCACGTTAGTTGCACCGGCTCGCTGGTGAACATGAAAGTGTTACTCGGGAACAGGGTCGCGCCGGACTGGTAAGCGAATCCGTCGAGCACCCGTTGCCCGGTGCCGTCGGGATCGAGAATCGTCTTGAACGTGACTGGATTGGTCGAGCTCGTGGTATCGGCGGTGGAATCCCACACCTCTGAGAGTGCGTTGTAGAGCGCGGTGGCGTTGTCGGCTGTCGGCGCAGGCGTCGGCGTCAGGGGGCAGAACCCATCCGACCCTTCGCCTTCCTGCAGGTAAGCGAGGCTCGCGACGCCGACGACGCGGTTGTCCGGATCGAAGAGCGCACCACCGGAAGCACCTGCGCCGATGCTGCCGAGCGAGTTCATGACACCCCAGTATGTGGACTCGTAGTTGACGTCGATCGCGCTGCCCGGAAGCGGGACGGACACCGCTTGCCCGAACCACTCCGCGTATTGCTTATCGCGTCCCATCGCGTGGTGGATCGAGTAGCCGCCCACGAAGGTTCCGCCGGTCGCATCCCAGCCGGCGAAGTAGACATCGGGCGTGCGGAATGGCAAATCAAGCTTGATGAGCCACGTATCCTGCTGCTCGACCATCGTCTCGCCGCCGAGCTGGATGCCGTCGAGCGCGTCGTAGATCGATCCCATCACGAGCCCGCAGGGCGTGATTGCATGCCAGTAGATCGCGACGCCCGCCGCCGGGTTGGACACGCCGCTCTGGCAATGCCTGGCGGTCAGGAAGAGCGGCGCTGCATCGGCGCGCGTGTTGTTGATCAGCGTCCCGGTGCATTGCGCGATGTTGCCGATAAGGATGGCCGCGGTGCCATTTCCTGGCCCTTCTTTTGCGGCGTCCTTGTGGCATTCGAAATTCTCGATGCATGTAGCAGCGCTCGTCGCCGCGGCGGCGAGTGCGCGCTTGAAGCGCGGATGATCGGGGACACCACCGCCGAGCCCGCGATAACCCGCCTGCAGGCTCGCGATCTCGAGTGCCACCGTGTCGGCTTCGCTCGCATTGACGAGGAGGTGAAACGACAGAGTGTCGCCGCGAAAGATGTGGCTCCACAGCCCGCCTTGCACGATGTCACCCGCGCGATACACGATCCGCTTGCCGCCGCCTTCAACTGCGAGCGTGGCGCTCGTCGTGAGCCGCAGGCGTGAGGCGTGAAACGACATGGATACGGCGCCCGGAATGCGCACGCTGTAATTCCACTCACTGACGGACGCGCCGCGCAGCCACTCCCCGTCGTCCGAGGTCGTCGCGCCGTGTGCTAGGTCGACGGCGAAACGCTCGCGAAAACGCGCCGACTCATCGATTCGGGGCGCGAGATCGACGCTGAGCACTCGGATTGGAGGAGCCGGACCCGCCCAGACGGGCTGCGCCGCAGGCGCGCACAGCGCCAGGACAATGAGCCAGGCGGCGAATCGCATTGACAGAGAATTCACGCCAGTCCCTCGGGATTTTCCTTATTGTTCTCGCGATGCTCGCGCTGGCGTGAGCCATGATACTTCCGCGTGCGCGCGCGTCAATGCGTCACGCAATGTTTGCGAGTTTTCCGGCAGCCGAGTTAGTGAATCAAAACGGCGCGCCGATGACGAAGCGCCACACGCCGAGCTCGCGACCGAAGCGATAACCAATGCCCAGGCGCGGCACGGGGATTTTCCATACCGTCATTCTCGACCGGGGGCCGATCGTCACGCCGGTCTCGAACTGATAGGGAGACGCTTGCTCGGCTGCCTGGTCGAGAGGTTCGTCGGCCCGATTGAGGAACGCCTCGCCGAGCAGGTACACGCCCCAGTCGAGCGGATGCCCCGCGATGTTCAATCCGAGCGAATGGCGGCCCTCGACGCCCGTCTGCAGCACGACCAAGTCGTCAGAACGCGCCTGGCCGCGTGGGTCCGCGACGGCGTAGGTCGCACCGACGTCGAAACGAAGATCGAGCCAGGGCTGACTCGCCGACCCAGCCAGGTGGGCACCCAACGAGTAGACCGTGGCATCGCCGTCGCCGCCGCGATCCCAGGCGCGCCCCGCCTGCGCAAAGGGCAGCAAGTGCCATTGAGGTGTCAGCGCGAAGTCGAGCTCGACGCCCGGCACGAAGCTCAGCGAGTCGAAGTTCTCCGGCAAGCCCGAACTGATCACATCGCGCGGCTCGAAGTCCACGAACCCGAAAGTCAGCGGCAACGTCAGGCGCACACCCGGACGCTTCCCGGACGGCTGCGTGAAAGTGTAACCAAAGGGCAGGCGATAGATCTGCAACGTGCGGCCGGAGATGTCGTACACGCCCGAGCCCAGCTGCGTCGCGTAGGCGTAGTTGACGAGCTGCTCTTCATTGGCGCGCAGCGCAACCTGCGCGGTTGCGCGGTCGGATGCGGACAAGATGGTGATCAGGAAGGCGAGGTGATAGGCAGCTCTCATTCAGACGAAGAGTGCCTGAGCCAATGCGCGGGAGGCCGCGGCGCGTCACCAACATCGTGCAAGCTGACCATGTCGTTTTGATCGAACGTCCCAGAGAGGTGCACCGGTTCCGAAGTGTGTATCGGCCCGACGGCCCAACCGCATCCCTGCACGCAGTGAACTTCCACACCCGAAACGAGACCGTCCAGCGTTACCAGAAACGGCGCCGGCCCTAGTTCTTGCGCTGTGAGTGCGGGATTCCGCAGGGTCGCCTCATCCGCAACAGCGCAGCGATCGTCTGACATGGCAATGCCAAAGTGGCCTCGGACGACTACCGACCCACCCGCACGCACGAGCAGCGCCTCGAATGACTGGCCAGGCGCCTTGCTTAGAATCGCGTGATAGACATCCATCCGTACACGCATTGGCACTGCATTGAGCGTCGCAACTACATCTCCCGCCCTGAATCCAGCCTGCTCCGCCGGCGAGCCAGCCATGACCGCCGTTACCACCACACGGGTATCGGGGGTCGGCACTTCCTCAGATTCACACATCTGCGTCGGATTACCTCGCGCGTCCGTTGTCTCTTGGCATCGCTGGAAGTGCTCGAAAGGGGGAGGGTCCGACTTGGTCGGCAGCCCTATGCAGACGGATCCAGCAATTGGTCGAGCTTCAACCTTGTGTCTTTGGAGCTTATCGACGGAGTCGACGACGCTGCTGCTGGCGATGATGGCATGACAGGGTTGCTGCGCGGAGCACTCGATCGTCTCTTCTGTCCAAACGCACCCCGTCTGACAGTGCACGGCAATGGTCGACGCAGACTGCGACGGCGCGGGCATGGTCATTTCGAGTACAAAGCTGTCAAGCGCCTCTGTTTCAGCTGCGAGGCCGAGGACGGGCACGAATAGCGCAATACACCCGCTGAGCACTATTTGATGACGCATGTGTCTCGCTCCGTACAGCGTCCTTGATAGCACCTTGTAATGCGCTGCTCTTCGCGAAGCAATGGCCTTTGGACCGAGGCGGGTGGAAAAATCGAGCGACCTTCAACCCAACCACTGCCGATGCGCTGAAAGTGCTCAATCCGAGTGTCACTATTCACAAGGGTCAGTCGGGCGACACGAAGTAGCGCTGAACCCCGCATTGCGTGCGCTCGGCCGTTGTCTTCGGCCGTTGGTCCATCCGTTACGTCGTTCGGCGAGTGGTGCGCCTTACGCTTGATGTCGGTATACGATGCCCGGACCGGTACTCGTAGTGATCGAGATGGAATGAGCACTGTCGGCTCCATCGACACAATCGCCGTGGAGGCGAGGCGCGCCTTCGCGCAGCAGCGCTACGCGGAGGCGGCGGCCGGCTACGAGCAGTGCATCGCGCTCGCGCCTCAGGCGCCCGCGTTCCATTTCAATCTCGGCAGCGTGCGCGAACAACAGGGCGACCTCGTGCGCGCAGTCGACGCGTATCTCGCAGCCTGGCGGTTGAACCCGAGGAACGCGCAGGTCGCCCTGTTCGCCGGCGCCGCGCTCGAGGCCACGGGCCGCCGCGAGGACGCTGCGATCATGTTCTCGCTGGGCGACGACATCGACCTAGCGGTGCGGCGCGCGAGGAACCGCCCAGACGTCAACCCCGGGATCCGGCGACGTTCGGCGACGGCGGACCGGGTCATGCGCGAGCACTTCACACGCCTGCACGCACTGGCCGTCTCCGACTTCGAGCTCCAGGCCAGCAAGCTGAGCGGCGCGCCGCCCGACATTTCGCGCGTGCGCGGTGCAATCTGGATCCAGACGCACGACGGCCCCATCGCCTACCGCACGCCGGACCAGCAGCCCAGCATCTTCTACATGCCGGACCTGCCTGCCATGCCGATCACACCGCGCGAGCGGCTGCTCTGGGCGTCGGCCATCGAGGCGAAGACGGCCGAAGTACGCGAGGAATACCTGGCGGCCGTCGCCGTGGGCACGGCGCATGCGCCGTACGTGGACGCGAACCTCCGCGACCCACTCTGGCGGGAATTGAGCGGTAACCTCGCCTGGTCCTCGCTCCATCTCTACAAGGCCAACGTGGAGACTCCGTTTGCGCGGCTCTTCCCGAAAACGCTGGCGGCGCTCGAAGCCGTCGACATCGTGCGGGTCGAGGGCCGCCCGGTGGAGCTCTTCTTCTCGCGTCTCAGGCCCGGCGCGCACATCCCGCCGCATTTCGGTGCCGCGAACAACCGGATCACACTCCACCTGCCGCTGCTCGTTCCAGGCGACTCCGAGATCCGTGTCGGCAAGATGCGGCACGCCTGGCGCGAAGGCGAGCTCTTCGCCTTCGACGACAGCTTCGAGCACGAGGCCTGGAACCGCGCGGCCGAGGACCGCGTGGTGCTCATCTTCGAGGCACATCACCCCGACCTCAGCGCCACCGAGCGCGCTGCGATCGAACACGCGTACGGCTACCGCGGGCGCTGGCTCAAAGAGCGCCGCGTCCCGGCGTAAGATCCGTCTTCGGGCGGTTGCGGATCCCCCCATACCCGGGTGCGGCCCAGCGAGCCTGGTGAGCGTCGGCGGCGCGAGATCGGAGTGAGCAACTACATCGCTCGCGGGCTCAGCAGGGCTGCCGCTCTCGCTTGTCCGTCCGCAGTCGCCGCTTGCGACAATCGGCTCATTGGAGCTGGCGAACTCTCCGTCAGTGGGCGACTGAGCAGTGCTGCCGCCCTGGCGTGGGCGTCAACTCGCGACGCAAGCATGGCCGCCACACGGCGCGTGTCAGGGGCAACCGGCGTCCACTCTCGGCTGAGCAGCGCCGCTGCTTGAGCCTGCCCGTCGCTCGAGCGGGTCACGGTGGGTGCGGCAAGTAGCGAGCCGCTGGTCAGTGCGGTCGCGGCAAGTGCCAGGGAGATCGTCCGTACATAAGTCTTCATCTGAATCGCCTCCATAAATGACTGCGGTTACGCTTTGCATCTCGCGTGCTCGTTTGTGCACGTATGGAGTAAAGGACCTGACGGACAACGAGAGCATTACGCGGTGGAGGCGAAGAAAAAAAACAATCGCAGGTCTGCAATATTCGTGCAGCAGGGTCGGTCTGAGTGACTTACGCGGCGTCTGCTGCGGTTCTAGTAATCACGGCCGCAGCGAGCGAACTGTGCGATCACGCGCTGCATTTCATCGTCGTCGAGAAGCACCGGCTCCAGTCCGGCGGCCAGCATACGCAGATACTGCCCGGCCATATTCTCAACCTCGTACGCGAGCTCGTACGCGGACTCTAGATTCGCGCCAATCGCGATGACACCGTGATTGGCCAGCAATACAGCCCTGCGTCCTTCAAGCGCTCGCAACGCATTCTCGGCCAGGGCCGGCGTGCCGAAAGTGGCGTACTCCGCGCAGCGAATGCCGGGGCCGCCCGCGAGCGCGATCATGTAGTGAAACGGCGGGATACCGCGGCGCGTGCAGGCGAGCGCCGTCGCCTGCGGGCTGTGCGTGTGGACGATCGCCTCGGCATCGGGCCGGGTGCGATAGATCGCGGTGTGGAACGGCGATTCTGACGAGGGCGTGCGCGTGCCCGAACGCACCACGCCCGCGAGGTCGAGCGAGACGATGTCGGCGGCGCACATCTCGGGATAGGGGATGCCGGAAGGCGTAATCAGCAGTCCGCCGTCGAAGCGACAGGAGATATTCCCGGACCTGTTAGGCGCGAGGCCCGCACCGTCCATCGTCTGCGCCGTGGCGACAATCGCCGCGCGGGTCACAGCCTCGTTCAAGCGCGCGCCTTCTCGGGAAACAGAGCCAGGAGACCCACGGGTGTCGCCGCGGCTACGCCGCGTTCGGTGATCAGTCCGGTGACCAGGTGCGCCGGCGTCACGTCGAATGCCGGATTGCGCGCGCGGCTGCCCGGCGATGCCACCTCGACAGTCGTGCGCTCGCCTGCGTCCGATCGACCCTCCACGTGCGTGACCTCGCGCGTGGAGCGCTCCTCGATCGGAATGTCACGCAGCCCGTCGGCAATGCTCCAATCGATCGACGAGCACGGCAGCGCGACGTAGAACGGGACGCCGTTGTCACGCGCGGCGAGTGCCTTGAGGTAGGTACCGATCTTGTTAGCCACGTCGCCGCTCGCCGTCGTGCGATCGCTCCCCACGAGACACAGATCGACTTCTCCTCGCTGCATGAGATGTCCGCCCGCGTTGTCGGTGATGAGCGTGTGCGGAACGCCGTGCGCCCCAAGCTCGAACGCGGTGAGCGATGCGCCTTGATTGCGTGGGCGCGTCTCGTCGACGAACACATGCACCGGCACGCCGTCATCGTGTGCCGCGTACACGGCCGCGAGGGCCGTGCCCCAGTCAACGCAGGCCAGCCAGCCGGCATTGCAATGCGTGAGGACATTGACGGGTCGGGCGGGATGCCGTCGCGCCAGCTCGCCGATGACCGCTGCGCCGTGCAAACCGATGAGACGGCAGCTCTCGACGTCTTCGTCCGCAATCGCGGCCGCCTCCCCGTACGCGAGTGCCGCACGCTGGCCGGTCGGCGCGGGTTTCAGCACAGCGGCCATGCGCGCCAAAGCCCATTGCAGATTGACCGCGGTCGGACGCGTCGCCGCGAGACTTTCGAGCGCATGCTTCAGATTGGCGTCGCTGGAATCGGTGCGCATCGCGAGTGCGACACCGTAGGCTGCCGTGGCGCCGATCAGCGGCGCCCCGCGCACGACCATGTCACGGATCGCTTGGGCCGCTTCGGCCAGAGTTGCCAGCCGCCGTTGTCCGAACTCGAATGGCAGCCGGGTCTGATCGACGACCAGGACCGACCAGCCGTCTTCGGCCAGCTCGATGGAACGATAGTGTCGGCCGCCGACTTTCATCCGTTTCAGTGTCCTAACGATCCGGTGTCAGATCAAGCGCACTTCACCGAAGTGGGTGATGACCGGGTGCGAGGCCGGCGCTTGGGCCTCTGCTCGTCGCACCAGGACTGTTGCGAGTCCGGCAGCGCGCGCGGCGTCGAGTTCCTCGACGATATCGCTGAAAAACAGCACCCCGGAAGGATCGCGGCCCATGTCGCTCACGATGCGCCGGTAGCTCTCCGCGGAGCGCTTGGGTCCGGTTCGGGTGTCGTAATGGCCGCGGATGTAACCGTCCAGCGGCCCGACCACGCTGTGGGCGAACAGCAGGCGTTGGGCTTCGACGCTGCCGGAAGAGTAGATCCGGATGTCGGCGCCCTGGGCCACCCACGCAGTAAACGCCACAGGGACGTCGGGGTAAACATGGCCGCGCAACTCGCCGCGCTCGTAACCTGCGCGCCAGATCAATCCCTGCAGCTGCTTGAGACCGGTCGACTTGTCGTCGGCCTCCATGCGACGCAGGACTTCTGCTTCGAGTGCATGAGGGTTCACGCGCTGGCGCAGAAACTCCGCGAGCGACGCGGTACCGCTCTCGCGAGCGATGACCTCGCTGGCGGCGACGACCTCCGGATCGGCCGCATGCTCCGAGAGGAACGCTCTCAGGCTGCGCCTGGCATACGGGAACAACGTGTCATAGACGAACGCGATCGAGGTCGTGGTGCCCTCGACATCGAGGAGCAGACCGCGGCCCGGGAAGTCGATCACGCGTGCGACGGCGCGATGTACCGCGGCCCCCAGCAGACAGGGGCATATTGAGCATGTACTCCGTCGTCGAAGTATTGCGGTGTCCAGCCTGTCGGATCGACGAAGAGTCGTATGGCGCGGATGCGCCGGTCTGCGCAGAGATCGAACCAATGGCGAGTGCCGGCCGGAACACGCAGCAGGTCTCCCGCCTCGACCTGGACGGCGTACACCGGCGCCCGCGCCGGCCGAATGAAAAACAGGCCCGCTCCGTCCAGGATGAACCGTACTTCGTCCTCGGCGTGCGAATGCTCCCTGTTGAACTTCGCGAGCATGGCGTCGAGTCCTGGCGTGCCGGGCCCCACGTCGATGACGTCAGCGGTCACGTAACCGCCGGATTTTTTTAGCCGCTCGATTTCCGGCGCGTACGCTTGCAGCACAGCGGCGGAGTCAGCGCCTGGCGCGATGCGCCCCGCCACGTCCCAGCGCTCGTAGGACAGTCCAGACTGCGCCACGAATGACGCGATCTCGTGTGGATCGTCGATTTTCCGCCGCTCGGCGGGAATTGATATTGAGGCCATCGATGCAAACTCCTCAGCTGGGCGCAGGGGCGTAGCGCGCCCGCGCGACAAGGACCTCAAACAGGAATTCGAGAATCTCGACGTGCCGACGCGCCTCGTCGAGATCGCGACCCCAGGTATAGAGTCCATGACCACGCACCAGAAACGCATGTCCAGGTGCGCCTTGGCCGAATCTTAGCGCAACCGTCCGCGCCATCATCGGCATGTCCTGACTGTTATCGAGGATGGGAATCGTGATTCGTGTGTCATGGGTCGTCACACCCGAGAGGCCTTTGAGCATCTCGTAGCCTGCGATCTCGAGAGTCCCGCTGCCGAAATGGACATCAGAGAGCACGGTAGCGGGGACGGAATGGGTGTGTAGGACTGCTTCGATCCCCGGTCGGTGCGCAAGTGCCGCATGGAGCAGTGTTTCCGCGGAGGGGCGGGGCGAAGTCTCATCGACCCGCTGGCCGTCGGCATCGACAACAGTGAAGTCAGCTGCGACCAGGCGGCTCTTGTCGCGGCCGGAGGCCGTAATCAGCAGATGCAGGGGAGCGCGGCCCAGCACGACACTGTAGTTGCTACTGGTGCCGACCGACCAGCCGCGGCTGTAGAAGAGCCGCCCGATCTCGCGCAGCGCTTCGATCTGCGCGCCCCGGGGCTCGTTAGTAGCTGGCTTGGTCACGGCACCAGTATGCAAATGGGGGACGAGGTTCGGCAAATGCCGGCCCGACTTTCATTGCGAACCGGACGCTTTCCGCGGCTGGCGACCGACCACTCCTTGTGCATACTCCCAACGCTTGACGCGCTCACCGCTCGTGAGGCACCGTGATGGCGATGCAAGCCGCGACGCTTGAAATCCTCGAGAAAGCTGACCTGCCACCCCGGCAGGCGCGCGCCATCGCGCAAGCGATAGAACTCGAAGTGGCGGCGGGCCACAGCAGCCTGGCTACGCGTCAGGACCTGCTGGTGGTGAAGCACGAGCTCCAGCACGAGATGGGGACCGTGAGACAGGACCTTCAGCTCGTGAAGCAGGACCTCCAGCTCATGAAGCAGGACCTCCAGCTCATGAAGCAGGAACTGCGCACGGAAATTGCTGAGAGCAAGAGCGAAGTCGTTCGCTGGGTGTTCCTCTGCATCCTCGGCCAAAGCGCCATGCTCCTCGGCATCGGTTACTTCCTTTTCAGTCACGTCACGGCCTGACAACCTTGCACCGCTGAGCGCCCCGAGGGACCGCTTCATCCCGTCGATCGATGAGCGCACGCTACCCGCATGACGACGGCCGGCTTGCGCTCAGCGCGCATGAGCCAACTGGCCGCCGACGTAGGTCCTGAAAACTGCGCGATCGTCGGCCAGCGTCATGAGCAGGAACAGGCGTTCCTCGAGCGTGCGGGCCAGCGCCATGCGGCGCGCGAGCAGGGGCGTGGCGGCTAGATCGAGGACGATGAAATCGGCTTCGTTGCCGGGCCTGAAGCTTCCGATCCGGTCATCGAGATCGAGCGCGCGGGCGGCGCCCAACGTCGCGAGGTAAAACGCGCTCAGCGCCGAAAGACTGTGATGGCGCAGCTGCGCCACCTTGTAGGCCTCATCCAGCACGCGCAGCAGGCCGAAACTCGTGCCGCCGCCGACATCGGTGCCGAGCGCGACGCGCACCCCGGCTGCGCTCGTGCGCTGCAAATCGAACAGTCCGCTGCCCATCGCGAGGTTGGAAGTCGGGCAATGTGCCAGGGCAGAGCGCGTTTGTGACAGGCGACCTAAGTCCGAATCATCGAGCCAGATGCCATGCGCGAGGACTGAGCGCCGGCGTAACAGGCCCGCGTGGTCGTAAACATCGAGGTAGCTGCGACGTTCCGGGAAGAGCTCCGCGACCCAGGCCACTTCTTCCTCGTTTTCGCCGATGTGCGTGTGGACGTAGACGTCGGGGTGCTCCCGCGCCAAGCGACCGGCAGCCGCCAGCTGTTCAGGCGTGGAGGTGGGTGCGAAGCGCGGTGTGATCGCATATTGCAGGCGGTCCTTGCCATGCCAACGCTCGATCAGCGCCTTCGATTCGGCGTAGCCGGAGCTTGCCGTATCGCGAAGATCCTCCGGGCAGTTGCGATCCATCATCACCTTGCCGGCGATCAGGCGCATGTCGCGCGCCTGCGCGGCCGCAAAAATCGCATCGACCGATGCCGGGTGCACACTTCCCATGACCAGCGCGGTGGTGGTGCCGTTACGCAGCAGTTCGCGGACAAAAAACTCGGCAACCTCGCGTGCATGCGCTGCATCCGCGAAACGACGCTCGGCAGGGAAGGTGTAACGCTCGAGCCACTCCAGCAGCCGTTCGCCGTGCGAGCCGATGATGTCGGTCTGCACGAAATGCACGTGCGCATCGATGAATCCGGGCACGATGAGCTTGCCCGTGCAGTCGGTGAGCGTGATTTGCGAGTCGAGTTGTGGCAGCAGTACTGATGCGCTGCCGACCTTGCTAATATAGCTGTCCTCCACGATCAGCAGGCCGTCTGCATGGTATTCGTATGAGGTGCCGCCTGCGGCCGGGTCGTCCAGAAAGTGAAGAACCGAGCCCCGTATCGCTTCCCGCCGGGCGTGTCCCGTGTTGGTGCTCATTCGTTCGCGTCCCGTGATGTGCGCCGCATGCCGAATCCGCCGACGCGCATGAACTGTAGTGCAGAGGAATCATGATCTCCAGCAACCCAGTGTCCGAGGCAACCGAGAGCGTCGCGGATAAGATCTACCTCACCGCCAGCAGCCTCCTGGAGGACTCTTTTCGGCTCGCGGCCAAGATCCATCGCAGCGGCTTCATTCCTGACTTCATCGTCGGCATCTGGCGCGGCGGTACGCCAGTCGGCATCGCGATCCAGGAGTACTTCGAGTTCGCCGGCGTGGAGACCGATCACATCGCCGTGCGCACCTCGGCCTACGTAGGTATCGGCCAGCGCTCCAAGACGATTCGCGTGCACGGCCTGCACTACGTCGTCGAGGAGGCCGACGCGGACAATTCGCTCCTCATCGTCGATGATGTGTTCGACTCCGGTCATAGCATCGAGGCGCTGTTGCGTGAGCTCTCCGACAAGATGCGTCTCAACATGCCACGCAACGTGCGCATCGCGACACCCTGGTACAAGCCTGGCAATAACGAGACTTCGATCCGGCCTGACTACTACCTGCACGAGACCGACAAGTGGATCGTGTTTCCGCACGAGCTGGCCGGACTGTCGCTGGCGGAAATCGAAGCGGGCAAGACCGAGCTCAAAGCGATTTTCGATCTGCTCAAGGCTGCGCGCAGCGCGTGAACGACGGTTCGACATGGGCCGCCTGACGACGCACGTTCTCGACCTCGCTCGCGGCCTGCCGGCCGCCGGCATGACACTCGAGCTCGTGGCGCTCGATGGCGCAACGCGCCGTCCGGTGAAGAAGATCGCGACCAACCGCGATGGGCGCTGTGATGCGCCGCTCCTCAAGGGCGCTGCGTTCAAGAGCGGCGAATGGCAGCTCGAATTTCACGTTGGCGATTATTTCGCGGCGCAGGGTGCGGTGCTCGACAACCCGCGCTTTCTCGACATCGTGGTGATCCGTTTCGGGATCGCGAATCCCGCCCAGCATCTGCACGTCCCGCTGCTCGTGACTCCGTGGAGCTACTCGACGTATCGGGGGAGCTGAATCCCGATGGCAGACGGCGAACCGAAGATCCGCTTCCTGCTGGACGGCGAGGTCCACACAGTGGACTCGCTGCGCCCGACGACGACTGTCCTTGAGTACCTGCGCGAGCACATCCGGCGTTGCGGCACGAAGGAAGGCTGCGCCGAAGGCGATTGCGGCGCCTGCACCGTTGTGGTGGGCGAACTGGCCGGGGAGGAGCTCAGATTCCGCGCGGTCAATGCCTGCATCCAGTTGCTACCCACCTTGGATGGCAAGGCGCTGTTCACCGTCGAGAGTCTCAAGAGTCGTTCCGACGGCACGTTGCATCCGGTGCAGCGGGCCATGGTCGAGTGTCATGGGTCGCAGTGTGGCTTCTGCACACCCGGTTTCGTGATGTCGCTCTATGCGCTCTATCGCACCGAGCGCGAGCCGGATGAGAGCCAGGTACGACAGGCGCTCTCGGGAAACCTCTGTCGCTGCACCGGGTATCGGCCGATTCTCGCGGCCGCGCGTCGCATGTACGAGTACGCTCGCGTGAACGATTCTGAAGCAGCCCTCATCAAGGAGCTTCGCGCTCTGCGCGTGACTGGCGAAAAGCGGCTCAGCTGGCAAGGGTCGAGCTATATCGCACCGACGACGGTCGCGGAGCTCGCGCGCGCATGCGCGGAGCAGCCCGACGCAGTGATCCTTGCCGGTGGCACGGACGTGGGTCTGTGGGTGACCAAGAAGTACATGGACCTTCCGGCGCTCATCTACGTCGGCAATGTCGCGGAGCTCAGGGCCATCACGCGCGCGGACGCGCATATCGATATCGGCGCGGCCGTGAGCCTGACGGATGCCTTTGCAATGCTCGAGGCTGAATATCCCGAGCTCCATGAGATTGCGCGCCGTTTTGCTTCGCCGCCGATCTGCAACGCGGGAACGCTGGGCGGAAACGTCGCGAACGGTTCGCCGATCGGGGATTCGATGCCCGCGCTCATCGCCCTGGGCGCCAGCGTGATCCTTCAGGCCGGGGCCACCGCCCGGCGGCTGGCGCTCGAGGAGTTCTATCTCGATTACATGAAGAAGGATTTGCGTGCGGGCGAGTTCCTGGTCGCGGTGCGCGTACCACGCGCGCGCGAGGGTCGTCTGTTGCGCAGCTACAAGATCGCCAAGCGCTTCGACCAGGACATCTCCGCGGTGTGCGCAGCCTTCTGCATCGAGCTCAAAGGCGGGAAAGTGAAAGCCGCGCGTGTCGCGTTCGGTGGCCTGGCGGCCACACCGCGCCGCGCCCTCAAATGTGAGCAAGCGCTGATCGGCGCGTCCTGGGACGCCGCAGGCGTTGCGAAGGCGGCACGGGCGCTCGCCAAGGAATTCAAGCCGCTCACCGATATGCGGGCTTCCGAGCACTACCGCACGCAGGTGGCAGCGAACCTGTTGCAGCGTTTTCATGCCGAGGTGTCGCACCCGGATCGACCAGTGAGCGTGTGGAGTCATGTCAGCTAGCGGCAGGGCACGCGGCGTTGGTCCGATCGAGGGCGGCGTGGGTGAGGCCACTGCGCATGAGAGCGCTCACCTGCATGTCAGCGGCGAGGCGCTCTACACCGATGACATTCCTCTGCCCGAGGGTTCACTGCATGCGGCCATCGGAGTCAGCGACCGTGCGCATGCGCGCCTGCGCAAAGTCGACCTGAGTCGCGTCCGCGCGGCGCCCGGTGTCGTTGCAGTGTTCACCGCGAAGGACATTCCGGGTGAGAACAATCACGGTCCCGTGGTGCATGACGATCCGATCTTCGCCGAGGACACGGTCGAATATGCCGGGCAATCACTCTTCGCCGTGATCGCCGAATCGGTCGACGCCGCCCGCCGTGCGGCACGACTCGCCGTAGTTGAGTACGAGGACCTGGAACCGATCCTCGATGTGAAGACGGCGCTCGCGCGCCAGTCCTTCGTGATGCCGACGCGTACATTGAAGCGCGGGGATCCTGACGCGCGGCTGCGCAGTGCGCCCCATCGGGTGAGTGGCTCTTTTTCCGTCGGTGGTCAGGAGCACTTCTACCTCGAGGGGCAGATCGCGGTCGCACTGCCGGGCGAGGACGGCACGATGCTGGTCCACAGCTCTACGCAGCATCCGAGCGAGGTACAGCGACTCGTGGCTCACTGCCTCGGCGTCGCAGCGAAGGATGTCTTCGTCCACTGTCGACGCATGGGCGGAGGATTCGGCGGCAAGGAGACGCAGCCGGCATTGCTCGCCTGCATCGCGGCGCTCGGTGCGCGCAGGACCGGTCGGCCGGTCAAGCTGCGGCTCGATCGCGATCTCGACATGCTCATCACTGGCAAGCGTCATCCCTTCGACCTGAGCTATGACGCCGGCTTCGACGAGGAGGGGCGCATTCTCGGCGTTCGCATGACGATGGCGTCCAATTGCGGGCGCTCGGCGGATCTGTCCGAGGCCGTCAACGTGCGCGCGATGTTTCACGGCGACAACTGCTACTACCTGTCGGATGTCGAGATCGTGTCGCATCGCTGCAAGACGCACCAGCCGTCGCACACCGCGTTCCGCGGCTTTGGTGGTCCGCAGGGAATGCTGCTGATCGAGAACGTCATGGATGACATCGCGCGAGCGCTCGGCAAGGAGCCGCTCGAAGTCCGTCGAATCAATTACTACGGCGACGCTGGGCGCGATGTGACGCCCTACGGCATGAAGGTCGAGGACAACATTCTCGAGCGGCTCACCGACGAGCTGGTCCGAAGCGCGAGCTACCAGGAGCGCCGCGAAGCCGTGGCGAAGTTCAACGCCGGGAGCGAGATCCTCAAGAAGGGCCTTGCGCTCACCCCGGTGAAATTCGGCATTTCATTTACGGCCACTCACCTCAATCAGGCGGGCGCGCTGCTGCACATCTATCTGGACGGCTCGGTTCTGCTCAATCACGGCGGCACCGAGATGGGGCAAGGGCTCCATACCAAGGTGGCCCAGGTCGTCGCCGAGGAATTGCAGATCGACATCGCACGCATTCGCTGTACAGCCACCGACACCAGCAAGGTGCCGAACACCTCGGCGAGTGCGGCATCTTCGAGCAGCGATCTCAATGGCAAGGCCGCCGAGGCCGCGGCGCGCACCATCAAGACGCGCCTCACCGAGTTCGCTGCCGTGAAGTACAGCGTCTCTGAGCAGGCCGTGCAGTTCAAGGACGGACAGGTGCGCGTGGGCGACAAGACAACGCTCACGTTCGCGGAACTGGTGAATCAGGCCTACCTCGCGCGCGTGTCGCTGTCGGCCACGGGCTTCTACGCGACACCGAAGATCAACTACGACGTGAAGACGCTCACCGGCCGGCCATTCTTCTATTTCTGTTACGGCGCGGCGATTTCCGAGGTGATCATCGATTCGCTCACGGGCGAATCGCGCCTGCTGCGCGTCGACATCCTGCATGATGTTGGCCGCTCGCTGAATCCCGCCATCGACATGGGGCAGGTGGAAGGCGGCTTCGTGCAGGGCGTGGGATGGCTCACCAGCGAAGAGCTGTGGTGGGACAGCGCCGGCAAGCTCATGACACACGCGCCGTCGACGTACAAGATTCCGACCGCTTTCGACTGGCCGCAAACCTTCAATGTCAACCTGATCCCCTGGGGTGAGAACCGCGAGGACAGCATTTATCGATCCAAAGCAGTGGGCGAGCCGCCGCTGATGCTGGCGATGTCAGTCTTCTACGCGATCCGTGACGCCATTGCCGCTTGTGCAGGTGGCGCGCGGCCGCAACTCGATGCGCCCGCGACTCCCGAGCGCATCCTGCAGGCGATCGATGAGCTGCGGGCGCAGCAGGCTTCGGGATCGGGCCAGCGCCGCACGGTCTGACACGCGACCTCACCGATGGCCATCGACGTCTATCTCGCCGACTGGCTCAGTCTGATCCTGCGCTGGGCGCACATCATCACTGGCATCGCCTGGATCGGCTCCTCGTTCTATTTCATCTGGTTGGATGCGCGCCTGAATGTGCCGCCGCGCGACCCGGAGAACCCCGACGTCGCCGGCGACCTGTGGGCGGTCCACGGCGGCGGCTTCTATCACGCACAGAAGTACAAGGTCGCACCTGCGCAGCTACCCGAGCCGCTGCACTGGTTCAAGTGGGAGGCGTACTTCACGTGGATGACGGGCTTTGCACTATTCATCGTCGTCTACTATTTGAACGCCGAAGCGATGCTGATCGATCCGGCCGTCCTGCCACTCAGTCCGTCCGAGGCCGCCATTCTCAGTGTCGTTCTGCTGCTCGCTGGATGGCTGCTGTACGACGGCCTCTGTCGCCTCAACCTGGGCAGCACGACCTTCGCCGTGCTGGGCACAGCGCAGCTGCTCGGACTCTGCTGGGGCGTGAGTCATCTCTACACCGGTCGCGGTGCCTACATGCAGATCGGTGCCATGCTCGGCACGAGCATGGCCGCGAATGTCTTGTTCATCATCATTCCATCGCAGAAGCAACTGGTTGCTGCGAAGCTCAGGGGCGAGCAGCCGGACGCACGGCTCGGCGCGCGAGCCAAGCAACGTTCCGTGCACAACAACTACCTGACGTTGCCGGTAGTCTTCACGATGCTGAGCACGCACTTCGCCTTCACGTATGCGCATGCCTACAACTGGCTGGTGCTGTTCGTGATCTTCGGCGCAGGGATGCTGGTGCGGCACTATTTCAATCTCCGCAACCAGGGCCGCAACGTCGTAGCCCTCCCGATTGCGGCACTGGTCATCGGCGTCGTACTCGCGTGGGCGATCGCGCCCCGCAAGCCAGTGGCCGCGTCAGCCGCCGCCGCTGCAGCATCGTTTGACGACGTGCATCGGATCATCGCGGCACGCTGCGTCACCTGCCACTCAGCCCACCCCACGCATCCGACCGCGCCGGTTGCTGCCGCTGGCGTGATGTTCGATACACCGCGTGACATCCTGGTGCGCGCACCGCGAATTTTCGAGCGGGTGGTGCTGACTCAGACGATGCCGCTCGCCAACCTCACGCAGATGACCGCCGAGGAACGCGCCACCATCGCCACGTGGTACGCCCACGGCGCGCACGGCGACGAGTAAGAAGACCCTCTACGAGGGCGGTTGGAGCAAAAGTCGCTCGCTCTCGAAGAAGAACTCATCGCAATTGGCACCCGGACCGATGCGATCGACGACCAGGAACTCACTCGGATGCCTGAGCGCAATTACCGGGTGATGCCAGGTACCGCGTCGGTAGTTGACCCCCTGCGCACCATTGGTCACGAACGCGCGCACAGTCGCGCGGTCCACGCGCTCTGCCGGCGGAGCGACCACCACGAGGAAGGGCGCCGCATTCAGTGGCATGAAGAGCTGGCTCGACAGGGGATGGCGTTCGAGCATCGCGATGGCGAGTGGTAATTCGTACGGAACCACGCGATACAGACTGACCTGCGTGCGCCCGCCCTCGGTGCTCACATCGACGTCAGTGAGTTCTTTGCACTGCTGCGTCGTCCCGCTGTTGATCATGTCGAAGGCGTTACCCGCTTCGATGACATCACCGAACGCGGCAAATCCCGCTCGCGTCAGCGGTTCGGGTCGAAGTGATAGCTCACCACTGCTCACGAGCGCACGACGGTGCCATGGAGGCGCAGGCGCGAGACGCCACCGTCCGGGTGCAGATTCAGCCGCACGTGCGAGACGGGACCGAGGGGCGCGACCTCGATCTTGAACCGGTGCTGATGGTCGGCGCGCATCGGCTGCTCGGGCAGCAGCACCGGCCACGACGCGCTCGCGGCCTCGAGCGCTTCAGTGGCGATGTTGTCGATCAGCCTGGCCTGCAGCGACACCCGGTCAGGGAAATTGCCGCGGAAATGGGCGGTGTCCACTTCGACTTCGTCAACCGTGCCCGGCCGACCCAGGCGCAGGATCGCCCAGTCGTGGCCGGGCTCGCGCCGGCGCCGCGTCTCCCAGCCGTCACCCATGTTGATGCCGCGACCGGGACGATTGAGATTGCCGATCTGGCCGTAGTGCTGATCATTTGCGACCAAGCCGACGCCGCCATGCTCGAGCGCGAACAGGTCGATGCGACGTGTGCCGATCTTGTGCCAATCCGGACGCACCTCGCCCCACACACGCAGGCGCGCGATGCCGCCATCCGGAAAAATGTTGAGCCGCAGGAATTTCCAGCTGTCACCGCTATCGATCGGAAAGAGGTTGTGGCGATTGCCCTGTAGAGCGCTGGATGGAAGCAATGTCGCCCAGCGGGCATCCGGCTTGAGGGGATCGGCATCGTCGGTGGCTTCTACCGACGCCTGCGGCGGAAAGTTGCCGGTGAAGTAACGCGTGTCGAGATCGATCAGCCGGATGACGCCGCGCAGAGCCAGCCGGATGATCGCCGCATCGTGACCACCGCCGCGACGCCGACGCGATTCCCAGCCGTCCATCCACTGGCCATTCGCATCGAAGGTGCCCGGCCGCGACACGGGCTCGGCCCGACTCAGCATGCGTTCCTTGGCGGCGAAGAAATCGTCGGTGACCCAGAGCACTTCCGCGCCGAGCGCACAGTCCGCCAGGTTGACGAGTCCGCCGGGAACCTCGCTGTTCATCGCTGCCGCCGTCATCTGGCCGGACCGCTTGAAGTGTAATATGTTTCCAATCGACCTCAATTGTATCCAATCGCGGCGCGCGTGAGCCCTAACTATCCACGAGATCTCATCGGCTACGGTGCGAAGCCGCCCAGCCCACGCTGGCCGGGCGGTGCGCGGCTCGCATTGCAGATCGTGCTCAATTACGAAGAAGGTGCCGAGCGCTCGGTGCTGCACGGGGACACAGCGTCGGAGACGTTCCTGAGTGAGATCGTCGCCGCCGAAGCGTATCAGGGCGCACGCCACATGAGCATGGAGTCCCTGTACGAGTATGGCAGTCGCGCCGGCGTGTGGCGGCTGCTGCGTCTGTTCGAGCAACGCCGCTTGCCAGTGACGGTGTTCGGTGTCGCGATGGCGCTGGAGCGCAATCCCGAAGCGGTCGCTGCCATGGTCGCCGGTGGCCACGAGATCGCAAGTCACGGCTGGCGGTGGATCAGTTACCAGTCGGTCGATGAGAAGACCGAGCGCGAGCACATCGCGCGGGCGGTAAGTTCCATCGAGAAGTTGACCGGCCAGCGCCCAGTGGGCTGGTACACGGGCCGGGACAGTCCCAATACGCGCCGACTCGTGGTCGAGCACGGTGGCTTTCTCTACGACGCGGACTCATATGCGGATGACCTGCCGTACTGGCAGAGCGTGAGTGGGCGCAACCATCTCGTCATTCCGTACACGCTCGATTGCAACGACATGCGTTTTGCCACGATCAATGGCTTTGCGAGCGCCGCCGAGTTCACGGACTACCTGCGCGCGAGCTTCGATCATCTCTATCGTGAAGGCGAACACGCGCCGAAGATGATGTCGGTCGGCTTGCACTGCCGGCTCGGCGGCCGCCCCGGGCGCTGCGATGCGTTCGAGCGTTTCCTCGATCATGTCGAGCGGCATGAACACGTCTGGATCTGCAGGCGCGCGGACATCGCGCGTCACTGGATCGCCCATCACCCGCCTCGGGGCCCTTCGTCGGCATGAAGCCGCATTTTCTGACGATCGCCGAAGTCAGCTCTCTGGGCAACGCGGAATTCGTCGGCCGTTTTGGCGCCATCTATGAGAAATCACCGTGGGTGGCCGAGGGTGCCTGGAATGCGCGGCCATTTGCGGATGCGACCGCGCTCGAGAATGCGCTCGCCGATGTCGTGCGCCAGGCGAGTCACGCACAGCAGCTCGAGCTCCTGCAGAAGCATCCGCGGCTGGGTACGCGGCTCGCATTGAGCGGGTATTCGAGCTCCGAACAGGCGGGTGCCGGCCTGCTGGACGCGAGCGCTGCCGAGCGCGCCGAGCTGGAACAACTCAACAATGCTTATGAGCGGAAGTTCGGCTTCCCTTTCATTCTTGCCGTTCGTGACGCGAACTCGCGCAGCATTCTTGACAGCTGCCGGACGCGCATCAACCATGACGAGAAGTCGGAGTTCGACGAGAGCCTGCGCCAGGTATTCAAGATTGCGCACTTCCGTCTGTCCGATCTGCTGGACAACGGGAGATCCGCAACACGATGAGCTCAATACAGGTCCTCGGAATCAGCAATGCTATTGTTGATGTGCTGACGCATGTCGACGATCAGTTCCTCACGCGCGTCGGCGTACCCAGGCGCTCCATGGTGCTCATCGACGAGCAGCGCGCCGAGGAGCTTTACCGGCAGATGGGGCCGACCACGGAAATGTCCGGCGGCTCCGTGGCGAACACCATTGCGGGGATCGCCAATCTCGGCGGCCGCACCGCGTACATCGGGCGCGTGTTCGACGATCAACTCGGTCGCATCTTCGTCCAGGACATGCAGTCGCTCGGCGTGGACGTGCGGCTCGAGCCCGCGAAAAGCGGACCGCCGACCGCACGCAGCTACATTCTGATTACGCCGGACGGCGAGCGCACGATGCAGACCTATCTCGGCAATTGCACCACGCTCGCGCCCGAGCACATCACCCCTCAAACCTTCGGCGAGCCGGAAATCGCGCTGCTGGAGGGCTATGTATGGGACCTGCCGCAGGGACCGCCCGCGCTTGCCAAGGCCATCGGACTTGGGCAACGCGCCGGTACGGTCATCGCGCTCTCGCTTTCGGATGCAGAATGCGTCAAGCGACATCGCGCCGAGTTCGCTGCGGCGGTCGGACGTGACGTGAAGATGGTGTTTGCCAACGAGACCGAGGTCATGAGCCTGTTCGAAGTGACGAGCTTCGACGCAGCGGTGCAGCGTGCCGCAAAGGTAGATGCACTCTTCGCCATCACACGTTCCGAGAAGGGGTCGGTGATCGTCGCCGGGCAGGAACGGATCGTGCAGGAAGCGTACCGGGTAGCGAAAGTCGTCGATGCGACCGGGGCGGGAGATGCCTATACCGCGGCATTCCTGTACGCAAAGACCAGCGGACGTTCGCTGAAAGACTGTGCCGACCTGGGTTCGCGCGCGGCCACTGCGGTGATCCAGCAAGTCGGCGCGCGGCTCGAGAAGGACGCTCTCTACCGCATCTCCTAGGCGTCGGCGCGGGCGAGTAATCTGCCCCCATGAGCACCGCGAAACCTGCGGACTTCGAACCCTACTCGGCAGCGTTCGCGGCCGATCCCTATCCGGTTTATTCGCGGCTACGTGAGCACACTCCGGTCTTCTACTCCGCGCAGCTCGGAATGACGCTGTTCACGCGGTATGACGACATCCGCAGCCTCCTGCTCGACGGTCGACTGGGACGCACGCTCGATCACGTGAAGCATCCCGAGGAGATCGCGAGGCAGCGCGTCAGCGCGGAGTGGCAGCGCCTGCCGAGCTACAGCCGCTACGTGCGCGTGAATTTGCTGGAGACTGAAGGGACCGAACACGCGCGCGTGCGGCGGCTGGTTTCGGCGGCGCTGACACCCAGGCGAGTGCGGGACCTGCGTGGGCGTATCCAGGCGCTTGTCGACGAGATGCTGTTGACCTTGCTCCCGCAAGGCCGGATGAACTTTCTCGCCGACCTTGCCGAGCCGCTGCCGGTCTACATGATCTCGGATCTGCTCGGCTGGCCGCTGGAGGAACGCCATCGGCTACGGCCGTGGTCGGCGCAGATCGTGCGCCTGTATGAGAAGGATCACTCGGCAGAGGACGAAGCGCAGGCCGAAGCTGCAACGACCGAATTCGCGGCGATGCTGGGCGAGCTGGCCGATCGGCGTCGCAACGATCCGCGCGATGATCTCATCAGCGGGATGGTGGCGGCGGTCGATGAGGGCGAGCGACTCACGCGCGATGAGCTGATCGCCACCTGCATGCTGCTCCTCAACGCGGGCCACGAAGCAACCGTCAACGCGGCGGGGAACGGCCTTCTGGCGCTCCTGCATCATCCCGAACAGGCCGCACGGCTGCGTGCTGCACCGGCTGCTGAACCGGCAATACTCACGAGTGCCGTCGAAGAAATCCTGCGCTTCGATGCGCCGTTGCAGCTCTTCCATCGCTACGTGCTCGAGGATCTCAGTTTTGCAGGTGTCGAGCTGCGGAAGGGCGATACGGTCGGGTTGTTATACGGCTGCGCCAATCGCGATCCGCAGGTGTTCGAGCGCGCGGATGAGTTCGATGTGGGTCGCAATCCGAACCGTCACCTGAGCTTCGGCACTGGGACTCATTTCTGTCTCGGTGCGCCCCTCGCGCGGCTGGAGATCGAAATCCTGCTCGGTACGGTGCTGCGCAAACTGTCTGAATTGCGTTTGGACGGTGCAGAACCCGAGTTCCGCACCGGACTCGTGTTTCGGGCGCTCAAGGCACTCAGCGTGTGCTGGTAGCAGCGTCAGCTGCCGATCGGGTGCCAGGTGGTCTTGGTCTCCAGCGTGTCGCTGATGAAGTAGGGGCTCTGCGCCTGGTCCGCGGACCAGTTGATGCCTGGACGCAGAATCACGCGCTTGATGTTGTCGGCCGCGAGTTCGCCGATCTGGCGCGTCGCCTTCGAGTCGCCCTCGCAGTAGACCACCGCGTTGACGTCCATGTGCGAGGCGAATTGCTCGACGAGCTCGCTCTTGTGCCCGGTGAGGATGTTGACGACGCCCGCTGGAACGTCGGAAGCGTGCAGCACCTCAGCCAGGCTGATGGCGCTCAACGGCTGCGACTCGGACGCCAGCACCACGCAGGTATTGCCACCCGCGATCGCCGGCCCGATGTTCGACACCAGGCCCAGCAGTCCGCTCGCCTCCGGTGCGATCACCGCGACCACGCCCGTGGGCTCGAGCACCGAGAAATTGAAATGCGAGGTGCTGACCGGATTCACGGCGCTGAAGATCTGCTGGTACTTGTCGGCCCAACCGGCGTAGTACACCAGCCGGTCGATGCTCCTGGTCACTTCGGTTTCGGCGTCGCGACGCGTCCGTCCCTGCAGGATCAGCTCCGTTACGAACTGCTCGCTCCGTCCTTCGAGCATTTCCGCGATCCGATAGAGAATCTGGCCTCGCAGGTAAGCACTGGAGTTCGACCACTTCTCGAACGCACCGCGTGCCGCGACCAATGCATCGCGAAAATCCTTGCGGCTGCTGCGGCATACATTGGCGATCAGCGCCCCGCCGTTGACGTGCAGCTCGAAGTATCGGCCAGACTCGCTGCGCGGAAACTTGCCGTCGATGTAGAGCTTGTAAGTCTTCGCGACTGGCAGTCGCGTGACACCAGGTGCGGCAGTTGCGCGTTTGCGAGCGACTTTCGTCTTGGGTCGACGCGTCGCCTTGCGAGAGGCCATCAGCGCAGCTCCACGTATGCGGCGAGGCCGTGCAGGCCACCTTCCCGACCCATGCCGCTTTCCTTGTAGCCGCCAAAGGGCGCGGTCGGATCGAACTTGTTGAAGGTGTTGGCCCAGATGACACCGGCGCGGATGTTGCGCGTCATCTTGAAGATCTTCGCGCCCTTGTCCGTCCACACACCGCCCGAGAGTCCATAGGGCGTATTGTTCGCTTTCTCCACCGCTTCCTGCAGGGTGCGGAAGGTCTGGATCGTGAGCACCGGCCCGAAGATCTCCTCCTTGACGATGCGGTTTGATTGCGACACGCCCGTGAACAGCGTCGGCCGGCACCAATAGCCTTTCTCGGGGAGCGAGGCGGAGCTTTGATAGAAGTCGGCACCTTCCGATTGGCCGATGCGCAGGTAGTCCTCGATCCTTTCGAGCTGCGCGGCGGAATTGATCGCGCCGATATCGGTGTTCTTGTCGAGCGGGTCGCCGATGATCAGGGTCTCCATCCGGTCCTTGAGCCGCGCGATCACCTCGTCGGCCACCGATTCCTGCACCAACAGTCTGGAGCCCGCGCAGCAGACGTGACCTTGATTGAAGAAGATCGCATTCACGATGCCTTCCACGGCCTGATCGAGCGCGGCATCCGCAAAGATGATGTTCGCGGCTTTCCCGCCGAGCTCCAGCGTGTAGTGCTTCTTCGTGCCCGCCAGCTTGCGCTGAATCAGCCGGCCCACTTCGGTCGACCCGGTAAAGGCGATCTTGTCGACGTCCGGATGGGCGACGATGGCCGCTCCCGTCTCAGCCGCGCCGGTCACGATGTTCACGACGCCCGGCGGCAGGTCGATGTCACGCATCAGTTCGGCGAGCTTGAGTGCGGTGAGCGGCGTCGTCTCCGCCGGCTTGAGTACCACGGTGTTGCCGCACGCGAGCGCCGGCGCGATCTTCCACGCCGCCATCAGGAGCGGAAAATTCCAGGGAATGATCTGGCCGGCGACGCCCAGCGCCACGGCCCGTCGACCCGGAAATGCGTACTCGAGCTTGTCCGCCCAGCCCGCATAGTAGAAGAAGTGCGCCGCCGCGAGTGGAACATCCACATCGCGGGATTCGCGGATGGGCTTGCCGCCATCGAGCGACTCGATCGCGGCGAATTCGCGTGCGCGCTCCTGCAGAGCACGCGCGATGCGATAGAGGTACTTGCCGCGCTCCGCGGGCCGCAGCTTCGACCAGATGCGCGTGTACGCAGTGCGCGCGGCGGCGACCGCGCGATCGACATCGCCCTCGTCGGCCTTGGCAACGCGGGCGAGGGTCACGGCGCGAGCGGGATTGATTGTGTCGAAGTACTCGCGCTTGCGCGGCGCCACGAACTCGCCACCGATGAAGAGCTCGTACTGCGGGTCGATGCGCACGTGATCCGTGCTTTCTGGCGCCGGCGCGTACTTCCAGGCGGTCTCGAACTGCAACTTCACATCCGGGCGCGACATGTTCAGTCCTTGGAGAAATAGTCGGCGGATTGGTAGACGCCGGTGCGCTGCTTCACGATCTGCATCAAGAGGTCGTTCGCGAGGCTGCTCGCGCCGAACCGGAATAATTCGGGGGTCAGCCAGCCTTCACCGAGGGTCTCGCGCAGCATCACCAGGTATTGGATTGCAAGCTTGGACTTTGAGATACCACCCGCCGGCTTCATGCCGACGCGCCGGCCGGTCGCGTAGTAGTGATCGCGGATCGCGAGCAGCATGACCAGGGTCACCGGCAGTGTCGCGGCGGGCTGGATCTTCCCGGTCGACGTCTTGATGAAATCCGCTCCGGCATTGATAGCTAGAACGCTGGCACGACGTACGCGATCAAGCGTGCCGAGCTCACCGGTCTCGAGAATCACCTTGAGATGCGCTTGCCCGCAGGCGTCTTTGACCGCGACGATCTCGTCGAACACGCGCTGGTACTCGCCGGCCAGAAATGCACCGCGCGAAATCACCATGTCGACCTCGTCCGCGCCCTCCGCCACGGCAGCGCGCACGTCCTCGAGCTTGACACTGAGCGGCGCCATCCCGCTGGGAAACGCAGTGGCGACGGATGCGACCTTGATGTCGTCGTGTCCGGCGAGCGCCTGGCGCGCCACTTTGACCATGGTCGGATATACGCAGACCGCCGCGACGTGCGGCAGATCGGGCACCGCATCGTGCAGATGCATGGCCTTCTGACACAGCTGCCGCACCTTGCCCGGCGTGTCCTGACCCTCGAGTGTGGTCAGATCGATCATGCTGAGCGCGAGCTTGAGCGCGTGAATCTTGGCGTCTTTCTTGATGCTGCGCGTGCCGAAACGCGCAACCCGCTCTTCCACGCCCACCTCGTCGACGGGTGTAACCCGATCGAGCACCGGGAGGTGGGGTGTCCAGGGCTTGACGGCGAGTTGCATGTTCGGCCTATGTGAAGTCGAGAAGCGCGGTCTCAAGGGCGAGCTCGATCATCTGATCGAACGAACTCTGGCGCTCGTCCGTCGACAGCGCCCGGCCGCTGTAGATCTCATCGCTCACGGTGCAGATCGCAAGGGCTTCGGCACCAAACTCAGCGGCGAGGGTGTAGATCCCCGCGGCTTCCATTTCGACGCCGACGATATTGTACTTCTTCATCACCTCGAACATTTCAGGCTCGGGCGTGTAGAAGAGGTCGGCAGAGAAGAAGTTGCCGATCTGCACCGGGACCTTCCTTGCCTCTGCCACCCGCGCGCACTCGCGCAACAGCCGAAAGCTCGCGAGGGCGGCGAGATCATAGCCCCCGAAGCGCATGCGATTCACGCCCGAGTCGGTCGAGGCGCCCATGGCAACGACGATGTCGTTGAGCTTCACCGTCGGGAGAACACTCCCGCAGCTGCCCACGCGTATCACGCGCTTGACCTCGAACTCGGCCAGCAATTCATGGCAATAAAGCGAGGCGGAGGGAATCCCGATGCCGTGGGCCTGCAGGGAGATCGGTCGACCGCGATACTCGCCCGTGAACCCGTACATATTGCGCACGTCATTGACACGCCGGGCGTTCTTCAGGTGACGCTCAGCGATGTATTGAGCGCGCAACGGATCGCCGGGCATGAGGACGGTGCTCGCGTAGTCACCATCCTTGGCGTTGAAGTGCTTGGATGCCATGGGTTAGTGCCGCAATGCTCGCATGGACGCGAAATGGACGCGGGATCGGCGCGTTGGCTGAGGTTTCGAGGACGCGCTGATTGTACCCAAGATGGTGTCCGCATTGTATTAGACGCGGTTTGGCCCTTCCTAGATTCAGCGATGAGTTACTGGGTATACTCGCGCCCGCTCTCGACACACGCACGCGTCGCATGTCGAATTCCATGGGGTGAAGGATGACGACGCGCAAGTCGAATAGTCACCTTCGGGCTGGTTCAAGAAAAGTTTGTTAGCAGGGGGCTGCACCATGACCAAACGTCTCTCGGTCGGATCGTCCACGGGGACGCGCATAACCGTGTCTCTCGGAGTTGCGCTGATCGCGGGCACGGGTTCTGCATTGGCGCAGGAACCCACAGGCACACTCGAGGAGCTCGTTGTCACCGCGCAACGCCACTCGCAGAACGTGCAGGACGTGCCGATTTCGGTGTCGGCACTCTCGGGAGAGCGGCTCGCGGCGATGTTCGAGGGCGGCGACGACATCCGGGCGCTGGCGACGCGCGTGCCGGGCCTGTATGCCGAATCCTCCAACGGGCGCCTGGCGCCGCGCTTCTACATTCGCGGTCTCGGCAACACTGACTTCGATCTGGCCGCCTCACAGCCGGTTTCCATCATCGTCGATGACGTCGTGCTCGAGAACGTGGTGCTGAAGAGCTTCCCGCTGTTCGACATCGAGCGCGTGGAAGTGCTGCGCGGGCCGCAGGGCACCTTGTTCGGTCGCAATACCCCGGCAGGCATCGTCAAGTTCGATACCGTGAAACCGAAGGCCGGCTTCGACGGCAATTTCGGTATCTCCTACGGTGAGCTCGGGACTACGACCGTCGAAGGCGCGGTTGGTGGCGGCTCGGACCGGGTGTCTGGACGCTTGTCCGTCCTTTTTCACCAGCGTGACGACTACATCGACAACAATGTGCCGGCCTTTAACGATGCCGAAACCCCCCGCAAGCAGAACGCAATGGGCGGTTTCTCAGAGTACGCCTTTCGTGGACAGCTCCTGCTCTCACCGAGTGAGGACCTGAACGTCCTGCTCAACTACCACTACCGCGACATGAGCAACGGCACGGCGGCGATCTTCCGCGCCAACGTCCTGGGGCCCGGCAAGGACGGTTTCAATTCCAACTATGATCGCAATGCCGTGACCTTTGACCAGGGCGGCGAGAACCCGCAGGAGGCGAACGGATACGGCGCCTCGGCCAAGATTGACTGGACCTTCGGCAACCACATCACGCTCACCTCCGTCTCTGCCTATGAATCCACGGATGACCAGAGCAAGGGCGACATCGATGGCGGGTTTGGCGCTGATTTCCTGCCGGCTCAAGGTCCGTGCCCGCCGGGCCACCAGCCCGGTCAGACCTGCATTCCATTCCCGTCGGTCACGCAGGACGGCATCGACGGCCTCGACCAGTTCACCCAGGAAGTTCGTTTCTCTCAACAGGCGACCGACGCCGTGTTCTGGCAGGCGGGCGCCTACTACTTCGATTCCAGGTTCCGCGTCACCACCAATCCGTTCTTCGTTCCGGCGACCACGGTTGAGCACACCAACACGGCGTGGGCTGCGTTTGCCCACCTCAGCGTGGATGTGAGCGAGGCCTGGAACATCACCGGCGGCTTGCGCTGGACGGATGACGACAAGGATTTCCGGGTGATCAGTACCCCAATCGGGTCCACCGCACCTGCTTCCGTCTCGGACAGCAAGCTCAGCTGGGATCTGAGCGCGCTCTACAAGGTCAACAGCGATTTCAGCGTTTATGGGCGCGTCGCCAACGGTTTCCGCGCGCCCACCATCCAGGGGCGCGACGTGGCATTCGGCGGGGCGGCATCGGTCGCGAAGTCGGAAACGATCACCTCCGGGGAGATCGGGTTCAAGTCGGAGTTCGCCGGCAATCGCGTGCGCTTGAGTGGCGCGGTGTTCTACTACGAGATCAAGGATCAGCAGCTGTCAGCCATCGGCGGCGCCGCCAACAACGTAATCCTCGTGAATGCCGACAAGGGCACCGGCAAGGGCTTCGAAATCGAAGGCGACTTCCTGCCGACCGACCATCTCTCGTTCACCTTGGGCTACAGCTATGTCGACACCGAGCTCAAGGACGATAACCTGACAGTGCGGCCCTGCGGGTCCGGGCTCTGCACGGTAACCGATCCAATCGTCATCGTGGGCGGCCTTCCGGCGGCAGTCGTCGACGGCAATCCGTTCCCGCAAGCACCGAAGTACGTCGCCTATGTGACTGCGCGGTACGGCGTCCCGATCGGGACCGCTGAGCTCTTCTTCGCTACCGACTGGGCGTTCCAGGGTGAGACCAACTTCTTCCTGTACGAGGCGAAGGAATTCAAGAGCGACAACACCTACGAAGGCGGAGCGCGCATCGGTCTCTTGTTCAACGACGGTAAGTACGAATTGGCCGTCTTCGGACGCAACATCACTGACGAGGAAAACGTGAAGGGCGCGATCGACTTCAACAACCTCACGGGTTTCGACAACGAAGAGCGTGTGCTTGGCGTGTCGTTCAACGCTCACTTCTGATATGCATAGCCCTCCTGCCCGGCTTCACGCGCAGTGAAAGCCGGGCAGGGGCGGATTCCATCATCCCAGCTTGGGAATCGGCCGCGGCCACACCTTCTGCTTGATCTCGTCCGGCACGAAGCTGTGCGCGGCGGCGAGATCGTTGAGCCGCTTGAACTCCGCCTGCGTGAACGCGAGCTCGCTCTCGAGCACCCGATACTCGTGACACAGATCGATGTCGAATAGCCCGGGATCGTCGGAATTAATCGAAACGTCGACGCCCGCCCGCATGAACTTGCGAATCGGGTGCTCGCGTATCGACGGCACGGAGCTGGTGAGCCAGTTGCTCGTGGGACAAAGCTCGAACAGCACCCGGCGCTGGCGGGCGAGCTCGAGGATCGCCGGATCGCGCGCCGCGAAGATGCCATGACCGATGCGCTCGGCCCCCAGTTCCTCTATCGCCATGCGCACCTGTGCCGCGGCCTCGGGCACGTTGTCTTCCCCGCAATGCGTGGTGAAGCGCAGGCCCGCGCGGCGTGCCTTCTCGACCAGCGGCGCGAAACGACGCAGCTCGAAGCCGATGTCGCGATCCGCAAAGTCGAGCCCGACAAAAGTCTCGCGGTTCTCGATGATGAAGTCCGTGGTATAGGCGGCCTGGTCCTGCGGCAGAATCTTGCGCACGATGCCGATCAGGCCGACGACCATATCCGGATGGCGCGCACGGTTCACCCCGCGCACGATCGCGCTGTGAATCCTTTCGAAGTTGGGCCAGCGGCGGCCTTCGGCGATGAAGTCGGGCGAGTAGCGCAGCTCGAAGATCCGAATGCCCTGGCTGTGCCCGTACTGGCAAACTTCGTAAGTGAGCCGCTCGATGACTTCCTCGGAGACCCACAGCGACTGGATGTTGGCAAACTTGCCGAGCGCGACGGCGAGATTGGTCATCGGTTCGGTGATCAGCCACTCACGCCGGAACGTGGCATCGTCGGTCGGGACGTCCAGGCCAATCGAGCGCCCGACTTCGCGGACGACGGCCGGCGGGACGGCGCCTTCCAGATGACAATGAAGCTCGACCTTGGGGAGCGATTGGATATTCACCCATGAAACAGTACCGGAGTTTGCATCGATACGCCCACCTCGCAGCGCTCGCCCTCCTGGGCGTAGTGTCGGCCTGCGACGCTCAAGCCCCAGTCGACCTCATCGTCGAGGGGGACCACGTGGTCACGATGAATGGCGATGCGCCGGTGCTGCAGAAGGGCGCGGTCGTGATCGACAAGGGCGCCATCGTGGCCGTCGGCCCGGCCGCGGAGCTCGCGGCGAAATACAAGGCACGCGAGACGCTCCCCGGCAAGGATCGCATCGTTCTGCCTGGCCTCATCAACGGACATACGCACGCCGCCATGACCTTGTTGCGCGGCATTGCCGACGACCGCGAGCTGATCGACTGGTTGACGCACTACATCTTCCCCACCGAAGTGCGCTTCGTCGACCCTGAATTCGTGCGCATCGGCACTGAGCTCGCCTGCTGGGAAATGATCCGCGGCGGAACCACCACCTTCGTCGACATGTACTACTTCCCCGACGCGGTCGCGAAGGCTGTCGAAAAGTGTGGCCTGCGCGCTCTCGTCGCGCCCTCCATCATCGATCAGAAGAGCCCCGATGCGGCCAATGCCGAAGAGCAGCTGCGCCTCGCCGCGGATTTCGTCAGGCGCTGGCAGGGCAAGAACCCGCGCGTGATCCCGATCATCGGTGCGCACTCCATCTATACGATCAAGCCGCCGATGCTGCAGAAGCTCCGTGTCACGGCCAGGGAATTGGGCGTGCCGATCAGCATCCACGTGGCCGAATCGCGCTTCGAGGTCGACTACAGCCGCAAGAACTATGGCACGACCCCGGTGACGTTCCTCGATGGCATCGGCTTTTTCAGCGGACCGACCATAGCCGCGCACGTCGTGTGGCCCACGGATGCGGAGATAGCGCTGCTCGCGCAGCGCCATGTCGGCGTCATTCACAACCCGACCTCGAACATGAAGATCTCTTCCGGTACTTCCCCGGTAACGGCGATGTTGAACGCGGGGATTGCCGTCGGGCTCGGCACGGACGGGCCCGCCACCAACAACGACCTCGACATGTGGGAGGAGATGCGTCTCGCGGCGTTCCTGCAGAAGGTGTCGACGATGGATCCGAAGGTCGTCCCCGCGGCGACCGCGCTGCGCATGGCGACGGCGGGTGGTGCCGAGGCGATCGGTCTCGGCGACAAGATCGGTTCACTCACGCCGGGACGGCGTGCGGACCTCATCCAGGTCTCGCTGGCCGAGCCGCACTTCACGCCGCTCTACGATGTCGTTTCGCACCTGGTCTATGTCGCCCACGAGCAAGATGTCGCGAGCGTCGTCGTCGAAGGGAAGGTGCTAATGCGCGACGGTCAAGTGTTGACGGTCGACATGGCGCGGGTGCGCGCCGAGGCCAACACGCTCGCTGCGAAGATCAAGGCCGCAGTGGTAGATCAGCCCAAGACCACCGCGCCATAAGTCTTCGACCGTGGATCACCCCAGGAAGTCCGAACCGTAATCCATCGGCTCGAGATCGAAGAAGCCCGCCAGGCTCTGCCCGATGTCGGCGAAGGTCGCGCGCTTGCCCAGCGAGCCCGGCCTGACCCTGCGGCCGTACGCGAGCACGGGAATGTGCTCACGTGTGTGATCGCTTCCGGTCCACGTCGGATCGCAGCCGTGGTCCGCGCTCAGCATGAGGACATCCTCCTCACCCATTTGGCCGAAGAGCTCCGGCAGGCGCGCGTCGAACTGCTCGAGTGCACGTGCGTAGCCCTCGACATCGCGCCGGTGCCCGTAGAGCGTGTCGAAGTCGACGAAGTTGCTGAACACGAAACACCGATCCCGCGCGCTCTCGAGAGCTGCCAGCGTCACGTCGAACATCGCGTCGTTCCCGAACGCGTGCACCTCCTGCGAGATGCCCCGATGCGCAAAAATGTCCGGGATCTTGCCGATGCCGATCACCTCACCGCCACTCGCGACCAGCTTGTCGAGCACGGTGGGCGAGGGCGGCGGCACCGCATAGTCGTGGCGGTTGCCGGTGCGTTTGAAATCCGTGGGTGAATTGCCAACGAAGGGCCGCGCGATGACGCGCCCGATGCGGTAGGGATCGACCAGCCGGCGCGCGATCAGACACAGATCGATGAGACGCTGGAGTCCGAACGTCCCTTCGTGCGCGGCAATCTGGAACACACTGTCGCCCGATGTGTAGACGATCGGCTTTCCCGTGCGCATGTGTTCTTCGCCGAGCCTGTCGATGATCTCGGTGCCCGAAGCGTGGCAATTGCCGAGCACTCCGGGCAGGCGTGCCTCCTTGATCAGATCCTGCAGCAAGGAGGGCGCAAACGAGTTTTCGGCTTGCCGGAAGTAACCCCACTCGTAGAGCACGGGTACCCCAGCCATTTCCCAGTGGCCGCTCGGAGTGTCCTTGCCAGTGCTCAGTTCCTCGGCGTAGCCATACGCGCCGACCACTTCGATGTTTGGCTCGCAGCCGGCCGGATACTCACCACAGCTTTCCCGCGCGGCATGCAGCAGCCCGAGACCGGCGAGATTCGGAAGCTTGAGCGGAGCGCCGGCGCGGGCGCGATGGGCGGCAATGTGTCCGAGGGTGTTCGAACCCGCATCGCCGAAACGTTGAGCGTCGGCGCTCGCGCCGATTCCGAATGAATCCAGGACCAGGACGATCGCTCGTTTCATCGCACGCTCGGCGGATCAGATCAGCAGGCTCACGATCGAAGCAGACATCAAGTTCGCCATGGTACCGGCCAGCATGGCGCGAATGCCGAGGCGCGCGAGCTCCTCGCGCTTGTTGGGCGCGAGCGCTCCGATGCCGCCGATCTGTATCCCGATGGAACTGAAATTGGCGAAGCCGCACAAGGCGAAGGTGGCGATGATGAACGAACGGTCGCTGATCACGCCGTTCAAGGGGCCAAGCTGCGAGAAGGCCACCAGCTCATTCAGCGTCATGCGCGTGCCCAGCAGATTGCCCACCTGCACGCAGTCCTGCCAGGCCACGCCGATAACCCAGGCGATGGGCGCGAACAGGTAACCGAAAATCTGTTGCAGGCTGGCGGGAAAGTACGCGAAGCCGATTTTCGCGAGCCCATCGTGAATGCCGCCCAGGATTCCGTTGGCGAGAAATACCAGCGCCACAAAGGTGATCAGCATGGCGGCGACGTTGACGGCCAGGCCCAGGCCGTCAGTGGTGCCGCGGGCAATGGCACCCAGGAAATTTTGCTGCTTCTCTTCTTCGCCGCGATGCAGCTCAACGCGGCCGGCGGTTTCCGGCTGTTCGGTCTCCGGCACGAGCATCTTCGCAAGCAGCAAAGTGCCCGGGGCGGTCATGATCACCGCGGTCAGGATGTGCTTGGGCTCGATGCCGAACGCGATGTACGCCCCCATGATGCCGCCGGAAACGTGAGCCATGCCGCTGGTCATGACAGTCATCAGCTCCGAACGCGTGAGCCGCGGCAGATACGGACGGATCGTGAGCGGCGCTTCCGTCTGGCCCATGAAGATGCTGGCCGCCACGTTGAGCGATTCGGCGCCGCTGGCGCCCATCAGGGCGGTCATGGCCCGGGCCGCCCACTTGATGATGAACTGCATCACTCCGATGTGATACAGGATGGCGAAGAACGCGGCGATGAAGATGATCGTCGGCAGCACGCCAAACGCGAAGAAGAAGATGTGCTCCGGAGGCAAAAACGTCAACGCGCCGGTGGCTTTCTCCGCGGCGAGGTCGTGGACCGCGACCGGCGTCAGCTTTTCACCGAGCGGGCCGAAGACAAAGCGTGATCCTTCGTAAGAGAAGTTCAGCAACCACTTCACACCGTCTCCGGCGACTTCAAAAACGCGTCGCCCGAACGCGAACTTCAGCACCAGAACGGCAAAGACGAACTGCAGGCCCAATCCCCAGGCCACAGTTTTCAGCCGGATTGCTCGACGATTGGTGGAAAAGAGCCACGCCAAGCCAAGCATGACAGCAAGGCCGACGATGCCGGTCAGGTGCATCTTATGATTCTCATCAGATCCCGGCCTTCGCGAGCGCGTCGATGAGTTCGTGCATGGACGCGGCGATCCCGGGATGCCGCGCTTCGAAACGCAGCAAAAGCTCTTCGAGTCGATCCTGGAAGCGGCCGTCCTGCCGGACCGCTGGAGAAGAGTCGAGGACGCGATCGATGTCTTTCATGAGAGCGCCCATCGCCTGGCGCGATTCCGGGTCCACGGATTTTGCGTCGCCCAGTTCCCGATGGAGCGAAGCCACGAGCTGACGCAATCGATCAAGATCCATGCACACAGGGTAGCCCGTATGCCCTCTTGCGGCCAGATTCGACGGATTCCGGCGAATGAGTGGGGCTTTGTGCTCCCGCAGGATGGAGCTACGCTGCAGACGCAGCCCCGGGGAGAACGGTATGAAGCGAATATGCGTATTTGCGGGCTCGAGTCGCGGCGCGCGCGAGGACTATGCGCAAGCCGCAGAGCGGCTGGCACGCGAGCTCGTGACGCGCGGCTATGGCGTGGTCTTTGGCGGCGGCAAGGTCGGGATGATGGGAGTGCTCGCGGACGCGACACTGGCCGCGGGCGGCGAGGTCATCGGCGTGATCCCCAAGGCGCTGCTCGAGAAGGAAGTAGCGCATGGCGGTCTTACCGAGCTTCGAGTCGTCGCCTCGATGCACGAGCGCAAAGCGATGATGGCCGACCTCTCGGAAGGGTTCATCGCTCTCCCTGGCGGTCTCGGCACGCTCGAAGAGTTCTTCGAGGTGCTCACCTGGGCGCAGCTTGGACTGCATCCGAAACCCTGCGGATTACTCAACGTCAGCGGGTACTACGACCGGCTGCTCGAGTTCCTGGATCTCACCGTCGAAGAGCGTTTCGTGAAGGGGCAGCATCGCGCTCTCGTGATCACCTCGACCTCGCCCACGGATCTGCTCGAGCGGTTCGCGACCTATCGTCCTCCGCAGGTCGAAAAGTGGATCGATCGCGCCGCCTCGTAGGGTTCATCGCGCGACGACTGGATTGGCTTCATTTGATGAAGGCGCGCGCGAGGCGTCCGATGCCCTCGTGGATCTCGGGCACCCTGTAATGCGCGAAGGACAGGCGCAGGCAATGCCGGACGCCGCCCGAAATCGAACAGGCGGTGCCAGGCAGGAAACCGGTCCCGGCGGTGCGAGCCGCCGCCTCGAGCGCGCCGGCATCTGCACCTTCCGCTAGCTCGAGCCAGAAGAAGTAGCCGCCGCCCGGTCTCTGCCAGCGCGCGATGCTGTTGAAGTGTTTCTTGAGTGCCGCGTCCATCGCCTGTGCGCGCTCCGCATAACTCGCGCGCAGACCCGTCACGAAGGCTGAAAGCTCGCCGCCTTCCAGGAGCTGGCGCACGACGTGCGAGGCGAAGTGGTTGAAGTTGCCCCCGCTCACGAGCGCGCCGCTGGCGAGCAGTGTGCTCATGAGATCCGGCGTCGTCTGGATCCAGCCGAGGCGCAGGCCCGGCGCGAGGATCTTTGAGAACGTGCCGAGCGAGAGCACGTTGCCATCGCCGCCCAGCGCACCGAACGATGGCGGCGGCGGCGTGCCGTGATGCAGGAGCTGGTACGCCTCGTCTGCGACGATGATGAAGCCGTGTTCGCGGGAGAGTGAGATGAGCCGCTCCCGGCGCGCGCGATCAAGCACCTGGCCGGTCGGATTGTGGAAGGCTGGGATGGTGTAGACGAGCTTCGGGCGACGCTTGGCGAGTTCGCGCTCGAGCACGGCGACGTCCACGCCCGCGCCGTCGACCGGGACGCCGAGGATCTCGAGCCCGTGGTCACGGAAGATCGGGAACGAGTAGGGATAGCTCGGCTCCTCGACGAAAACGACGTCGCCCCGTCGCGTGAAGCGGCCGCAGACGAAGTCGAGCGCCTGGGAAATGCCGCTCGTCAGCATTAGCGAATCGGGGTCGACGGGGCTGCCCGTGGACTTGACGAGGAAGTCGGCGAGCGCCGTGCGGAAGCGCACATCGCCCTGTCGCTGGCCGTAGTTCAGCTCGAGCGGCTCGGCGTTGGCGAAGAAACGCTCGCCGGCCGTGCCGAGAAGCGCGAGCGGCAGCAGGTCCGCCGAAGGCTGACCGACGCTGAAATTGATCGTGCCCTGCTCCGGCGCGCCGTCGAAGATGGCCTCGCTGCTCATACGGCGGGCTCGACGAGCCGGAACACCTGGTCCGGCCGTCCTTCCAGGAATTCGCGGATATTCGCGGCCGAGATGCGGCGCAGGTCTTCCAGGGCCGACTCCGAATAGAAAGCCACGTGCGGCGTCAGCAACACATCTGCCCGCCCCACCAGTAGATGATGCCCGAGGTCCGGCGAATCCTCAGCCAGCACGTCGAGCGCCGCGCCCGCGAGGAGCCCTCGATTGAGCGCGTCCACCAGGTCGGTCTCGACGATGAGCGCGCCGCGCGCGACGTTGATCAGTAGCGGCCTGCGCTTCATCTTTTCAAAAGCCGCGCGGTCGAGGAGCCCGCGGCTCCCGGAGTCCAGGTTACTGTGCAGGCTGATGATGTCCGCGCGCGAGAGCAGCTCATCGAGGCTCACGGCCTCGGCACCGAGCCGGCGCGCCGCCGCGGTGTCCACGCGCGGATCCGAGGCGAGAACCTTCAAGCCAAAGCCGAGCGCCCGGTGGCCAACGGCCTGTCCGATGCGGCCGAAGCCGATGATGCCGAGCGTCTGGCCGGCGAGGCGGCGCAATCCCTGTACCTCGTTCCAGCGCCAGCTGTGTCCGTCTTGCACCTGGCTGTGATACGCGAGCAGGCGGCGATTCAGCGCGAGTAGCAGTGCGAGCGTGTGGTCCGCGACTTCGTCCGTGCAGTATTCGCCGACGCACGCGACGCGAATGCCACGCTCGCTGGCGGCTGCGACATCCACGCAATCCCAGCCGGTCGCGGCTACCGAGATGATCCGGCAGCGCGCGAGCTGACCGAGCGCCGCGCGGTCGAAGGGGACGTAGTCGGTAAGGATCGCGTCGGCGTCACGGCAGGCGACCGCGAGCGCGGCTGCGTCGCCACGGTAGGTGAATGTGTCGATGCGCGCGCCGGCCGGCAGATGGAGCCGCTCGATCGACAGGTCACGGCCCGCCGCCTCGGGCATCTCGGCCAGTACCACGACAGGTCGCGACGCGCTCACGCCGTCGTCCTCGCGACCTGCCGCGGTTGCAGCAGGGTCAGCGCCGCCAGCAGCACGACGGAAACCCCGAGAGCGGGCCACAGGGGATCGATCGCAAAGATCCCTCCGAGGCCGGCATCTGCCGCGACGCGCCAGCCGATCACCGTAGCCAGGGACAGGCTGCTGCTCCAGAACGCGGCGCTCGCCGGCACGCGATCCCAATAGATCGCTGCAATGGTCGGCAGGAACAGTGCGGCGGCGTTGATGGTGAAGCCGAGCTGCAGGATGTCGATGATGTCACGCATCTTCCAGGCTATCAGCATGGCCACGAGGCCGGCGCCCACCGATGCGAGCGTGCCGAGCCGCAGCATGGCCGGGCGCGAAATGCCGGGCTGGATGTAGCGCTGATGGATGTCGCGCGTGTAGTTCGCCGACGCCGTGATCACGCAGATGGACGCGACCGACATCGTGGCGGACAGGATGCCGATCACCATCAGGCCTTTCAGCCCGGCGGGAAAGGCCTCGAGCACAAACTGGGTGAGGATGCCACCGCCCGAAACACGGCCGGGGTAGAGGACCGCAGACGCGAGTCCCAGCCAGGCGACGGCCAGCGCGACTGGCAGGACGAGGCCAATGCTCAACAGGGCGCCGGTGCGCGCGGCCGCTGAATCGCGCGCGGAGTAGCTGCGGGAAAAACTGTCCATCGCGACGAAAAAGCTGAGCACCATCGAGACGACCAGCGCGGCAATCTTGCCCCAGCCCTGGGCGCCGAGATCGTAGTAGGACGCGGGCAGCGCAGCGCGCATGTCAGACCAGCTGCCGGCATGTGATATCGCGACGGGGACTCCAATCGCCACGACGCCGATCAGCACCAAGGCCACCTGCACCCGGTCCGTATAGGTCACCGCGAGGTAACCGCCGACCGCCGTGTAGAGGATCACGATGGCGCCGGACAGGAGGAGTGCCGCGCCGTAATCCCAGCCGAGGAGCACCTGCAGGATCGCGGCCGATGCCGCGAACTGGCCGGCCGTGTACGCCGTATAGGCGAGAACCGTGCTGATCATGGCCACGGCACGCGTGCGGTTGTCGTAGTGTTGCTCGATGAAGTCCGGATACGTGAGGTGGTGATGGCGGTCGCCGAGCTGCTTCACGCGCCGCGCCATGAAAAGGCCAAACAGCAGGAACCCGATCGCCTCCGCCAGGATGTACCAGATGCCGGTGATGCCGTATTCATAAATGCGCGCCGACGTTCCGACGATGGCAGCGCCCCCGATCCAGGCCGCGAGCCACATGCAGGAGATCGTGAACGGGCCCACGCGCCGGCCCGCGACGAAATAATCCTCGACATTCTTCTGGCGGCGCTTCGCGTAGAAACCGAGGCCCACCATGAGCGCGAGATAGGCGAACAGGATGACGATGTCCAGCGCGCCCATGTGGAGGCCTCGCGAATCAGGGAGACGCGAACCAAGTTGCCACCGGAAGTTCTCGACGGCAAGCTCGATCTATGGAGGAGAGAGTTGGGGAGAGGGGGACTCTGCAGCGCGCTCTCGGCCGCTGGGACCTCACCGCGTTCGGCGTCAACATCGTCATCGGCGGCGCCGTCTTCCTCACGCCCGCGCTGGTCGCCGCGGAGCTCGGCAACTGGAGCCCGATCGCGGTGGTGCTCGTCGGGCTCGCCTGCCTGTGCATCGCGCTCTCTGGTTCTCAACCGCCGTGGCCCTCGCGCTCGCTCTCACGGGCTCGTTCGTACTACTGGTCGCGGCGAGTGCGATCGCGCGTCTGCTCACTTACTCGGGTGTGTCTGCAGCGGCGCTGGTGTTGCGACGTGCCGCAGCTCAGGACAAGGTCGCGCCCGCGGCGAACGTCGTACCTTTTGGCCCGCTGATTCCATGTGTGGCGATCATCGTGTCGCTCACGATAATCACCGGCGCGACTCGTCCGCAGCTCGCCGTCAGTGGCGCCGCGCTCGGCTTGGGCGCGCTGCTGTTCTTCGGTCACCGCTGGCTGAGCCGTTAGTGTCCCGGTCTCGGGATCGAAGTGTCCGTGGCTGTCCCGGACAGGGGACGCGGACGTCCGCAGCGGACACGTGACTTCCCGGGCGACGACGAGACTATCAGGAATAACAGTCTGTTAGCTCTTGCCACAAGGCTGGCACGGGCCGTGCTAGTAGGAAGGCGACCAACGAATTCTGGACGCACCCACGCAGCACGAGGCCCGCACCATGACGCACTCAACCTTGATCTCCCTCGGTCGCCGCGCGCTTCAACTCACGACACACCTCGCTTTAAACGCGCCGGGCGCGGAGAGCATCTCAGCATCAGCGTCGTTGCGATCGGAATCAGGCAAAAGGTCGAAGGAGAGCGCCATGAGCACGCTGCACAGGATTCGGGAGTTCGCGTTGGTCACCTTGATGGCCACGGGAGCTTTGATGGCGTCGGCGACGCAGGCCGACGGGGTCGGAGCGTGCGAGCGGGTCGACGTCTCGCGCACGTTCGCCGACCTCGGGCATGTGACCGTGACGGCTCGGCGCTTCGCAGAGGTTGCGGAACTCGGAAGCATGACCGTCAGTGCTCCGCGCCTTTCCGACACGCGCTTCGCGGACCTTGGCGCGATCACCGTGACCGCACGACGCTCCGCGGTCCTCCTAATCGCCGACCTGGGTAGCCTCACGGTGACCGCCCCGCGCATCGAAACGATCAGGGTTGCCGCGCGGCCTTCGGATCGCTCCTGGGAATGATCCCCGGCCTCGAGCGAGCAAGACCGGTCGTTACACGGCGACTACGAACGCGAGACCCGTCTCGTGACAGGGCGCCGTCGCAGGCCGGCCCTTCCTTTTACGCGATATTCGGCGCGTGGCTCGCGTATCAGAAGGGCAGGAGGGATATCGAGCTTCTCATATAACGCCCGGATCATCGGCAATGTGAGCGAGCGTTTGCGCGAGAGGACTTCCGACGCCCGATTCCTGCCACCGAGTAACGGAGCAATGTCTTTCTGCCGGAGTCCCTGCTGTTCCATCCGGAACAGGATGGCGTCGACGGGATCGGGTCGCATTGTGCGACCTTAGCTTCTTCAATACCCATTTCGGCATGCGGCTACCAGCTACATTTCTGCAGCATGCGGCCAGAATGAATTTGACCCACACCAGGGTCTGTGCCTAAATCCTGTCTACTTAGACAGGTCGAGCAATTTCGTTCCGCGGGGGAAACGAAATGTCTACAGCACAGCGCGCGCAGCAGCACAAAAACGTTGTCGTCAACTTCATCGCTGGCGAGGCTGCAGCGATCACCAGCGGACGCGGCGCACCGCTCTTCAATCCAGCGACCGGCGAGGAATCCGGGTGGGTTGGGTTCTCGTCCGGCGAGGACGTCGCAGCTGCGGTCGCCGCGGCCAAGGCGGCCTATCCCGGCTGGGCGGAAACGCCGCCGGCGAAGCGCGCCAACTACCTCTTCAAGTTCAAGGCGCTGCTGGATGAGCATCGCGAGGAGATTGCCCGCCGCATCAGCGCCGAGCACGGCAAGACTCACGCGGACGCGTTGGGCGAGGTCGCGCGCGGCATCGAGGTGGTGGATTTCGTTTGCGGCATCCCGCATCTGCTCAAGGGAGATTTCAGCCGCAATGTCGGTCCGAACATCGACACGTACAGCGACCGTGAGCCCTTGGGCGTCGTGGCGGGAATCACTCCGTTCAATTTTCCCGCCATGGTTCCGCTGTGGATGTACCCGGTGGCCATCGCCTGCGGCAACACTTTCATCCTCAAGCCTTCCGAGCGCGACCCGTCCGCAGCGCTGTTCGTCGCCCAACTGCTGCACCAGGCAGGACTGCCGCGCGGCGTCCTCAACGTCGTTCAGGGTGACAAGGAAGCCGTCGATGCGATCCTGCTGCATCCCGACATCAAGGCGGTGAGCTTCGTTGGCTCGACGCCAGTGGCCGAGCACGTCTACACGACCGGGAGCAAGGCCGGCAAGCGCGTGCAGGCACTCGGCGGCGCCAAGAACCACATGCTGGTGCTTCCGGATGCTGATATGGATCAGGCGGCCGATGCGTTGATGGGTGCCGCCTATGGCTCGGCGGGCGAGCGCTGCATGGCTGTCTCGGTCGCGGTACCGATCGGCGAGCAAACCGCAGATCGACTGGTCGCTGCCCTGGCTCAGCGCGCTTCGTCATTGCGGATCGGACCCAGCTCCGATCCCGACGCCGACATGGGGCCTGTCATTACCGAACAGCACCGCAAGCGCATCACCTCGTACATT